>JAEYMI010000061.1 GCA_023461275.1 Actinomycetes bacterium | reverse complement strand
TCGATCTGTCGAAGTTGCGGTATCACAAGATCGTGTTGATGGCCGATGCCGATGTCGACGGTCAGCACATCGCGACGCTGCTGTTGACGTTGTTGTTCCGGTTCATGAAGCCGCTGATCGAGCATGGTCACGTCTATCTGGCGCAGCCGCCGCTCTACAAACTCAAGTGGCAGAAGCAGTCTCATGAGTATGCCTACTCCGACCGGCATCGCGACCAGCTGCTGGCCGCCGGCGCCGCCGCGGGCCGCAAGATCCCGACCGACGGCATCCAACGCTACAAGGGGCTGGGCGAGATGAACGCCAAGGAACTGTGGGAGACCACCATGGACCCGGCCGTGCGCGTGCTGCGTCGACTCACGCTCGACGACGCCGCGGCCGCCGACGAACTGTTCTCGATCCTGATGGGGGAGGACGTCGATGCCCGACGCGACTTCATCACCCGCAATGCCAAAGATGAAAGGTTTCTCGATATCTGAGAGTGCAGGACATCTGCACCATCGGACGTCTGAGAGAACCGTGCAACGCAACGTCAGACCCGCCAACGAATGAGAATCTATGACCATGACATCGTCTCCACGCATACCTCCGAAGGACTTCCCGCGTCCCGCGGTCCGGAAGTACGCCGGAACGCGCGAAGATGCCGCGCGCTGGGTCCGTGACGTGCTGCGCACCCAGATCCTCGACGGTGCATTCGGTGGTCTGGCCGCACCCCGGCCGATGCTGCCACCGGAGAACGAACTCGCCGCCGAATGGGGAGTGAGCCGCAACGCCATCCGCGAAGCGCTGGAACTGCTGCGCGCGGAAGGGTTGATCACCCGCGTGCAGGGTGCGGGCACATTTGTCACCGGCGCCAAGCTCCGCCAACGTATCGACCGGTTGGAAGGCCTCGCGGAATCGCTTGCCGGACATCAGCTCAGCGTCGAGAACAAGGTGCTCTCCGCACGGGAGTCGACGGCAACCCCGTTCGTCGCCGCCAAACTCGACATCCCCGAAGGCAGCCCCATCCTGTTCATCGAGCGCCTGCGGACCGTGGCGAATGTGCCACTGTCACTGGACACCACGTCGCTACGACCAGAAGCGATCGACGCCCTGGCCGGCGCCAACCTCGTCGACGAGGATGTCTTCGGTCTCCTGGAGCGGCGCCTCGGAGTTCGGCTCGGACAGGCGGAGAACACCGTCGAGGCGGTCTCGGCCGACCGCGGAACCGCCCGTCTGCTCGCAGTCCGCGTGGGAACCCCGGTGCTGCTCCTTCATCGACTCACCTACCTCGAGGACGGCACACCGTTCGACCTCGAATCCGTCCGCTACCGCGGCGACCGCGTGACCCTCACGTCGGTCAACCCGCGCGCGACCCACCCCTGATCCCGCGCAACCTCACTCACACAAGCGATCTCGCAGTAGCGATCGCGCACAACTGACTACCGATACCTCACTGCGCCGCGGACCGTCCGAGGAGCAGAGAAGCCCCATGAAAGAAAGTTGAGGATGAACCATGTCCACATCACCTGAGAAGCAACCGAATATCGTCTATTTCCACGTCGACAACCTCGGCCTCGGCGAGCTCGGCTGCTATGGCGGCGGCATCCTGCGTGGCGCCGACACCAAGAACATCGATACCTTCGCCGGCGAGGGACTCAAGCTGTCGCACTTCGTCGTCGAACCACAGTGCACGCCAACACGTTCGGCGCTGATGACCGGACGCTATCCGATCCGCTCGGGTAACCACACCATCGCACTGGGCGGCAACGCCGGCGGACTCGTGTCGTGGGAGCGGACCATCGGTGACATCCTGTCCGACGCCGGCTACGCGACCGCCTGCTACGGCAAGTGGCACATCGGCGCCGAGGACGGCCGCTGGCCGACCGACCACGGATTCGACGAATTTTACGGTCCGGCACGGACATACGACGAATGCCTGTGGCCCGACGACCCGTGGTACAACGGCGAACGCGACGGCTGGTCCTACATGTACGACGGCACCAAATCCGGCGGCGTGCACACCACCGACGAGCAGTTGACGGTGGAACTCAAGGGCCGCATGGACGCCGAGTACGACCGTCGCGCCAAGAACTTCATGCGTCAAGCCGTTGCCGACGACAAGCCATTCTTCCTGTACCACAACCATTCTCTGCTGCACTTCCCGATCGAGGTGCGTGAAGAGTTCCGCGGCAAGAGCGACAACGGTGCCTGGGGCGACG
This sequence comes from Actinomycetes bacterium, assembly GCA_023461275.1. Classification (GTDB taxonomy): domain Bacteria; phylum Actinomycetota; class Actinomycetes; order Mycobacteriales; family Mycobacteriaceae; genus Gordonia. The sequence goes on along the minus strand of JAEYMI010000061.1, from coordinate 27,894 downwards.
CCCTGCTGATGCTCGACCACGACTTCCAGTCGCTGCTCGACGAACTCGACGAGCTCGGCGTCGCCGACAACACCATCGTCGTCTTCGCCGGCGACAACGGCCCGGAGGATCATCTCGCCGGCCGTGGTACCGCGGGATTCTTCGACGGCTCCTACTTCAGCTCGGCCGAGGGTGGTATCCGCACCCCCGCGCTGATCCGCTGGCCGGGACACATCCCCGCGCGGGAGAGCAACGAGATGATGCACGTCACCGACATGTTCACCACGCTGGTGCGCCTCGCCGGCTGCGAGATTCCCGACGACCGCCTCATCGACGGTGTCGATCAGCGCGAATTCTTCGCCGGCGCACACGAATCCGCCCGCGAAGGCAGCATGGTGTGGCTCAACGACGAGCTGCACGCGGTCAAGTGGTCGCAGTTCAAGATCAGCTTCGTCCGTCAGCAGCACTTCCACGATCCGGAGATCCCGCTCGGCTTCGCCCGCATCATCAACCTGCTGGAAGACCCGAAGGAACGGGAGCCGGTCAACCAGACCTTCGTCCGGTGGTGGGTCATGCAACATGCGCACCGCATCATCCGCGAGTACAACGAGAGCGTGGAGATCGAGGAACTGATCCCGCCGGGCGCACCGCTGGACTTCGTTCCGAAGCGCAACGGCGAGATCCCGGTCAAACCGACTGTGGCGTCGGCCACGATCACCGCACCCGCGACCAGCAACGCAGCGATCGCCAATGGAGTTCACGCTCAGGCGTGACGTCGTAACACGATAACGTGCCGGCGGGCCCACACGGCCCGCCGGCCGCGTTGCTACTGCCCCACACCGTCTCGGAGGAGATGACCATGTCTGTACGTGCCGCGCTGCGGTCCCCGACGCGCCTGCGCACCGAGGTCTTCGCCGGAATGGTGACCGCCCTCGCGTTGATCCCCGAGACGATCTCGTTCTCCATCCTCGCCGGCGTCGGACCGGCCGTCGGACTGTTCACCTCGTTCATCTTCGCGATGACCATCGCCGTCGTCGGCGGTCGGCCGGCAATGGTGTCAGCCGCGGCCGGATCGGTGGCCCTCGTGGTCGCGCCGCTCGTGCGCGACCACGGCGTCGACTACCTGATCGCCACTGTCATCGTCGCCGGCATCCTCCAAATCGTCTTGGCCGCACTGGGAGTCGCGAAGCTGATGCGATTCGTGCCGCACAGCGTGATGACCGGCTTCGTCAACGCCCTGGCAATCCTCATCTTCAGCGCCCAGCTGCCGCACCTCATCGGCGTGCCCTGGCTGGTGTATCCGATGGTCGGCATCGGCCTGGTCATCATGATCGCCATGCCCCGCATCACCACCGCCGTACCCGCGCCCCTCGTGGCCACCGCGCTGCTCACCGCCGCCGCTGTCGTGTTCACGCTCTCGGTCCCACGCGTCGGCGACGAGGGCGACCTGTCGTCGGCGATGCCGTTACCCGGCCTGCCACACGTGCCAATCACGTTGGAAACGCTTCGGATCATTGCCCCGTACGCCCTGGCGGTGGCGTTGGTGGGGCTGCTGGAGACGCTGATCACTCAACAGATCGTCGACGAGATCACCGATACGCCGTCGGATCCGCGACGCGAGAGCTGGGGACAGGGTGTCTCCAACATCGCCGTGGGAATCTTCGGCGGCATGGGCGGCTGCGCGATGATCGGGCAGACGATGATGAACGTGAAGTCATGCGGCGGCCGAACCCGGATCTCGACGTTCGTCGCCGGCCTGGTGCTCATGGTCCTGCTGTTGTTCGCCGGACCGGTGCTCGCCGCCATCCCGATGGCAGCGCTCGTCGCGGTGATGATCATGGTGTCGTTCGCCACCATGGACTGGGCGTCGATCTCACCGAAATCGTTGCGCAGCATGCCCATCGGGGAGACGGCCACGATGCTGATCACCGTCGCGGTGACCGTGGTTACCCACAACCTCGCGATCGGGGTGATCGTCGGCGTCGCCTGCGCGATCGTCCTGTTCGTTCGACGAGCCTCCGACGCGGCACACGTCGTCGGATCGCCCAGCCCTGACGACCCCGACACTTACCTCTACCAAGTGACCGGTGCGCTGTTCTTCGCGTCCGCCGGCTCCCTGGCTGAGCACTTCGACTTCGCCAACCCACCGCGCCGGGTCGTCATCGACCTATCCGGCGCCCACGTCTGGGATGCGACGACGGTTGCCACCCTCGATTCCATCCGCGACCGATTCCGCAGCAACGGAACCGATGTCGAGATCATCGGGCTCAATGAACCATCAGCGCAACTACATTCGCGGCTGACGCGCGCGGAGACCGCACAGATCAGCTGAGCTGCATCCAGCTCACAACACGGCTGCCGCGGCGGTCAGCGTGACGACCGTCAGCACCACCGCGACGGTCGTCGCACTGACTGATCGTCGCGGCGAAGTGTGCAGCGGAACGGACTCATCGGCCAGCGCACGACACCGCCGCCGACCGATCCGGTGCACCGCAAACGCGGCCAGCACTGCGACCCCGACCAGCGTGAACACGACGGGGCGCGGTCCGGCGTCGGCCGCCAGGACGCCCTTTCCGGCGACGAGTACGCCGTTCGCGAGCATCGCGATCGCCGTACGGTTCCACGCCAGTTCGGTTCGTTGCGGCTGAAGTCCGGGGTCGGTCCGGGGCCATGCGCCGCCGGCAACAGCACCGGCCATCACAACATCGCGAGCATCAGAGCAGCGATGACGGCGCCGCCACCGAGAGCGCCGATGCCCGAGGCCAGCAGCACCGTCATCGACGATCGCGGCAGCGCGCGATCGGAACGGATCGCGTCGTCGTTTCCGCGCCAGCGTCGTAAACCGCCGATGGCGACCACCATGGCCAGGATTCCAAGGGTCAGTCCGAGGCCGAATCGCAGTGCCGGATGTGTCTGCTGCGGCAGAAACTGCAGTGTCGCCACCGACGCGGCGAGTAGGCCCAAGGCGGTGCGTTGCCAGGCCAGGAACGTGCGCTCGTTGGCGAGGGTGAACCGGTAGTCCGGCTCGTTCGACGCCGCATCGGGCGGGGTGTTCTGGTGGTCGTCGGGCACTCATCAACTGTCCCGCATCGGGCACTTCGGCGGCCACTTCGAGGCCTGGCGGATTCGGTGGGTGCACAGGCGAAACAGTGGATTGCGCGCGCTGCTCAACTGGTCGCCTATCCGGCAAAAGTGCTGCAGAGCAGCATGATTGGGCACCTCGGGTGTCAAGCGGTTCATCCGGTGCCCCCGGCGCACCTCGCTGACCTGGTGGCTTAACCGACGGGCAACAGAGAGTGCCCCGGTTGTAACAGTTTTCTTCGACTCTTGGAGCATGCCAAACAAGCCTGCTCAGTCCAGCGCCACCGCGACTCCGGTGGCATCCGGTCGCACCCGCCTCAGGCGGCGTCGCAGCGGCCGGAGCCGTAGCCGCATCATGGTGGCCGCCCTCGGCGCCGCTGCGGCGTTCGGACCCACCCTCACCGGGTGCGGTGTCCTCGACCCGGGGATGGTCGTGGTCAACGTCGGCTACCAGTCGAAGACCATCAACACCGTCAACGCCGGGACCCTGATGCGCGACCGCGGCGCGTTCGAGAGCGCGCTGGCCGAGCAGGGGAAGAAGACCGGCCGCACGTACCGCGTGGTCTGGCAAGACTTCTCCTCCGGTGCACCGCTGACCGCCGCGATGATCGCGACACACGTCGACATCGGCTCGATGGGCGACTACCCGCTGCTCACCAATGGGTCGAAGACCAAGAAGTTCTCCGACGCCACAACCGAATTCATCGCCACCACCGGCTACAACCTGCGCGGCTCACTCAACCAGGTCGTGGTGCCCACCACGTCCACTGCGAAGTCGCTCGAGGACCTGCGCGGCAAGCAGATCTCCACCAGCCTCGGCTCGGCCGGCGACGGCATGCTCTCCACCGCGCTGGCCCGCGTCGGCCTGGACAAGACCGACGTCCACATCGCCAACCAGGACCCGTCCATCGGCGCCGCAGCCATCGAGGGCGGCCAGGTCGATGCGCTCGCCCAGTTCGTGCCGTGGCCCCAATTGGTCGTGTTCCGCAAACAGGGACGACTGCTCTACGACGGCGGCGACAACGGCGTGCCCACCTTCCACGGCGTGGTGACCCGCCGACAATTCGCCGGCGAGCACCCCGAGGTGATGACCGCCTTCGTCACCGCCATGCAGCGCACCACCGACTACATCCGCAGCAACCCGCTGGCAGCCGCCGTGCGCCTCGGCGCCATCACCGGCATCGAACCCGAAGTCGCGTATCTCTACAACGGGCCCAACGGATTGGTCACCTTCGACATGCCGATCAAACCGCAGTTCCAGGAGTCGCTGGAGAAGGTGAAAACCTTTCTCGTCAAACGAGGTTCGGTGAAGAAGGACTTCTCCATCCCGAACTTCATCAACGAGAAGTACGTGCGCGACGTCCTCGGCGACTCCTATCAGGCCCGACGCGACAACCTCGGCAATCCGACGGCACTGACCGGCACCGACAGCCTGTGCGGACTCCCCGTCGGCGATCCGGCAACAGCGTCGGAGATCTGGTTCGCCGGACACGACTCGACGACGCCCGCAGCGACCCCGAGCTGCGCGCTTCGACGCCTGGCCGGCTCATCGCAGTCCGCTCGTGCGACCTACGTCCCCGACACCATCACCGGAACGAGACTCTTTGCCGACCACGCCAGTTGGCTCATCGATCCGACTGCGCCGATCAAGCGTCGCTACCTCCCCTTCGCGACCGACGCCGGTGCTGCCGACTACCGGATCTCCCACCCGTCAACTACCCCTATCGATTTCACGACAGCAGTGACGCAGTCGAAGACCACCGAGTAGTCGCGCGACGAGCATCACCCACCCAGCAGCTCCCCACCTCGAGCAGTTCCCCCGAAAGGAAAACCCATGGCCCACATGGCATCCACCACCGACAGCAGAGTCGACGACCCCGCCGATCTCGACACCACCGATACGCCTGGGACCCGACCGCCGGCGAACGTCGCATCCTCCGGTATCCCGTCGACCACGGCGACGTCGACACGCGCAGCGGCATCATCCCGCATCGGGAAGACAGCGAAAGCTGTTGCATTGGGCGTGATTCCGATCATCGCCTTCGTGGTGGTCTGGTACCTGCTGACCGCCAACGAGGTGGTCGCGTGGTTGCGCTTCAACCGGATGCCCACTCCGGGTGATGTGCTCAGCACATTCGTCGAGCGGCTGGGATCGGCCGCCTACTACCAGGACATGCTTGCCAGCCTGCAGCGCATTCTCCTCGGATTCGGCCTCGCCGCGATCGTCGGCGTGTCACTCGGCATGCTCATCGGCCGCTCCGACACCGCCCGCCAGACGCTGCGTCCGTTCATCGAGATCATTCGTCCGATTCCGGCAATCGCATTGGTGCCGTTGACGATTCTGCTCTTCCCGTCCAGCGAGCAGGGCATCGTGTTCATCACCTTCTTCGCCGCGTTCTTCCCGGTCCTGGTCAGCACCATCCACGCGATGGAATCGCTACCGAAGGTGTGGGAGGAGGCCGCGAAGACGATGGGTGCCGGCCGCGCGACCATCCTGACTCAAGTGGTGCTTCCGGGGGCACTTCCCGGTATCTTCTCCGGCCTGTCCGTCGCGATGGGTGTGGCGTGGATCTGTGTGGTGAGTGCCGAGATGATCTCCGGTCAGTACGGCATCGGGTACTTCACCTGGCAGAGCTACGGCTTGCTCGACTACGCAGGTGTTGTCGTCGGCATGCTCTCCATCGGAGTGCTCGGCCTGGCCACCGCATGGGTCGTCGAACTCATCGGTCGTCGCGTCAACCACTGGCTGCCTCGCGCAGCGCGCTGAACCCGACCATTGTCCGCTCGTCGTCAACAACCCCAGTGAGGTCCGCCATCATGAGCACCACAACGGCCACAAGCAAGAACCTGAACGCAAAGTCCACCGCCACGACTGCCAAGGCGATTGCCATGTCCACCACTGACATTCCCGTGCACAACACCACGTCGAGTGCGGCGGTGCACCTGGACAACCTGCAGCTCGGCTACGGCGGGCAGATCGCCGCGCAGATCGATCTGGAGATCGAGCCCGGTGAGATCGTCGTCTTCCTCGGCCCATCAGGCTGCGGCAAGTCGACGATCCTGCGGGCCCTGGCCGGTCTGCTGGAACCTCTCGGCGGTGTCGCCACGGTCGACGGCAAAGCGGTGAGCGGCAAAGAAGCCCACTGCGCCATGGTCTTTCAGGAAGACGCGCTGCTGCCATGGCGGTCCGCGCTGAAGAATGTGCAGTTCGCGCTGAAGCTGCGCGGGATCCGCGGCCGCGAATCCAAGGCGGAGGCAACGCGATACCTCGAGCAGGTCGGTCTAGGCGGCTACCTCGACCATCTGCCCAGCCACCTGTCCGGCGGTATGCGGCAACGAGTTCAGTTGGCGCGCACGCTGGCCTGCGATCCGAAGGTGATGCTGATGGACGAGCCCTTCGGCGCCCTGGACGCACAGACCCGCCTCGACATGCAGCAACTGCTCATCTCGGTGTGGGAACGCACCCGGATGACCGTCCTGTTCGTCACCCACGACGTCGACGAGGCACTTCTGCTCGCCGACCGCGTGGTCCTGCTGACCCAACGTCCGGCCACTGTCGCCGACGTCATTACCATCGAGCAGCCACGACGGGCCGAGTCCGCTTTCGAGGAGGCCTACCAGCGCCGGCGTGCGGCGATCCTGGAGTTCCTGGGTCACGCACCGGTCGGGAACTGAGCGTCTGTCTCTGCCAGCCCGTTTCCAACAGCCGTCGCACAGAAACCCCAGACTTCGTCAGAAACACAGCGCGCGCGCAGTGTTTCTGACGAAACGTGGGGTTTCTGTCGTTCGCGATGCTTCGCGTCTAGACACTTCATGGGCAAAGTGTCAAGAACTGGATTCGGTCACCGATGCCACCGCCGGAGCGATCCAGCGTCGAAGGAAGGTCCGCAGTTCGTCGTCGGTCCGGTTGTCGTCGAAGATCACCACCGACAAGGCAAGGTGCAGTGTGTAATCGGACAGGTCATCGAGATGATCAGATAGGCGGGTGTCGAGTTCGACGATGCCGGACAGTACCTCGCGCGCCACAACTCTGGCCCGATCGAGCATTCCCGGATCGAACAGGGGGTTACCGGTGTTGCTCACCAGAAGTGATTGCAGGATCGGTGACGTCTGGACCGCGTCCCGGCCACCGATGATCAGCTCGACAACGTAGTCAACGGCGTTCGTCGCGTCTTCGAGTCGATCCCGCAGCCCGTCCAGCGCGGCGAGCGCCACCTCGGAGATCGCCTGGGAGACAAGCTCTTCACGGGACGAGAAGATGCTGTAGACGGTTTGTCGCGACACACCGGCGGTTTCGGCGACGGCGGCGATCGTCACTCCGCCGAAACCGCGGTCGGTGATGACGCCGAGGGTGGCGTCGAGGATCTTGCGACGGGAGCGCATCAGTCCAGCGCCATCCGCATCAGGACACGCGGAAACCCATTCAGCACCGATTCGGTGTCCGACGACTTGTGAAAACCGTTGCTCTCAAACAGTTTTCGGGTTCCCACGTAGGCCATGGTGAGGTCCACCTTCTCGCCCTTGTTGTCGACGGGGTACCCCTCGACGGCCGGCGCGCCATGCTCTCGCGCGAACTCGACGGCGCCGGCGAGTAACGGATGCAACAGTCCCTGCTTGCGATGCCCGGGCCGGATACGCAGACACCAGATCGACCACACATCGAGATCGTCGACGTGCGGAATGCGTCGGTTGGTGGCGAAGGTGGTGTCGGCGCGCGGCGCGACCGCCGCCCACCCGACCACCTCGTCACCGTCGTAGGCCAGCACTCCCGGCGCGACCTTGCGTCGACACAGCTTCCGGACATAGTCACCGCGCTGCTCGCGCGCCAGTTCCTGGTTCAGCTTGTTGGGGATGCGGTAGCTCAGGCACCAGCAGACGTTGGCGTCGGGGCGCTTGGGGCCCACCATCGTGGCGACATCGGCGAAACTGGTCGCGGGACGTACGTCGATGGGCATGGCTTCCACGGTAGCCGTCTACTCGAGCAACTTCTTCTGAACCTTGCCCATCGCGTTGCGAGGTAGTGCTTCGACGAAGCGAATCTCCCGCGGACGCTTGTGGTTCGACAGTTCAGTCGCCACCAAACCGATCAAATCGGACTCGGTCACCTCTGATGCCACCACAAACGCGACGATGCGTTGACCGAGATCGTCGTCGGGGACCCCGATGACCGCGACCTCGGCAACCGCTGGATGGCCGAGAAGCACGGTTTCGATCTCACCGGCGCCGATCCGATAACCGCCGGACTTGATCAGGTCGGTGGATCGTCGCCCGACGATGCGGTGCATGCCGTCGTCCCCGATGACGGCCACGTCACCGGTCGCGAACCAGCCGTCGCCCAGCCAGGATTCTGCTGTTGCCTCGGGCCGATTCAAGTAGCCCGCCGAGACCATCGGCCCGCGGACGTGCAGATCGCCGACCGACTCGCCGTCAAGCGGAACCTCGGAATCGCCTTCCAGCAACCGGGTTTCGACGCCACGCAGCGGCAAACCCACCCAACCGGGACGACGCTCGCCGTCGAAGCGGGTACTGACGGTGATCATGGTTTCGGTCATGCCGTAGCGCTCGATCATCTCGTGACCGGTCAACGTGCGGATGGCGTCGAAGACCGGCACCGGAAGCGGTGCGCTCCCCGAGATGAGCACTCGTGCCGATGAAAGTGCCTGTGCCGCAGAACTATCGGCAGCAACGCGAGTCCACACCGTCGGCACCCCGAAGTACATCGACGCGCCGGCTGCGGCGTAGGCCTCCGGAGTCGGCTTCACCGTGTGGACCAGCCGCCCACCGCGTCGGAGCGGGCCGAGTACGCCCAGAATCAGGCCATGGACGTGAAACAGTGGAAGTCCGTGCGCGAGTGTGTCTTCCGAAGTCCACGCCCACGCGTCGGCGAGAGCGTCGAGCCCGGCGGCGATGGCGCGACGGGTGATTGGCACGCCCTTCGGTAGGCCGGTGGTGCCCGACGTGTAGAGCACCAGCGCGGTGGAATCGGCGGGCGGTTCCGGGTGACGATGCCAGGATCGGGCATAGCGTCGAATCGGGATCGACGGGAGCTCGGCGTCGTCGGGCGGGGTGCCCAGCCAGCCCTGCGCGCCGGAATCGGTGAGGATGTGCGCCCGCTCGCGCGCCCCGGAATCCGGCGGCACCGGGACCGCGGCGACACCGGCGATCAGGCAGCCGAGGATGCCGATGATGGTGTCCACCGACGGCGTCGCATTCACCGCGAGCACGCGTGCCCCGGCGATTCGTTCCGCGGCGGCGGTGGCCGCGCCGACCAGATCCGCGCGTGACAGGCGATCCTCGCCGACGACGACCGCATCGGCGAGGTCGGAGTCCGGGGTCAGGGTGGGAAACAGCACGTCGACCACGATTCCATAGTGGTGCACACCGGGCCTCGTAAGGTGGTGGTCATGGCCCGAACCATCGCCACCGCGACCGCCGTCGAACTCGCCGAGCTCCTCGATTTCATCCGCCCTCGGCACCGGATGGTGCTGCTCACCACCCGAAGTTCCGGTGCTCCGCAGCTCTCACCGGTGACCGGCGGGGTCGACGCCGACGGGCGCATCGTGATCGCCACCTATCCCGGTCGCGCCAAGACCACCAACGCCCGACGCCGTCCCGAGGTCAGCGTGATGGTGCAATCCGACGAGTTCAACGGACCCTGGGTACAAGTTGACGGAATCGCCGAAGTCCTCGACATGCCCGACGCCGAGGACGGCCTCGTCGACTACTTCCGCGCCATCTCCGGTGAACATCCGGACTGGGACGAGTACCGCGCGGCCATGCGCCTGCAAGATAAGTCGCTGCTTCGCATCACACCGCAGTCCTGGGGACCGGTGGCCACCGGTGGCTTCCCCGCCGACATCGCGGCCAAACTCGACGCGCAAGGCTGATTGGAACACCGATCCAATCCACTCCTCGATTCCTCCAGATTCCCCTAAAACGAGGATTCCCCAGACTCGCTTTCCCGTCCTACGGTTGACGCCTGGACAACGGGTTCCTGCAGGGTGTGTCACAATCTGCGCGACATATCTGAGCAGCATAGAAAGGGGTGGCCGGTGTTCCCCTGGAGCAAGCCCGATGACGATGACGATGAGGAATCGCGCTGGGAGAAAGTGTCACCTGGTGACAAAGACACTCCGAAGGACAGATTCGATTCCTTCAGTTTCTGGGTTCCGGCCGAGGGGCTGCTGGATGAGGTCAAGGAAGATGCCGAAGAAGCTGCGAAGAATGGCCTGCCCGACGTCGAGTCGCCCGGCGACCTTGACGAACCCGATGGACTCACACGCCTCCGGCACCTGGTGATCGATGCCTGTCACGGACGACGGGGCGCCGCCGTCGATCTGTTCTCACGAACCCGGGTGCTGATCGCCACGCATTCCGAACGGGTGGTTCGGGGGGTGTCGTCGTCGACGAATCCGGCGAGGGCTGCGGAGCAACTGCACGGTGACCTGATCACACTCGCTCAACTCGAGGTCGAGATCGAGGAACTCGAAGACGCGTTGAATGCGCGGCTCGGTGCGCTCGTTTCCCATTTCGAATACCTGTCCAGCGAGTACACCCACGAACTCAAGAAGCATCACGACTACGCCGATCTTCTCGAACTGCGTTGGGCGCCAAGGCCGTTGGTATTGGGTCCGGAGTTCAGCGAATTCGGTCAGGAGATGGCGCGTGAGCAGATCAAAAACGCGCGCGCGGCGGCAGACAAGCGAAAGAACGCAGCAGCACCGGGTGATGACGCACCGGAGGACAACGGTGACGCGACTGAAGGGGGGACGAAGTAAATGAGGGGTGCACCCAGGCTCCGCACCGCGGTCGTGGTCGCTGCCGCCGCTGCCGTGACACTCGGTGGACTGACCGCGTGCTCCGACGACCCGCCGGCCGCAAACGGCACCGTTGTGTTGGCTGATGTGTCTCAGAGCGCGAACAAGGGCGAGTTGGTCGATTCGGCGACGTCAGAGTTTCTCGCGGCGGTCAGGTCCGCCAATGCTCCGGCAACCGTCACGCTGTACGCATTCAACACGCAGGTCGGTTCGGAGGACTGCAAGCCGCTCGTGGCGACGGTGAAGTGGGATCGAAACTCCACCAACGTCGACGACGAGAAAGCCAAGCTCGTCGCGCAGGCACCGGCAGCAGTGAAGAAGTACTACGCGTGCGTCGACGAGAAAATGCAGGCGCCCGGAACCGACATATTCGGGGGCATCGCCGAGGCTGCGAACCTCCTCAAGAACGTACCCGGTACGCGAACCATCGAACTCGTCTCCGACGGCTGCAACAACAGCTACGACACCGACCTCTGCAGCCTCAGCGTCGTCGACGCAGGTTGGCGGGCAGAACGGATCAAGGCACTGCCGGATTCGATGAAGCCTGACCTATCCGGTATCACCCTGAACGTGAGTGGTCTGGCCAAGAACGCAGACCTGAACAGCGCCCAGGTGCAGGGCTTGAAATCATTCTTCTCCGAGTACGCAGAGGTGACCCATGCCGAATACACAACCAACTGAGAGCGCCTCCGCGCCGCTTGCCAAGCCGCCGCTGGCCGAGCTGAGCTCGACGGCTGCCAGAATTGTCAAGAAGAACGGCACCGGCGAGTATTTCATCGACGATTCAGTGGCCGCCCAGGCTGTCGATGTGGCGCAGCGGATAGGCCAGATCGACGCCACCACACCGGGATTCGACGCGCACTCGCCCAAGCATGAGCTTCCCAGCGAACGCTCGATCGTGGGTTCGGTGAAAGTGGAGATCGCGGAAATCGGGCAACGGGTGGACTCCGCGATCAGTGATTCACGTCAAGGGAAACTGCTCACCACGGAAGCTCCTCCCAAGGTCCCGACGGGCAAAGAGAAACTTCTCGGATTCCTCTCCAAGCATCGTTTCGTCATATTCGCGTTCGTGGCGATCGGCGTACTCGAGTGGATGATCGGGACGCAATGGACTCAGCGGGTCTTCAATCTGACGGAGGATGAGGGCCACGTGATCGCCCTAGCGCTGCCAATTATCTTTGGCCTCGTGGGACTTGCTGTCGCACAAGCGATCATGGTCAATGCTGAGAGTCACGCGCGGCGCATCAGCCGAATCCTGATGGTCGTGGTGACGACACTGTTTATAGTTCTGATCGTTGATGCCGGACTCATCGTCTCGAAGACGGTCAATCCGAGCAGCAGTGGGGCCACGGATTCCGGCCTGAGCGGCGGAGACCTGAGTACCACCGCAGCACCACCGGCAGACTCGGCCAGTGCATACACCGTTGTCAAGCTCCTGGTCTACGTCTCCCTGTTGTTGATGGTGACCTTCCTCGTCATGCTCATGCACCTCACCGACCTTCGCCGCGAGCGGAAGAAAGAGGTTGAAGCCCAAGCGCTTCGAGCGATGAACGCACTCACGCCCGAGCAGATCGCCGGCGCCAACCTCAAGTACCTGGAGTCGTTTCTTGACCTCTACGACGCCGTACTGGCCACTCGTCAATCGATCATCGACGCCTACATCAGTGGTGTGCGGTCGTCATTGAAGTTCGACCTCGCCGACGTGTGGACTCCAGACCGGCTCACCGATGACTTGCCCAAACCCAAGTGGGTCACCGATCTCGAGACGGAGATCGCTGAACTGGAGCAGGTGGCACAGGCATCGGGCCCAGACCGTGCGGTGACATCTCGTGACTGACAGCGGTTGGCGGTCATTCCGCCGCCGCGGTGAGGTCGACGCCGAGCAGGTACTCGAATCCTGGACGTGGACAACGAATAACGGCGACATGATGATCGCCGAACCCGGTGACTGGAAAGTGAGCGACGCTGCCGGCGTCCGATCGGTGGCCGCCGACGTCTTCGATCGCAGCTACGTACAGGTGAGCCCGGGGCGCTATCGCAGAACCGGGGTCTTCCGTGCGCGCCGGGTCGAGGCGGAGGAGACCATCGCAACATTGGAGGGCGAAGCTCTCGCCCATCCCGGCGACTGGGTCGTCGAAGGTGCTGCCGGGGAGCAATGGCCGGTCCCCGCAGAGCACTTCGCCTATTCGTACGAGGAGATCGGCGATGCGGGCTAAGCGATGAGCTCACCGAAGCCCCGCCGCTGGCCCGGTCGCCTGGCCGCCACGGTGCCTGTGCTGCTCCTGTGCGGGGCCGGGGGTGCGGCAATCTGGGGATACTTCGCCGTACGCGCCACGTTCAAGTCGGCATCGGCTGTCCAGCAAATCTATTCGACGATGGCGATGTTCTCCGGCGGATATCTGGCGCTGAGCGGAGAATACGACCCGGCCATCCCCACACGTCTCGCCGCACCGTCGATTCTGGCGTTCGGCGTTACCATCGCGGCGGCGGGCACAGTCGTGGTCACCTTATCGACCAAGTTGCGCAACATTGTTCGCGCGCTGGTCGCCCGGCCGGATCTAGTCATCATCGGATCCGGCAGTACTGCAACCGCAATCGTTCGATCCTGCCTGGAGAACAAGCAACGCGCGCTGTTGATCACCGAAGACCGCACCAGCCCCGCAGCGCGTGCCTGCCTGCACGTGATCCCGACGGTCAGCGTTGGATCGCTGACCGAGAGCGGTGCTCAAGGAATCTCACGGCGTGTGCTGGCCCGCAGTTCCAACGTGGTCATCGCTACCGACTCCGACGCGACAAATCTAGCGCTGCGCAATCAGGTTTCGGTTGTGGTGGCGCCACGCTCCGGCCGCCGATCAGTGGTGGCGGTGGTCGGCGACGTGCGTCTCGTCGACGCGATGCGTCCCCGACACATCGTCGAGCTCAAGGACGAGGACGTCACCTGTCCAGCACACAACATCGCCGAGCATATTTGTCACCTGATCGACGCGGCGGCAACAGGTCCCGCGGCGATCGGAAAGGCGGCTACCCCCGATGCGCCGGACTCCGAAGCGACGGCGACGAAGACGTTCACCAAGACGCGCACACTGATCTCGGGGGTTGTCGTCGAGATCGTTGATGCAGGCGCAGACACCGACTCCCCGGCCCAATCAGATATCGCACACACCATCCAGCAGTGGGTGACTCGACAATCATGGGGACGATCACTTCTGAAGGGTGCCGAGGACCCAGAGAACCCCGGGCACTACAATCCGGTGGTCCCCATTGTGGTGAACGGAACGCCCACCGAAGATGATCTTGTTATCCGAATCTATTGTGGCAGTGGTGAATCCCACGTTGTGCGTCGACTTGTGCAGGATCGATGCGACACAAGTACGCCCCGCGTGGCAGATCTCACCATTGCAGTCGCCGATCATCAGCTGACGACGACGGCCGTTGCCAGCGTTGACGGCACCAGGGCGTGCACCGGGTGGGAATGGATCGAGCAGGAGGCGCCGCTGGTTCGCGCGTCGCGGAGCGGAGACCAAGCACTTGGCGGCCAGGTGCTGATCGTTGACCCTGATCTCGTTGGCCTCGATTCCCACCTTGTGACCGACGACATCCGCCTGCAGTGGGCTCGCCTTTTCGATCAGACCTATCGGTTCATGTTCGCCGGCAACTACACCATCAACGGCTGGCTTCCGGGGGCACCGCTGGGCAGTCGTACCGCGGAGGCCGAAGCCCAAGCAGTCGAACGGCTTCCGGAGTCCAAGAGAACACGTGACGGAGTGGCGGAGGCGCGGCGGGAGGCACGTAAATCGATCTCCGACCGTCATTCCAGTGAGGCCGCGGTCCGCAACATGATCGTGTTCGTCAACTCAGCGGACTTCTGCGTGCTCCGCCACGACGGCGATACCGCGCCCGAACCACCGCGCTTCGACGAAACCGTGATCGCCGGCATCGCCAAGAAAGAACACCAGGATTGGTGCAAACGAACATGGCGGGATACCAGCCCTCGTCGTGGATTGCTTCCGGCTCGCAGCCACACCTACTACTGCAGTGAGGGAAGTAAGCAGCAGCTCGGTCTGTACTCGTTCGAGCAACTCGAGGAGATTTCGCAGGACAGCTCAGACCCCGAGCGGGCGCGGGAGTTTCGGGTGATCGTTGAGTACAACCGCCGTATCGCAACGGAGACGTATCCCGCAATCGCTGCTCACTTTGGGTATCGGATCGTCCCCCGCGTGCCGGCTTCGTCGACGCGGATATCTGCGCAGACTGCGCCGCCCATCGCCGCGAGCGGAGTGGTTCGGTGACGACACCGCTTGTGCCGCCGACGATTCCACGTCCATCATCTCCGCCGGAGCCCAACTGGTGGTTTAGCGGACACGACGCGCAGATCAGTCGCAACAAGCTCCATAAACGCTGGATCTCCGACGTCTTGACCAGCGAGCCGGTCGAGAAGAAGACGTTCGGCCTTGAAATGAACGCCTGGGCAGGCAAACTCGCCGACACCGATTGGGTGGCCATCGAGTTTCATCGAACAGCACCCACGCTGCTGGGGACCGCGGAGAAGAGCTTCGGCGACGTCGACGGGTGGAACAGCGTGTCGGCCATTACCGCGGCCTTCACCGTGCCACTGTCGTTCTACACGACCGGTTGGTATGGGTGCGTGGCAGCTCTCCGGCCGGAGGAGGAGCTGCCGTCGAAGGTGTGTGGCAAGGTCAGAGAGATGGCTCGCCGCGTGGCAAGACCAGTGCGCGACGATATGGTCGAGTCGGGCGTGATCGGCACTTCGATGTCGGCGGAACAGTTCATTGCCAACCACTGCGCGTCGGACGATGTCGACGCTGACGGTGACTTTCAGCGGCATGCTCGCATTGCTCTGTCGGAATACAAGTTCCGTCTGGAGGAGTTCATCAACGGGTTGGCGTTGCAGGATTCGCCGCCCGCCGGGCTCCGTCGAACCATGGCGCGACATTACCTCGACATCGTCGCCGAACTCTCCGATGTTTCCGACGAGCTGGTGTTTGATGGCGACGGCGACGGCGACGTGACGGAGGTCGATGTCAGTGGGTGGCTGTCGAGTATCGTTCCTGGACAGACGATCCCCGGATCGGCCCGGAGGTCGAAGGCTGGTGCCATCTCCACTGACCGGCTCAACGGATGGCCATCGCTGCTGGATGCGGCCGGCAGACTCGAGAGTCTGCTGCGCAACATCCAATGGCGGGCCGACGCCAGAATTCATATCGCCCGGGATCGCTCGCTGCGCGACGGCGACGACCTAGTCTGGGAAGCGGAGTTCGCGATGGCCTTCCTCGCCGATTCGACTGCGGATTTCAGCAATCTGGGTCCGGCGGTTGCGGCGCGATGGACCGCCGGTCGTCCGCACCTGGCGCGGTCGACATCACCCGACGGCGCGACCCGTGACGTCCAGGTCACCCTCGTCGCTGCCCTGAACGCAGTTCGACGACCAGGAGGCAGTTGATGGACGCACCGCGGGGAACTGTCAGGCGCATCGATGATCTCGCCATGTGGCGTGCCGACACCGGTGCGGCATTGGGCCCGGTCACCTTCGACGCATTCGGAATCGGAATCGGCGTCGACGCCGCCGATCCGCGGACTGTACTTGCCGTTGTTGTGGATGAGACCGATCGCGAGTCGGGCGCCACATGCTTTACCGATCCGGATTTCATCGGACAGGTCCTGGATGCGGAGGACGGGTCGGCGCTGAATGGACCAACGCTGGTAGAGGATCTGGAACGGGTCGCCACCATCCGCGCCGTCTCCCACTTCCACACCGGTCTTCTCGATGAAGGTGTCGTCGCTCTGGATGAGGCTCAGGCAGCAGCTCTGTCCGGAGACATGGATGCTGCGCGCGGGCAGTACATGATGTCCGGTGCGCGATTGGAGTCGTTGCTGGAGACGCTCTCGGATAGCGACGGAGGCAAGCCGATAGCCGACGAGCTCGAGACAATGATCATTGGTTGCCCCGCAATGGATTCCGAGCGTCAGGTGGCGACCATTGCTGCTGCGGTGACCGATCGACGCTCCGAGCAGTGGTCTGATCTGTTGATTCAGCTTGTGGCCGAGCCGATGGCGGCCGTCGCCGGTGATCCGGAGGCTGCCATACCCGGCGTTTACCTCGACCTGAGCGTACTTCCGCCGCGCTTCACAAGATTCCGGGGACCCGATGAGTTCGACCTCAGGATCAACGCTGTCGACGACGAAATAGTCGAGGTATCAGCGTATTTGCGTGATGAGATCATCGCGGAGAGCTCTGATGTCGACGGCCTCAGGGTCATCGCCGTCGAAGCCGAAACCGGAGCGCCGATCTCCTCGGCTCGGTGTGCGGTGCGCGGACTCATGGTTGTTGCGCAGTTGTGGCTCGACACCTGGAAGCTCGACGACGTCCATTTCGTGATGGTGTCCGAACAGGTTCCGTTGTCAGCGGTGCACGCTGATCCGTTCGGGGTGCGGCTCGCGCAGGTGGACCGCGAGGTTCGGTTCGCGTGGACGCAGCATCGTCGCGCGGCCGCAGCCGACGCGCTGGTATCCGACACCACCGATCCCGAAGTGGCGCAAGGAGCGTGGGATCTCGCCACCCTGTGCCGGAGCAGTGCCAAGCAGTGGGTCGACAACGCGTGCCGGGCCCTGGAGGATATGCGCGACTTCGACTTCGCCGACAATTCCGGCGCTGTCGCCATCATCGTCCCGTATCTCGAAGGCGTTCTGCGGTTGGTGGACGCAATCGACAAGGTCGAATCGGTCGATGGTGCGCTGCGTCCGACGCTGGCCGAACTGTGTTCCGAAGCAGGCTGGTAAATGCCGGGTGCTTCGTTCACTCTGCTGATCCGCGCGATTGATGCCGGCGCCACCTATATCTCGTTCCGGTGGCTCGACGACCCGAATCATCCGACGGTCAGGAGATTGCTCCCCGAGACTCATCTGCGACGCTTGACGGCGTTGTTGAATGAGGCGCTGATAGGTGATGATGACAGCACGAATGAGGTGAAGCGGGCGATCCGCGGCCCGCTCGGAACACTCGGCGGCGAACGCTCATTCACCGCTGAGCTGTCCGAGATCATCCTCGATGACACCGTGGTTAGCCAGATCGTGGCCCGTGCGACACGTGGCGAAGTGACGATCGAGTACACGCCGAGCCCGGCGATCTCCCGCGTCCCGCTGGACTTGTTGCCGATCGGCTCCGGTGATCGACGGTTGATGGAGATCGCGGAGTTCGTTTGTGTGCCACCGGTTTCACTGGTGGCCGGTCGCGCCAGGCAGCCGGATCCGTGGATCAGATTCGCCCCTGATTCGGTGCTCTACATTGTGGACCCGGAGGTACCGAACGCCGCCGGGTTGCGGCAGGTGCTTCCACAACCCGGGGCCGGAGACTACACCAACGCCGATTGCTGGGCGGAGCGCATCGCAGCGACCAAGCATACGACCATGAATTCTGGTGTGCGCAAACGGATCACTCGATGGAGATTGCACCAGGACCTGATCACGCGGCCTAGCCGGCTGATGTACGTCGGGCACGTCAGTTCCACTCTGCAGCAACCGGGGTCGGCGTCGTTGCACCTCTCTTGCGAGTGGCATGAGTGGGGCCTTGCCGCCGGGATAGCTCGCGCCCACCGGCCGTTGAGCGCGCTTGACTTGCTGTACGGCACTGTGCAATACCCCCATGCCGGTCCATCGGGACGTATGCCGCCGGTGAGATTTCGGAATATGGCGGGCCACGAGCTGTGGCCGATGCCGCCGCGCGTGGCGATGATCGCCTGCGAGGGCGGTGTGGACTATCGCAGCGACGACATCTTCGGATTGGTCACTGCCAGTATGAATTCCGGTGCCGAACTGGTCACCACCACCCGCTGGACCCTGCCGTCCGACGATGCCGTCAAACAGTTCGGGTATGGCGACGACCGCGGTGACGTGCCGGGACCCACCACCGAACTCGGGTTGGCTGTCGACGAGGCGCACCAGTCGCCGGATCCTGTTGCGTGGATGAATAACTGGCAGCGCGCGAAGCTGGAGTGCTGGCGTGAGACGGGACACCGTTCGTCGCGGCACTCACCGTTGGTGTGGGCGTCGATCACCGATCACGTGTGCACGCCGCGTGAGGACAGTCATGATAGATGACGCCGACCAGTCTCAGATCACGACCGGACTCGATGGTGACGAGAGTGAAGATCTATTCGCCGGCGAGCAATTCGCTGGAACAGACCTCCAGGCGCAGATCGACGACTTCTGCCGGATGCGTGCCTACTTTGTGAGTGCGGTAGATCCCGTTCGGGTTGCGGTGTGCGACTGGCACCTTGGAGATCTCCACACCCGGTTGGGTGAATTCGACTCTGCTGACCGGTATTTCGATGACGCTCGACGCGGGTTTGCTGCCGAAGGTCTGCACCACCATCAGGCCGACATCCAGTGGAATCGGGTGCGACGCTATCTGGGCGAGGCAACCCAAGCGGAGGCGGGTGACCAAGCACTGCGCGCCGATCTCATCCGACAGGCACTCGACGTGGCGATCTCGTCGTACATCGCGACCGAGTATGAGAGGTTCCAGGGGGTCGCCGAGCATGAGGAGTGGGAAGAGTTGGCTGATCAGCGGCTGGCCAGCACCTTCGATATCGCTTATCGCCTGGGCACAGCCGAGCTGTTGGCCGAGTTGATCGATTGCGGTATCAACACCGGCATTCATCGGATCAACCGGGACACACCGACCGTCGCGGGCGCGCGGGTGTCCGAATCCTCAGACCCGGAATCCTCGGGCCCGAAATCGTCAGACCCGACATCGTCGGCCCCCGAGGTGCGCCTACCGGCGCTGACGGACCCGGTGTCTCGCCTTGAGGTCACCGTCGAACGCCCCGCCTCCTACGATCCCACGGCGATCACGCTGGGTGCCGCGGCCAGACTTCTCGACAGCAGCAGGCTCGACGTCGACCCGCCACCAGCGTTGCTGTATCCCGCTGGCGGCGGGTCGAAAAGGCTTGCGCTACAGGCGCAGCGGGAGCTCGCCGGCGACCTCGATCCGGACCTGCAGGAAATCCTGCGGTCGGTTCCCAAGATCGATGCATGGTGATCGACGGTCAGCCGCAGCGTCGGGCGTCGGGACGTACCTGTGCGACGGTCGGGCGGCTGGTGCGGGTCTTGGCCAAAAGTTCTGTGGGACTGATCAATCCGTCGGTGACCAACGCCAGCAGCATCTGTGCTTTGTTGCCGACCTCACGCTCGGCGAGGGCGTACCGATCGGCGACGCGGCGGTAGTGGGCACGCACCGTGCTCTCGGCGATGAAGTGGTGCTTTGCCGTCGCGGTCATGGTCGCGCCCATGATGTAGGTGGTCAGCACCTCGAGTTCGCGGGGCGTCACGTGCACCGGCGCCGTGGACACCGCGGCCGAACCACCGAACAGCGGAGCGAGGACATTACGCAGTTCGTCGGGCGAGCAGTGTGCGCTCACCCGGATGTCGGGTTGCGGCATGCCGTCGTGCTCCGTGGCAGTGGCGCTGACGAGGCCGATGACCGTACTTGCGCGCAGGTAGGTGCGTGTCCGCAGCTGCGGGATGCGACGTGCCGATCGCACGATGGTGGCCACCGGATGCTGGTCGGCGGTGATGCTCGGCGGCTCGACGTCGAGGTCGATCAGGACCGCGTCGAATCCGAGATCCCGCACCAGCGTGACCAGTGCCGCGTCGAAGAGATCACCTTCGGCGATGATCGCGACGACCGGGCGGGGTGAAGTGGCGGGCTGCGTGGAACGGACGGAGTCGATTGCGCTGGTCATGTGTGAATACCCCTGGCTTCGGTATCGCTGGGAGTTGGCTGTGTCCGCCAACTGGACGACTCAATGTTTATGCCAGCGCAGGTCACGGGCATAGACGCAATTACGGCAGACGTGGTGAGATTCAGGCGCAGGAGCACCCAGCGAGCGATAACGCATACCAGATCGCGCATGCAAAAGGCCGATCAGGTTAAATACTGCGCATGGCTAGCGGGTTGCGCGTGCTGGTGGCATCCCCCCTCGGGCGAGTGATCGCCACTCCCTTGAAGCACGCGCTTGATGGAATAACGGTCGTTGTCGCCGACGATGAGGCCGGCTTTGTCCGCAGCGTGACCGGCAAGGTGCGCTTCGACGTGGTGATCGCCGACCTGATCTGGAACCGACCCGACGTCGAATGGACCTTCGACGGCCTCGACGCCATCGATGTCCTGCGCGACGCCGATCGGATGGCGCCGGTGCTGCTCGCCACGCAGGGCCACTCGATGGAACGCGATCACCTCGACGAGGCGCGGTTGCGCAACGAGGTGCGCGGCATCGTCAAGAAGTCCGACGGTTTGGAGGCGATCGTCGCTGCGTTGAACACTGCGGCCGTCGGTGAACGGACCGTGATCGACCCGACCGGGGCCTGCCCGTACCCGTTGTTCGGTCAGTTCGTCGGACAGCGCGGCACCACTGCCGGCCGGCTGGCCGGCGCGATCGCGTCAGGCAATGCGTCCGACAGTGCGTCGCTGGCACGCGCCGCGCACGTGTCGCCGAACACCGCGAACAAGGTCACCAGCCACTACCTCGGCCCGATCATCATGCGCCGCCAGGAGCACGACCCGAACCTACAGCTCACGCAGGCGTCGGTGTACCGGTGGTGCGGCCTGCACGCCCGCTACATCGTGAGCTGGTGCCGACGCCACGGGCACGGCGACGTGCTCGGCGACCGCTAGTCGATCGTCCCGTCGAGCATCTTGAGATCACTGGCCCGCACATGACACCGCCCGGACGGAAGTTCGTGTCCGCACACCAGCTTTCGTGCCGCAATAGCTCCGACGACCCCGGCCAGTGACGCCGCCGTCCCGAGCTGCGGCCACGTTGGAATGGTCTTGCCCACCTGTGCGAGCGCAACTTCCAGCCGCTCATCGACGTTGTACCCGACGATCCGTCCGGCCAGTTCCACCCGCCGATCTTGGTCCTGCAACTCCTCCTCGGTGAGGTTGCTGAGATCGCCGCCGCGGCCGTGGAAGAGCGGATAGTTGCCGTCGAGGTCGTAGCGTTCGACGTCGAGGATCACATCGTCGCCGTCGTCGGTGACCATGATGACCGGCACCCGGGCGGCGCGGGCAACCTTGCGTAGATGCACCTTGCGGGCGAGGTCGTCCATCTCCTCGAGGATGACCGTAGCCTTCGACGCACCAGACCCGATGAACGCCGATTCCGTTGCCGCACTGAAACCTTCGTCGAATGCCTCGATGGTGGTGTACGGATCGGCTTCGACCACCCGACGGTACGCCAGCGTCGTCTTCGGCACGCCGAGGTCACACACCGACCCGACGAGACGGTTCAGATTCGACGGCCCGAGGGTGTCGGGGTCGGCGATGCGCAGGTTACCGGCGCCGGTGAGCGCACACACCGACAGTACCGATCCACCGACGCTGAGTCCGGCGATGGCGATCGTCGACGACGCCCACGTCGCCTGCTCGGCGTCGGTGATGAGATAGCAGTTGCGGGCAGTGCGTAGCCGGTGGAAGATCTGCGCGTCGGGCAGGCGCAGGACGGTCTGCCGCCACGGATAGAAGATGTAGCGGCTGTGTGAATCCAGCTGTGCGGGATCGTATTCCGTGGGTTTAGGAGAGAAACGGTTGAGCTTCTCCAGGTCTTCGAGCGCACTGTCCCAGCCGTCGACGTAGGTGTTCTCGTCGAGCAGCTTGTCGATCTGGGCGCGATCGGTGGTCGGGTCGAGGATGGAAATTGTTTGCATTGCAGTGCCTTTCGTAGCTGTCGGGTGCGTGACTCTCATCGGGTCTCCGCGATCTTGCGTTTGATGCCGAACTCGGCGCGGCGCTCGTATTCGGTGATCACCACGTCCGGGGTGGAACCTTCGGGGTCTTGTTGATACTGGGTGTTGTACTCGCCATTCACCGAGCGCAGGGTTTCGACGAAAACGTTTGTGAGGGTGTCGCGTAGCTCGTCGCTGGGCGCTACGCCAAGTGCGAGTTCCACGTCGATGACGAATCGTTGGGTGAGGTCTTCTTGTTCGGGCTCGGGAACGTAGAACTGTTCGGTGACGAGGTCGAAGACTCGCGGATCCATGAGTGCGGCGATGAGATTCTCGCGGTAGATGTTCAGCCCGCTCAAGGTGAGCTCAACATCCTGGCGACCCGCCACTGACACGAAGTGCGAGGTCGGTGAGACATGTTCGACCAGTTCGGTTTTGCCGCACGAGGTGAGGATGTGGCAGAGCCGCTCGGCGTCGAAAAGGGCGCCGTAGTCTTTGATGCGATAGCGCACCAGCGGCAGCGTGGAGTCGACGGTGAACAGCAGGAAGCCGTCCTCGTCGGTCTCGATGTAGCGCGTGACCGGGTTGTAGCAGGCCAACGTCGGGAGCCAGGTGACTTTGTCGCCGAACAGGGTGCGGGCGAACTCGTCGTCGTCGTCGGCTGCGCGGCGGATGGCGATCGAGGCGGGAGTTTCAAAGCCCATCATGCCGGCGTCGGCGGTCCCGTAGATCAGCGTGATGCTGCGCGGATCGTCGGATCGGTTGATGCGCCTGAGCATTTCGGTCCGCCACCGTTCGGTGATGCGTTCGCCGGCGAGCAGAAGTTTCACGGTCAGGCCGGCGATCACGTCGGCGGGGACCTGGTTGAGAACGTCTCTGACCTTCGGTGGGTAACCGGCGACGATCACCTGGTCGTAGTCGCGGCCGAGTTCTTTGATCGCCCGTGCAGCCTCGTCGATCTTGATGCCGGGGGAGATGATGCTGACCGGCATGTTGAGATCGTTGGTGCCGTTGATCGCGAGAAGGGTGTACGTGCCGCCGATCCAGTTGCCCATGGCGAAGGTGTTGACCACCAGGGTGGTCTGGGTGTGGGCGTCGAAGCTGTCGCGCAGGATTCGCTCGTGGAAGTCGATGCTGTCGTAGAGCGATCGTCGGCTGCGTGGCCAGTAGGAGGGTTCGCCGGTGGAACCTGAACTGGCCGACCAGTTCACGACGTCGCCGAGCTTGCCGTCCCAGACCTGCTCGGGGCGCGGAAATACTTGAAGGTAGTTGTCCTTCATCATCGGCGGGAGATTGCCGAAGGTGTCGGCGTCGATGCCGGTGACGTCGATGCCGTTCTGCTGGAGGAACTTGCTGTACGCGGGAACGCGCTCGAGTGCGCGATTGGCGACGTCGACGGCGGTCTTGATCCCGACGTCAGGTTGCTGGGGGTGCGTCATTGCGGCGGTGCTCCTTGGGGTGTCGTGCGGTTGGGTCAGGCTGGTCGTCACTTCCCCACTGGCGGTGCGTTACGTGGTGATCGGGTGATGATCGCCTCACCGCGCGTCGGAAACGCGGGAGTAGTGGGGAAGCACTTGACGTCATGCGATCGAGACGCGGTCGCGTGAAGCCGAGGAGTGTCATGTCCCGTTCTGTGTCTGTCCCTGAGGTGAGCCGGATTGTCGTCGTCAGCAATGGTGATGCGATCGACGTCGCCGTTGTCGCGTTGGTCCAGCAGTGCGGCTATCGCGCGGAAATCGTGCCGGTGCTTGAGCTCGCCGAGCGTGCACCGCTGGTGGTGTTGGTACGCGACGAGGTCGCATTGGCTCGGGCGGCGCACCGATTGCCCGGTAGCGCAGTCACTTTCGTGGTGATGCGGTCGGTGCCGGGTGCAGTCAAGCGGGTCGGTGGTCGACGCGTGGTCTGGTCGCGCGGACCGGATGTAGCCGCCGATCTGAGCCGTGAGCTGCATCGCAGAGTCGACCCGGCCCAGCCGGCGTGAGGGACTCATGGTGAGCTGGGTTCCGGCTGAGGAGATTCCGGTGCCGGCGATGTGGACTCCGTTGGAACGTCGTGGTTGGCGGCGTAGAAGCGGGAGAAATGGAGGCTCGAGACCGGCCAGTGCTCCCCCTTCGAGCTTCTTATGACCCACCCGTAGGCCGGCGCCGGTACCTTCTCGTCGCCGATCTTGATGAACTCGCCCGCAATGGCGGGCCGCGCGTGGACGGTTCCGACCCGCAGGTGGACGTGTTCACTGACCGGCCGATCGGCAGGGTTTCGGTCCGCCGTCAGAACCTGCTTGTAGGAGTCCGGCAGTTCGTTGTCGGGTACGCACCATTGCTTGCCTGATGCGTCACGGATGAGCCAGCTGCCGGCATGTGCGGTGGCGGTGTCGCCGGACTCGGTTGTCCAACTGATGGTTTCGGTCACCTTGGTGGCCAGGACTTTGCCACGTCGGTGGTACTCCGGCCACTGCAGATCGTTGTCGGGCACATCGGTGGGGAAGGGGGACTGACCCTTTCGAACGATTGCGTATCCGAATCGAGCTGCGATGGCAGGATACGTCTCGGTCACGATTCGTCGGTTGTACTCGGCCGCGCTCTGGAGCCGTCGTCGGGTCGCCGTGTCGATTGCTTCGTTGGGCTTCTCCAGCTGCTCGAAGCTGAAGTTCTGGGCGCCGGAGTTGGCGAACGAGCAACACTTGAAGGTCTCAGGCTCGACGCTGTGGCGCGTCAGCCGCTGTCGTAGTGGACGTGGGCGGACACTGCGGTCCTTCCATGTGCGGAGGCGCCAGTGGTCGTGCTCCGCTGTTGCCATGCTCGTGACCGCTTCGTCCGGAAAGTGCGGCGAGACCGGGCAGCGCTGCTCATGGCGCGAAAGGCGGACGATGTCGAAATCCGTTTTGAGAAGTTCCAGCATGTGTTTGACCGCGTATCGATTGGAGTAGCGGTCGCTGATGTTTTTGCGCGCCTTGCGGATAGCCTGTTCGGTGGCGTGCTGACGGTCCTCGACAGAGGTGTCCGACGGCAACTCGGCGAGGGTCTCTGCGATCAGACGCTGCTCTTCGGCATAGACGGCATCGCCGAGCGGAGCGCCGGGTTCCCAAGCGACGATCGGGTGTGAACCCGAGAAGATGAATTCGTATGTTTGGGCGAACATTCGAGCCCATTGCAGGTTGATGTCGTCGACGACGAGCCGCGCGTCGAGACCGACCTCCATCGGGTCGACGACCACGACCCGTGAACCTCCGGAGTCAGGGGCGGGCATGGGTGCCTTGTTGGCGATCCACTCATGTCCGGTGGGGATCTCGTCGTGTGTGGATACCCCGAAGCCATTGTGTGCAGCGCGTGCAACGGATCTATCGGCGACGAGGATCGTCAACTCGGGCAGTGAATGGCTCAGAGCCGCACGATCTTCGACGGCTTTGGCTATCACGGCCTGCGGCCCACCCGCGTAGATGCGGATGTTGAGACCATCGGTTGGGAGTGGTGCATCGGCAGGGATCATCGTGATCGGTACGACGGGATTGAAGAGGCCTTCCGCATTCTCGCCGCCATTGAGGAACGTTCGGCTCCACGACAATCGACGAATCCACAGTTCGATGGTCTCGGCGAGTTGCGGCCACTCGTATACCTCGCTGGTTCCGGGGGCCACCGGGATTACCTGCACCGTGATCGCGTTCGCGAGTCGGTTCATGGTCTCCTCGTCGACGACGCGGGTTCCGGTGGTGGCGGCGTCGATGAGGTGGCAGACGTGCTCGGCGACATTCTCTGCGGGGCAGGTCACGTCCTCTTCAGACAGCTTGGTGAGGACGGCCGGCCGCATGGTGTCTGCGACGACGGGGTCGTGAACCACGGCGATCAGCGACCGGAAGTCCTCTGTTTCAGCAGGTTCGGTCTCAGGCTTGGGTGCCTGGTCATCCTCCTTCTTACGAATCGGGGCGATCTTCTCGCGTAGCGCGAGATTCGCCGGCGCCGAGTCGGTCGCGATGACGACATTCTGGGCTCTGGCGAGAAGGTCTGCGACCGACTCGTTCTCGGCGCACGATTCGACGCTGGGCACCGTGACCACCAGTGCCCCGCCCTCGGCAGCGCGTGCTGCCTGCGATTTCGATGATTCGGCGATCAGAACCGTCGAAATATCCTGTGCCAGAGCAGACTTGACGATCGCCGTGGCGGTTTCCTCTGATCCGACGACAACAAGCTGGGGGCGTGATCGCCGTGCTCGGTAGGCAATGCTCAGGCGCTTCGACGTGACTTCAACGATGACCCATAGGGCTGCGCCGAACGTCAGGGAGAACGCTGCCATCGATGTCCATGCGATGCGGGTGGGCGGAGTAGCGGGTGCGTCTGGCTCGGGTGGCACGTATCCGCCGGTGAACATCGACAGCGACGAGAACAGCCGTTGGGCCACAGCTGAATTCGGGTACTCGTGACGGAACTCGAAGTAGCCGACGATGACGATCACGGCGGCCGATACGGCGAGGACTGCCGCCGGCCAACGTCGTAGCCAGCGCAAAGTGCGCGTGACTCGGGACTCAGAACTGTGATCGGGGAGGGTCATTGTGGGTCCGCCTCGGTATTCGGCTCTTTCGGGTTCTGTTCTGCGGCTTCGAGTTCGGCCAGGGTGCGACGGACGCGGGTGAGTTCGGAGCGGAGGTCGTCGGGGAGGGGTTTGGCATTGTCGAGCATGACAAGCAGGCTTTCGGTCTCCTTCAAGAGACCTTGGTGGTAGGGATGAACTGGGGAGTTCGGATCCGACGTGGGGTGCTCGGAAATGTAAGCGTCGATCTTGAGGTCGAGTCGGATCAAGGTGAGTGCGGACCAGTAGTCACGCAGTGTGTTGAAGATCGTGATGCGTGTTGATCGCTCTTCGAGTTGGAGGGCGTGGACGTTCGTTTCGTCAGAGGTTTGCGCGACGGCATTGAGTGAGTAGGCAAGGTCTTGCAGTGATTGGAGTGCGTCGGGCTGGGCGGCGGCGAGGTCGCGGCGGATGGTGAGGGATTCGGTGTAGGCGGTGCGGGCGGTGGGGAGGTCGCCCATGGCGACGGCCACGTCGCCAATCCTGTCGTGGGAGTCGGTGATGTCGCGGCGGGGTTGGAGTGCGTCGGGGTGGGCGGCGGCGAGGTCGCGGGGCAGGGCCATCGATTCGGTGTAGGCGGTGCGGGCGGCGGGGAGGTCGCCCATGGCGACGGCGACGTCGCCAATCCTGTTGAGGGAGATGGTGATGTCGCGGCGGGGTTGGAGTGCGTCGGGTTGGGCGGCGGCGAGGTCGCGGGCCAGTGCCAACGATTCGG
>JAEYMI010000060.1 GCA_023461275.1 Actinomycetes bacterium | reverse complement strand
GGAATATAGTGATCAAAATACTTTAAAAAGAAATCTTGAAATGTTTAAAATTCTCCATCAAACAGGAATTCCGGTACCAGAAATTATCCCGTTACCGGATGGGGAAGAGTATTTTGTACAAAATGATAAAATGTATCTGCTTACAACAAAACTGAAAGGGAAAAACTTAGTTAATGTGAATGGCTGTAATGAAACCTGGTTTTTTGATTTTGGTGCTATTTTGGCCAGACTTCACATTGCATTTCGAGAATGTGAAAAAACAATAAGTTATTGGAACAATAGTTTGTTAGATGAGATGAATGGCTGGGTGAGCAGAAATCTGAATCAATTCCATCCTGAATATCTGAATCAAAATGAAGCAAAAAAAGCTGTTTCAGAGTTATCAAAAGTATACCATGAATTGCCGAAACAGCTGATACACCGGGATGTACATTTGGGTAATTTTCTATTTGATAATCAAAGTTTTTCAGGATATATTGATTTTGATTTAAGCCAGAGTAATATAAGAATTTTTGATATATGCTATTTTCTGTTAGGAATTCTCATGGAAGAAGATAATAACCGGGTTGAAGCAAAACGGTGGTATGTAATTGTACGGCAGGTAATTAAAGGCTATCATTCCATCATGAGGCTAAGTCATATTGAGAAGCAATCGATTGCCTGTGTAATGAAGAATATTGAATTGCTGTTTACGGCATATTTTCTGGAAATAGGAGATGAGAAACTAGCAAAAGATTCCGCTGACTTATTTCTGTTTGTTTGTGAACAGGAAGAGAAGATAATGGATGCTATTTTATAGAAATAGTACTTTGATATCCTTATAATGTCTGATACAATAAAAGAGATTATTATAGAAAGAATTTACAGGAAGGGGGGACTCGTATGAGAAATATCCGAGATATAAACTCAGTACAGTTGATATAAACTGTTAGCAGATTGTGCTGAGGTTAATTTAAACTTGCTGGCAGGATTAACTGTACTGAAACCCTTATAAAAATACCATTATAAAGGAGTACAGTCGTGAACTATATGAAAGAAATTGTAATGAAAAATAAAATAATTGCAGCAATCTATCTGACTGCAGGTATTTGGATTTCATTTTTAACTAATTATAAAATTAAATATTTTCAAAAAATAATCGATGATTTTACAGGTGATATATTAACGAATAAGAGCATTCTCATATATGGTGCTATCTTAGTTATATTTTATCTGGGTAATTATCTGGATGAGTATCCCGGCAAAAAGCTGGAACATGGAATTTATCTGGATTTTAAGCTGTTATCCCTAAAGAAAGTCAGTAAAATTGATTATTTGGATTACCAATCCCTTGGAACCGGCAAACTAACGCAGAATATCGAAAATGGAGCTAATGCAGGAAAAAGAATATTATTTGATTTTTGGCTGCGCCTTTTAAGGCAATTAGCACCAACGATCTGCTTTAGTATTTTCTTTATTTGGAGAATTAATAAGACGGTTACTTATGTTATATTAATTGGATATGTTATTGTTTTTATTATAACGAATCTGCTTTTAAAGGTGTTGTATCAGATCAAAGAGAAAATATTAAATAATGAAGAAAAGCTGAATCATTATCTGGTACGGGGATTTATGGAGATGGTGGTATTTCGTCTGGAACGCCGCTTTCTGAGTGAAATTTATAAGGCTTCCAAGGCAAGAGATGAAATTGTAAATTCGAAAGTGAAAATGAATCTGATCCACGAAGCATTTTTTACGATTTTTGCACTGCTGGTTGCCATGTTAAACGTTGGGGTATTATTGTATGCCTGGCATAGTAAAACTCTGACGGTGGGTTCTGCCATTGCATTAATCTCATTGATTGAAAATGCATATACCCCTATTGCAATTTTTAATGTATTATTTGTCCAATACAAACTGAACAAGGAAACTTATAAAAGGTTTGAAGCTTTCTTAAATCTAAAGGATGATCCGCAATTAGACCGAGGAATGTACTTACATAATTTAAGCGGAGAGATTCAGATAGAAAATCTAGGTTTTGAGTATGGTAATAAAAATATTTTCCGTAATCTGAATTTAGAAATCAGACCAGGTGAAAAAGTTGCTTTTGTAGGAGCCAGTGGTTCAGGAAAAACAACCCTGATCAAAATCATAATAGGCTTACTCAAATATAAAAGGGGTAATGTTAAGTTGGATGGAGAAGAAATAAGTAATCTGGGTCTTAATCATTTATAC
This sequence comes from Actinomycetes bacterium, assembly GCA_023461275.1. Lineage (GTDB taxonomy): Bacteria > Actinomycetota > Actinomycetes > Mycobacteriales > Mycobacteriaceae > Gordonia. Next base: position 1,110 of record JAEYMI010000060.1, on the reverse strand, counting down.
GAAAATCTAAGTTATATTTCACAGGATACACCTGTTTTTGACGGCTCCGTAAAAGAAAATATAGTATTTGATCAACAAACTGAAGATAGTCTTGTGAAAGAAGCATTGGAGAAAGTGCAACTGTATCCCACCATCAAAAAGATGAAAGCAGGGATTAATACCATGGTGGGAGAGAAAGGGATCACCCTGTCCGGCGGAGAGAGGCAGCGCCTGGCCCTTGCCAGACTGTGGTTTCAGAAAAACAACCTGGTAATCCTGGATGAAGCGACCTCAGCAATGGATAACCTGACAGAAGAAGCGGTAATGAACGAGGTGGTTCACCTTTTAAGCGGGAAAACGGTTTTAGCGATTGCACATAGATTAAGTTCAATAAAAGGCTTTGACCGGATTGTCGTTTTTCGTGATGGAGAGATTGCCGGTCAGGGTACCTTTCTGGATCTAATGGAGAATAACACCTATTTTGCCGAACTTTATAAAAGCAGTGCATTGTCATAAGCTTACTATCGTAGTTCGATATGCTTAATTTTAATCAGGCAGTTTGTATTATCAGATTGTTATATGTTTACAACCTTAACCCGATCTAAAAATTAATATTATAACGATCTTAAGAATTAATAATTAAAATACCTATAATAATAACAGGCTCATGTCTGCTGAAGCCAGCGGGAGAAGAGCCTGGAGGAGAGAACCCTGGGAATTTAGTTTCCCAGGGTTCTTCTTTACCAGAGATTTATGAATTCAGTCTAATTCCGCAAAGTATTTAATGGTTCTTACCATCTGGCTGGTATAGGAATTTTCATTATCATACCAGGAAACAACTTTAACTAAGGTTTTATCATCCGGAAGAGAAGTAACTTTAGTCTGGGTGGCATCAAATAAGGACCCATATGTGATACCGATAATATCAGAAGATACAAGTTCTTCTTCCGTATATCCGTAGGAATCGGATGCGGCTGCTTTCATAGCAGCATTCACGGCCTCGATGGTTACGGTTTTGTTAACAACGGCTACCAATTCGGTAACTGAGCCGGTTTTTACAGGTACACGCTGGGAAACGCCGTCTAATTTTCCTTCCAGTTCCGGGATGGCCAAACCGATTGCTTTGGCAGC
>JAEYMI010000059.1 GCA_023461275.1 Actinomycetes bacterium | reverse complement strand
CGTGGTGCGGGGGCGGGGGGGGCGGGCCGCGCCCAGGCCACCACCGATCGTGATGCCGCTGGGTCGGTTACGCCGCGACGTCGTCGACCGGATGCGGGCCGCTCGGTTCGGGCTCGACGTCGACGATGTGCTCAGTGGGCGGAACGATCGTGCGCAGTCGTTCCAGGTTGTCCCACCCGATGGCGACCGATCCATCAACGGGCGACGGCAGCGTGACGGGCTGGAACATCTCACCCGCATGCCCGAACTCGGTGCGCAGCTTGAGGATCAGTTGCGTCGCCGGCAGCATCGCGTCCTGCAGGTCGCGGTCCGCGTGAACCAGGATGCGGCCGGCTTCGACGTCGAGGCTCGACAGCCGCTGGTAGTTGGCGGCCAACGACTGCTCGAATGACTGTTTGCGCTTGTCCTCGGCGGTGATCCGCGCTGCGAGCGCGTTGCGGCGTGCCACCTCGGGTGACGGTGCCATGGCTTCGACGCTGGCGACGATCAGCGGTGCCACGGTGGCGGCGATGCCGATCGCGACGCCGATCCACGGAGCCAGCGGCGCTGCTTCCGAGGTGCCGGCGGCGATGCCGATGCGGTGGAAGATCGACGCCGCCACCACTGCGGCCAGCGCGACGATGACCACGGTCGCGATGCCGAGAACCAGCACGTGATCGGCGATGTTTCGGGCCTTACGCTGCGGACGCGCGTCATCTCCGGCTTCGCCATGGTCACCGATTTCGTTGTCTCGTCGGTGGATTCGTCGCCAGAGGGACTGACCGAGTTGGTGGGCGAACGCGGCGAGCACCAGTGCCCCCATCAAGCTGAAGCCGGCCGCGGTGATGAACTTGGCGGTGTTGGCTCCGGGGTTCCTGATGAGCGAACCGAAGCTGGTGTTCTCGATGGTGAGCATCAGCATGAACAGCGCGACCACGTCGATCAGCAGGATGCTGTTGGCGACGATCCGCCACACGCGCTTCACCTTGTGCGAGTGCCGGGTGATTCCCGCTTCGGTATCGGCGGCGATCTGGGCGGTGAGTGCGTCGTGGTCGGCACGCATCTGCGGAAGGGTCTGCCGGTCACCGGAGACCGCGGCACCGCCGTGCTCGGTGGACACGATGTGCTCGTTGCTGTCCATCCGGTCGATCTGCGCACGCAGGACGGCGTTCTGGGTGCCGATCTCGGTCTTGCCGTCGGCGATCTTGTTGAGGTGCTTGCCGTATCGCGACTCGACGGCCGCCGTGGCCTGCGAGGTGAGCGAGAGCAGCTCGGCTTCGCCGGCCAGCAGGTTGCCGTCGATCACGACGGTCGACCCGGACTGCTGTTGTGCGCGCTTGATCTGTTCGCCGGCACGAAGGTAGGCCTCAGATCCGGCGGACCGTGTCTTTTGGCGTAGCCAGAACTCCCTGAACTTGCTGAACATCATGATCTCCTCGGGTTTCTCCGTGGCCATCCCCCGGTCGGGGGCGCCTGCACTACGTCCGTTTCACCATTTCGATGGACGGCTCGGCGTGCGGGGGATGGCTCGGTGCCTCGGGGGCTCGGCTGCTGACTGCACCCCGAATGGAGAAACGGACTTCTTCATGACTGCCGACCGGCGGTCTCACATCGGATGAGGGAGTTGTCGATGAATAGTCATGACGGAGAGCGCGGACGAGTGGTGGTTGCCGGCGAGGGATCGGTGATCGATCACGCCATGGTGTTGCTGGTGGAGAAGTTCGGATACACCGCCCGAATCGCACCTCCACAGGACATCGGAGCACTGCAGGCATCCGCGGTCATCTTCCGAGACGAGGTCAGCCTGGCACGCATCGTGCGAGAGCTCAGCTCATGCGACAACTCCGGCCGACGACCGGTGCTGATCGGCGTCGACGCCGAGATCGGACAGCCCCAGTCCGGGTTTCGCAGCCATCCCAGTGGCCGAAAGGTGTTGTGGATCAATGGTTCCGGTCCCGATGCCCTCGGGCAGTTGGAACGCGTGCTGCACGACACGCTTGGTGTCCCCGACGGCGTCAACAGTCCGGTACATATGTCCCACCGCGAACTCGAAGTGCTTCGTACGTATCTGCTCGGCGCGACCTCGAAGGCGACCGCGCAAAAGCACTTCATCGGCGAGAGCACAGTCAAGACCCACTACCAGCGGGTCACCCGGCGTTACAACGAGGCCGGCAGGCCGGTCGCGAACAAAGCGCAGCTGCTGCGGCAGTTGCTTGCCGACGGGTGGATCGATCCCGATGACGCAGCCGGCGTCGCATGATCCTGACGTCGGGTTGTGCTCTCTCACGACGACTGTCGACGGTGTGCGCGCCCCGCAGGTATCCACTGCGGTGTGCGCCCCGTCGTCGGGGTCGCCGGTACCGACGCTCCACACGGATGCGCTACGACGCCGACGCAGAGGAGGGTGCTTTGCGTATTGCAGTGCTTGCGTATCGCTTTGTGACGGTGTAACTTCACAGTTCTCTCAGCGGATATCCGCACCTTACTGAAGCCCTCTCGGGGGTGAACTCTGTCCGGAGTTCGGTTGTTTCAGAAAGGAATAGAGATGGAAGACATTTCCAGCGATCGGCCCGTGAGCCGACGGTCGATGAGCTCGCAGAGCAGCGCGCGGCTGGCCGAGCGGGTCCGACGACACGCCTCGCAGGTGGCGCTCGATTGCCACCAGCAGCGCCTCATCGAATGGGCCCGGTCGGGAGAGGGGCCCTACCCCGACCCCGATGAGTCGTTACGCCTCGCGATCGAGGAGCTCACGGTTCTGATCGCGGGGCTCGGCTCACTGAGCGAAATCGATACGGTCCGTTTTGATTCCGATGCCGGGCTGATCCACCGGCCGCGGGAGTGATCGCCACGAAGGGCGGCACACACCAGAGTGTGAGCCGCCCTTTCGGTTTGTTTGTGCGCTATCCGCGTCGGGCGCGCTTCAGTCGGAAGCTGCTGATCAGGTATCCGACGATTGCGTAGGCCAGCATGGCGAGCGGAACCGCTGTGCCGCCGAGCGAATCGTCGGCGCAGGTGGGCACGCTGGTGACGAACGGAATCAGCGCGCCGATCGCGATGAGTAGGCCGATGAGTGCGAACGCGATGCGCGGGCGGAAGGCGACGAGTGCGCCGGCCAGCGTGGCGGCGATGATGGCAGCTGCCGTGGGCGCCAGCGATTGTCCGGTGAACTGCCAGGCGGCCGGCAGGCTCCAAAAGAGAAGCAGTTCAACGAATCCGAACCACCCCATACCGATGTGTAACACCGCCGACCAGGTCCGTGCGGAGAAGATGGCGAAGAATGCTGCGGCGGCAAAGGAGATGGTGAATACGACGATCGCGGCGACGAACGCGGTCCGGTTGATGACGTGCCCACAGGACAGGTCGTCGAACGCAATCCCAAGTGCGGGAATGAGTGCGATTAACGCGATGACCGAGAACACCATCTCGATGGTTCCCTGAATCAACGAGTTGCGGGCCAGGGCGGTCGCGACGCCGACGGCGACCGCCATGACCGCACCGATCATGATCGCGCCGCCGGAACCCAGTGCGGCCGTGCCGGATATCTGGAGGACCGCGAGCGTGGCGATCACGCCCTCGAGGTAGAGGGTGAGCCCGTCAGCCGGATCCGATCGCGCTGAGTCGCTGCGGACGAACTGGACGTAGCCGACGGCGAGCGCGATGAAGAGCAGCGTGACCACGACTCCAGTCATCGGCTACGTCCTGCCTGCATGGGGCGACCGTCGACCCGTCGCGAACGGGCCCCATTCCCTTGGCTTCGAGTCACTTCTTCCAGAAACCGCCATGCGAGTTGCACACCAAACCGGTGTTGCGGCACTTGCTGCAGTTGAGCCGACCGAACAATCCGCTGCCGCCGCCCTTGCCCTTGCATGCCTGGCAGTCGTTGAGGGCTTTGAAACACTTCTGGCACTGTGACATCAGAGGTCCTTTCGTGGTGCTCCGGTGAGCGTAATGCGGCACGTCCCACGCTCGCGTCGTCGCAAAAGGGGACTGATCTCGGCCTGACACCGACAGGTTGCTGGGTGGCAGGGACACGAACTATCCTCCGACGAATCCACCAAGGGCGACGAAGCGTCGGGGGTAGTCAATGACCGAAGAGCGGGTGCGTCGAGAGACATCTGCCATCCACGAGACAGCGCAGTTGCCCATCACATGGACGGTGCGGATGGTCTCGCACGCCTTCGACGCGGCTGTGTTGCGGGATCGTGTGGGATCGGGCGGTCCGGTACCCCGAACGGCGCCTCTGGTCATGTCCATGGCCGGGAGTCAAGACCACTTGGTCGTCGGTGAGGTACTCGTCGTGGTGACCGATGACCGTGAGGTTCACTTGGATCTCCATGTCGTAGGCGTATGGCAGGTCGTCGATGGCCGCATCGACGTCGTCGACGATGTGGCGCAGGTCGATGTGGCGGGGGAGTTCGAGCGCACGTTGTTCTCGGCTCTGCCGCCGCCACCCAGTAGCGGTGAGGACGCTCATCACAAGGCTGCGCGGTTCGCGAAGGCAGTGTGCGAGTTGTCGCGAGACTCTGCAATCGCGATACGGCACCTGCGATACGCACTCGAGCAGCGCCTCGCGGATGAGTCGACCGGCGCGGCGGGCGAAGAGCACACCTCGGTGGTGGCGTCGATGCTCAAACTCAACATCGTGTGCGGACGAGCAACCGATGTGTCGACCAACGCGATACGTGAAGGCCTGTACTCGTGGATCACCGACGACGATGCCTACCACGCGTACCGGCGTGTTCGTGATCGGGCCCTGCTGATCGATGTGGAACCCGCCACGGCGCAGACCCGCACATGGATGCGGTTGCACGACGCCGCAATTCGACAATGTGAAGCGCTGACGGAGCTCTTGAACAATGAATCGCTGGCGCTGGTCCGACTCCTCGCCGCCGCGTCGTCGATATCCAGTTCCCGTGACGCCGACGCGCAAACCCGACTGAATACTCTTGTAGCGCTACTCTCCATAGGGATCGGTGTGCCGGCTTTGGTGCTCACCATGTACAGCACGGAGCTGCTCCTGCCTCTGCAGACGCTCCGTCAGCGGGTGGCGTTCCTGCCAATTTTCCTGTCGCTCTTCATCGCTGCCGTGTTGGCGATCCGGTTGGCCCCAAAGGGCGGCGCAAGGAACATCTGGATTGCCGCGGGCATCGCGGTCCTTCTGGTGCTCGCATGTCTGGTGGTCGGGGCGGTCATCATCGTTACCCATCCTCTGGTGTCCTGAGCGCGGCCGATCCCGACCCAGGCCTGGCAGAACCGCCGTTGACCTGGGTCGGGATCACCTGTCACGAATGCCCGGAGCGTGAGGTCATGCCACCTCGCCGGACTCGGTGAGATCGTCGTCGGGGACTGTGGTGTCGTCCGACGATGCGGCGGTGTCGCCAGCGAGTGCTTCGCTGTCGTCGTCACCGGGCGCTTTGGTCGCCGAATTCTCCTGCAGCCGTTTGCGTTTCTCGAGCCACTCGTCGAGGAACTTCCCCCGCGACGTCGAATCCTCACCGGCGGTGGGTCGGCTCAGAACCGGGAAGTCGACGTCGGGGTCGAGGGGCACGCGTCCGGACTGTGCTCGTCGGTTGCGTTGGCGTGAGAGTACTTCCACCGCAGAGCGATTGGCTCGTCGACAACCGTCCTGCGCTTGCTCCACCCGCACGGTGTGCGGTGCCGGTGTGACGTCGTCGCCGGCGTTGCGCACCACGATCGCTGAGAGCGTGGGCAGATTCGCCAACGTCTGGGCGTTCACCTGACCACCGGTGGCCGCGATCTGTTCGGCGATGTGCGGACCCGACGACCGGAAGGTCACCGACGTGCCCACGTTGCCCGACAGCGCGCTGGTCACCGCCGGTTGCAGCTGCCCTAGGAACTGGTGCGCCACGACCACCGACAGCCCGAACTTCCTTCCCTCCGAAAGCATGTTGATCAGCGATCCGGCCATCACCGAGTGCGCTTCGTCGACGACGATGTGGAATCGGCGGTTGCCCGACCGGTTCATCGCGGCCACCCAGAACCGGTTCAGCAACAGGTACCCGAGCAGTCGTGCGGCGTCCTTTCCGATGGTTCCCTTCGCGAGGTCGACGAGGATGATCTCGCCGGAGTCCATCGCCGCGACGGGATTGTAGGTGTCGGCGCCGGAGCCGAGGATCGCGCGCATCGCCGGGCTCGCGGAGAACGTCTCGAACTTCGAGTTCACCCACGACGTGAGGTCGCCGTACTCGGTGGACCGTTGATTCAGCAGGTCGTTCTCCCACCACAGCTTCTCGGCCGGATCGGTGAGTCGTTCGACGAGTGCCTTACGCATTCCTTTGTGGCCCAGCATTAATGGCACGTCGAGCAGGCTCGCGTACTCGCCGCGCAGGATGACCAGTGCACGGAGTGCGTGTGCGACGCGGTCGACGAAACGCGGCCCGACGATCCCCGTGCGACCCGGATCGAACAGTTCGTGGAACATCTCACCCATGTCGGCGATGGCCGCCTGGATGCCGAGCGGGGAGTCGGTGGCCAACGGGTTCAACGCCACCGGGGCGTCGATGTCGTCGGCGCGAACCACCCGCACACGATCGATTGCATGGGCGGGCAACTCGCTGAGTACCCGGTCCACCAGAGTGCCGTGCGGGTCCAGCAGCAACGCACCGTTATCACTATGTGCCAGTTGATGAATGATCCCGGCGAGCATGCTGCTCTTACCGGTTCCGGTGGCGCCGACGAGGTGCACGTGACGCAGCAGTTCCTGGTCGCCGAGCGCGACGTCGACATGGGTGCCGGCGTCGGTCCGCGCCCACCCCAACCGAATACGGCTGTCGTCGATCGGATTCGACGACAGTGCCAGACGCACCGGCATCATGCTCGGCGCACCCACCCGGAACCCCGGTGGAGCCCACGACGACGTGCCCACCGGCAGCATCACGACGGTGCGTGCCTCATCTTCGGTGCAGCGCAAAGATTCCGGCTCGTCGTCGGAGGCGGTGAACTGCAAGCCCTGAAAGACATCGGTGGCCGCGGCGCGCACCATCAGCGGCGGCGGTGTATCGCCGCTGAGTGATACCGAGACGCAGAAGTCGCCACGCGTCTGCGCCGAGACAGTTGCGTCGATACGCCCGGATGGCCACGCGGCCAACGCCTGCCAGAGCCGGGTCATGTCGGGGGCTTCGTCGGCACCGAGAGTCCAGACACGGGAACGGCTCTGATGCGGAACGAAGCCGAGTTCGCCCGCCTCGGGCAGCCCGTGCCACCGGTACTCGGCGTCGGCGGTGTCGAGCGGGGTTTCGGTCACCTCGAAGTTGCGGTCGATGACTGCTCGCAGCTGGGTGTGTGCGTCGGCGTCGACGACGCCGGTGAGCCACAGTCGTTGGCCCATCGATGCCGGTTCACCGGCGGTTGCGGGCAATGCTCCCGACCGGATGTGCAGCGTGGCGCCGGGCATCAGCCGCAGCATGCTCACGATGGTTGCCACCGGCGCGTCGGGCGACGACTCGCCGGCCGCGGGTCGGATCGCGACGACCGTCAGTGTGGTTGGACAACTGGGTTTCTTGGTGGTCATGAATGCCTCTCAACTCGCCATTCCCCTGGCCGGATCCCGGGGAACCACCTGGTATCCGTTTCTCCATTCGGTGGACTGCGCGGCAGCCCTATGCTCGTCGGGTGGGTGTGTACGACGAGCCGGCTGACGAGGCACAGGTGAAAGCCGCCGCCCGTGATCTCGAGGACGGCCGCGCTGCTGCCGAGCGAGGCGACCACGCCCAGGCGATGCTCTGCTGCGGGGCTGCTGTCGTCGGCTATTTCGACGTCGACCTCGCGGCGGCCGCCGATGCGGCGCTGTGGTTCGGTGCGTCGGCGCTGCACTTGGGCGAGTTCGCCGAAGCCGAGTCGGCGGTCACGTCGGCGTTGACGGTGTTCTCGCGGTTGTCGATGGAGCAGTCGGCGGCCGATGCGCGTATGGCGCTCGGTCGGGTGTACGTCGCCGTCGGTCGCGAAGCCGAAGCTGAGGTGGAGTTTCAGCGGGCGCTGAGGTTCTTCGACGACGACCCGCACGACGCCACCATGCGGGTCCGCTGGGCGAGGGCCACCGTCGAATTGGCCGACATCGCGGTGCTGCGCGGTCGGCGCGACGTGGCACGCGAGCACCTGCGGCGCGCGATGCCGATCTTCGCGGACGCGCAGTTGGCCGACGACTACCACGACGCCGCGATCGTGCTGGCCGACTGTGCGGTGCAGCCGGCCGAGGACCCCGAAGAGCTGTTGCTCGCTGCGCGAGCGCATTTCGCCGATCGTGGTCACGTCGCTCAGGTGGCCGATGCGGACTTCACGTTGGCTGTCTTGTACTCACACCGATGCGACTTCGCGCGCGCCGACGCCCGATTCACCTTGGCGGCTGCGGGATTGCGTGCGACCAAGCAGTTTCACCAGCTGGCCAACCTGCAGTGGAATCGCGCCGAACGGTACCGCGCCGAGCGTGACCTCGCGGACCGGGTAGCTGAACACTCGAGTGCATCCGGCACGGACGATCTGCGGCAGCGGATCGTCGACACCGCGGTCTCGGCGTTGGTCGCCGCCGACTTCGAGCGTTTCCAGTTCGTCGACGCGAATCGTCGTCGGGGCTGGACTCGAAAACTCAAGTCGCGCACAGTAACCACCTTCGACGAGGTGCACCGCAGCGGTGATGTCACGATGCTGGCCGATCTCATCGAGTGGGCGATCAACGGTGGCGTTCACGTCGACGAGGAGCCCGAGACCGTCGGACCGGATTTTGACGAGTTCGACAAGCGGCCCGCTGCGCGTCGGCAGGTGGACCACCGCCAGCCGTCGCCGCGGGAGGTGGCGTCGGATGTTGCGGTGGTGATGGGGGCGTCGACCCTGATCGACACCGATGACCTGCCGATGGCGCCCCCGCCGACACTTCTCGCCGAGAACGGCCGCGTCATCCTCGGCGCACAGCGCGACATTGCAGCGTCGCTCGACCCCGAACTGAGCGAGGCCATGGAGACCGCGCCCTCGGTGGCCGCCTGGTAGTTCACGCGCCCGATGCAACGCCGTACACGGAGGATGTGCCCTGCGACCGATCGGCGCGCTCCTGCAGTACTAATCGGCGCGCTCCTGCAGTACTACGGCTGACACGACCGCGCCCCCGCCACCTACCGGTGACGGGGGCGTGATGGTGATCAACCGGTCAGCGACCAGGCCAGCTACCCGGCGCGTACGACCAGCCGAGGTAGGTTCCGCCGCTCGCGGCCGGAGCGCGCATGTAACCGACTGTCGGGCCGGGCATTCCGCCGGACACGTACCGGCCGTCGCCGTTGGCGATCGAGACGTGGCCGTAGCCCTGGTCGTAGGAGCTGCGCGAGAACACGAGCGCGCCGGCGGGGGCGTTGCCGCCGCGGATGGTGCCGGCTGCACGCAGCGCGTTGAACATCTGGATGGCCGATCCGTACCGTCCGCTGGTGCCGAACGCGTTCTCGACGAAGCGCTGGCAGGCGAAGTTGTAGGCGTTGGACCCGACCTGGCTCCGTGCCCACGCGAGCGCCCGAGTTTCCCGCGATCCCTGGGCCGCCGGTGCCGGAGCAGCACCGCCACACGGACCGGTGATCGGGTTGTTGGTCCCGGTCGAGATGTCGATGTCGGCGACGAACCCGCCATCGCTCACCTTGTACCACAGGTCGTCTCTACCGTTGGCGAAGTACTTGCTGTAGTAACCCGAAACTGCTTGTCCGCGTTTGTAACAGACGAGGCTGAGTGCCGAGCCCTTGGGGTACCAGCCGAACTGAGTCGACTTCAAGGTGGCGTCGGACATCTTCTGCGTCTGGACCATCGCGGTGCCGGTCGGTGCGGCCGCTGCATCGCCGGCGCCGAGCGTCGTCGCGACACCGCCGCCGACGATCGCCAGCACCGCGCCCATTGCGGCACAGACCTTTCTGGCCTTCAAACCTGTAGTTGACATTTGTGAACTCCCTGGCTCCACCGCAAATCCGACTCCCCCAGATTCGGATCGGCGGGGTAGCGATCCGTCTGGAGTTGCCAGATTAGGGAGCAGTGGACTCGCCGTACATCCACCTTTCGGCGGAACATGCGCACACACGAGGAACGACACGCGGCCTCATATCGGCGCACGTGCGGCAACCGGCCTCACCACCACGCGGTAGGCCCGTACCGAAAGAGTCAGCCCTTGCGGGCGATCCTGCCCAGATCGAAGTCTGGAACCACGAAGGCTCCCTTCCACGGGACGTAGTTCATGGGAAGCAGCGAGGCGGGAAGAACGTCGGGTCGCTTGTGGGCTACCATCCCCAGGCCGAACCCGATCTCCTGCGGCACTGTGGTCGCCAGGAAGACCACGGTGTTGGAAAAGTCCTGAGTGGCAAACCAATCAACGATCTGGTCCACTATCGCGGGATAGTCAGACCAGGGGATCTCGGTCCGAGAGGCCAGCGGCCTGCCGGATCGAGTGAGTCTGAGCTCGGTGGCCGCATAGTTGCCCGGCGGCAGCGGCGTATCCGACCAGTTGGTGACCTTCATCGTAAAATCTTGTGTATCAACGAGATCTGCGTCAGCTTCGGCCGAGCCGAATTGCTCGGCCACCAGCCGGATGGCCACAATTCGGATCTCCGGCCGGACTGCCTTGGCAGAATCCCGATGCGTCAGACCGTCGACCGTCAGCGCGACCTTGAAGTCACGTGATTGGACTGCAAGCCGGCATCCGGCGCGTGACTTGTCACGATCCTGCGCGGATAGGAAGTCATGCGCTGCATCAAGTTTGGGTCTATTAGGTCCGAAGGCCGTTCGCTCGTAACCGGTTACGCGCGGACCGTTGCCATCAGACGGTCGTTGGCAGACATTCAAGACCTGCCCGCGTCGGGTCTTGGGCAGTTCCAGGCCAAGGGCGAAAGCGACTGGCCAGTAAGCAGACAAGAAGACAGCGCTGTCCGTGAGGTGATCATCATTGTGACGAACAACCTCGAAATTGGAGACCAGGCTGGACAAGTGGCCGGTCCATGCCTTGGCGTCGACCCTGTCCTCCAGTGTCCACTGCCACCGGCTCGGGCCGACCACGGGACCGGGCACCTCGAGGACGGTGCTGAACTGATCGGCGACCACGGCATTGAACCGTGATCTCTCAGCAGTCGTCCAGTTCAACCCCGTCTCGTCGATGAGGTAGGCGGTGCCCCGGCCCCTCCTCGCGCGGGAGGCGTTGCGCCAGAGGGTCCACGCGAACGCGAGAACGACGACCGTCACTGCCGCAACGATTCCGAGAATCCACCAGTCGCGATCCGCAGCGTCTCGCCAGGTGTCGATGCCCAAGACCAACAACGCACCGAGGCAGGCGGTACTGACCGTCAACGTGATCGCGATCCACGTGTCCGACGGGTTCCGCAAGATCCGTGGGGCTACTGTGCGCCGCCACTGGGCGAACCGGTACCGCGCGCGTCGAAGTGGTCCGAGCCCGTCGACGAAAGCCAGGTACCCGACCGGGGAATGGGTGTCGGGGTGGTACATGAAGGCCACGTCAGGACGCCGGACCGTCATCGCCACGTCGCGGGACGTGACGTAAACCGTCTGGGCGGCCGGCGCCGGGATCGAATCGACCAGGCGGCCCGGTGCAATGTCGTATGCCACCGGGGTGCTTCCGTCGGTCAGCGTGGGCGGCTTGCGGCTTGGCCTCCCGTAGTCGAAGAGGGCCGGTGCCCCCGCACCGGCTTCGGCCGGGACGTGCTCCTGGCCTTGGTAGGTATGGAACGAGATATCTTCAGATGTCAGATTCACAACGCGAATCGGCGTGCTTCGAACAGCCATTTCTCCCCCACGTGATCCCCCCGGATACTGTGCACATCAACGGTATGCATTGTCTCATCGCGGACACCAAAGTGGGCGGACCAAGTCGCCTCGACGCGTGTCCTACGATGCCGGGATCAACGCGACCTTCCCACCCGCATGCCCCGCCGCCACATACGCCAAGGCTTCCCGCGCGTCACCAAGCGGATAGGTCCGGGCGATCGGAACCACGAGATCACCGGCACCGGCCAGTTCGACGAGTTCACTGCGTACACTGTCCCGATACCTCGCGGACTCCGGCGCTGAACCGGCCAAAGCGATAAACCCATCCTGCTTGGCGCGCTTGGGGTTTGCCACGGTGATGATGCGTGACCGGTCGGCGACCAGTGCCAGCGAGGCGTCGACGGCCTCGTCGGTGCCGGCCGCGTCGAGCGCTGCGACGACGCCGTCGGCCGGCAACACTTCACGAAGACGATCCAGCACACCCGGACCGTAAAGCACTGGTACACCACCGAATTCGAGAACGTGATCAACGGTGCTCGGTCCGCAGGTGCCCACAACGGTGACACCGAGCCGTCGAGCCAGTTGCAGCGCCGCCACCCCGACCGCCCCCGACGCCCCGTGCAGTACCACCGCGTCACCAGTGCGCGCACCAGAGGTGTGCAGCATCTCCGACGCGGTGCATCCGGCCAACAACAGATTCGACGCCACCGCCCAGCTCAACGACGGCGGCTTCAGAAAAACCTTCCCGGCAGGCACATTGAGAGCGGTCGCGTATCCCCCGGACACCCGGAACGCCAGTACTTCCTGCCCCACCGTGAAGCCCGCGTTAGCGCCGACCGCCGCGATCATCCCGGCCACCTCGTACCCGATCGGCAACGGCAACGTCGACGGATCGCCGCCGCGCATGGCGTGCTTGAGATCGGCCGGATTGACTCCGGCAGCGCGAACCTCGATCGTCACGTCACCCGGGCCCGGCGCCGGCAACTCGTCGTCGACGAATGCGAAATCATCGAGCCCGCCGAACCCGGTGGCCACCCATCGTCGAACATGCACGTGCACACGCTAGTGGACCGACGGTGTCAGACGTAGACTCGGCGTCGATGGGTTCTCAAAACAAGAAGTCGCGCGGCGCGAAACGAGCTGACAAGACGCGCAAGCGGGCAGACCGGCACGCCACGGTTACACCGATCCACAGTCGGGGTGCGGCCACCGTCGACAGCACGTTGAGTGCTTTCGACCGATGGCTCGACGACACCAACTTCGAGTCCGATCCACTCCGGCGCGAGAACTTGGTGATTTCTGTCAGGATCCTCATCGACGGACTGATCGAAGCCAATCCCCGGTTCCGGCTGGACGATTGGTCGATGCCGGATGTCGATCTGGCTTACAACTTCGCCGAGTTCGTAGAGAGTGACGGCGGACCGCGGGCGGTAACGCTGGTGTTCGCCGGCCGGATGCTCGTCGACTTTCTCATCGCGAACTCGCGATGGTCCGGATCGCCGGACACCGCCGACGATGTCATCGACGCGCTTGATGGCTACGTCGCCGATCACTTTGTCTTACCAGGCGTCGTCATCCCCGATGTCGATCCGAGCCTCGAACTCGTGGTGCTCGACACGACTCGCGTCATTCGTAACCTCACCGCACTGCTCGAGTGGATCGGCGACGAGAAACCCACCACACCGAGCCGATGGCTCAAACCGTCACTCCTGCCCGAGCTGTTGCCCGACCTCGACATGCTCGCGCCCGTCGGCGAGTTGTCGTCGATGAGCCACTTCGGCCAGCTCGTCGACCTGTGGGACCTCGCACAGTCTCTGGGGTTGATCGATGTGAACACCGTGCGCGTCCGTCCCGGAGTGGCAGCCGAACAGTGGTTCGGCCAGGACTCACTGTCGTTCCGCCGCAACGCGCTGTCAATGTCGGTGCGCACCACGTTGCTGCACGATGAGCCGTATGCCAATGCCGTCGCGGATGTGATCGTGGCCCGCGTGGTGTACCAGGGCATGACCGCTATGCCGTTCCCTGCCAATGCTTTTGACATCGGTACCGATGACCCCGATGGCCAAGTAGTCAATAGCTGGGTTCGCGTCGGACTGCGGTTGATCCTCGACGACGGCTGGCTCGAGGTCGATGAGAACGATCACTACGTCGTACGTGAAGAGCTCAGACCTGCTGTTTGGCAAGGTTTTCCCGACGAACTCAACCCCGAGCTCGACCCCGAGCTCGACCCCGAGCTCGACATCGAGTCGGTGATGTTGACGGTGCGTATCCAGATGGTCGACGTGCAGCCGACGGTGTGGCGACGGCTCCGCATCGATTCAGTGATCGTCCTCTCCGATTTCCATCGGATCCTTCAAACGGTGTTGGGGTGGAAGGACTATCACCTCTACCAGTTCATCTCGACGGAGGGCGGCGAAAGCCGCCGATTCATGTCCGAAGCCGCCATCGACGACGACTTACAGATCGATCCCGACACCGAGTCCGCCGACACTGTGTCGGTCGGCGACGTTCTCGGCAAAGCCGGCGACGAACTGCTCTACGAGTACGACTTCGGCGATGGCTGGGAGGTTCGCATCGTTGTCGAGGGCGTCGAGCCGGTTGATGACGACAATGAGCCCATGATTTCCGTCGTCGAGGGTTCTGGCACAGCACCTTTCGAGGACGTCGGCGGTCCGTATGGTTGGACCGAGTTCATCGAAGCCATCAACGATCCCGCCCATGAACGACACGACGAACTTCGACGCTGGGCCCGCCTGCCGCCGAAGCTGACGTTCGACCCGACGGTCTTCGACGCTATCGCTGCCAACCGGCTCCTCACCAGCTGACATGCGCTGGATATAGCAAAGAACGCGCACCTTGCCAGGTGCGCGTTCCTTGACAACCTCAGCGGGAACGGCCTTTTCGGCCGCCCACCGCATCAGATAACTACTCGGCTCCGATAATGAACGCCTCGAGCTGCTGGCGTGCGACGTCGTCGGCGATCTGCTCCGGCGGGCTCTTCATCAGGTAGGCCGACGCGGGCAGGATCGGTCCGCCGAGGCCGCGGTCCTTGGCGATCTTGGCAGCACGCACGGCGTCGATGATGATGCCGGCCGAGTTGGGGGAGTCCCACACCTCGAGCTTGTACTCCAGGTTCAGCGGCACATCACCGAAGGCGCGGCCTTCGAGGCGAACGTAGGCCCACTTGCGATCATCAAGCCACTCAACGTGATCCGACGGTCCGATGTGGACGTTCTTGTCCTCGATCTTGCCGGCCAGCGGGCCGGTCAGGTTGGAGGTGACGGCCTGGGTCTTGGAGACCTTCTTGGACTGCAGACGCTCACGCTCGAGCATGTTCTTGAAGTCCATGTTGCCGCCGACGTTGAGCTGGTAGGTGCGGTCCAGCGTGACGCCGCGATCCTCGAACAGCTTGGCCATCACGCGGTGGGTGATGGTGGCGCCGACCTGGCTCTTGATGTCGTCACCGACGATCGGCACGCCGGCGTCGATGAACTTCTGTGCCCACACCGGATCCGAGGCGATGAACACCGGAAGTGCGTTCACGAAAGCAACATTGGCGTCGATGGCGCACTGTGCGTAGAACTTGTCGGCCTGCTCCGAACCCACCGGGAGGTAGGAGACGAGAACGTCAACGTTGTTGTCGCGCAGGGTCTGCACGACGTCGACGCCGTCACCGTCGGCCTCGGTGATGGTCTCGCGGTAGTACTTGCCGAGACCGTCGAGGGTGTGGCCGCGCTGAACGGTGATACCGGTCGGCGGGACGTCGGCGATCTTGATGGTGTTGTTCTCGCTGGCGAAGATCGCGTCGGAGAGGTCGAAGCCGACCTTCTTGGCGTCGACGTCGAAGGCGGCGACGAACTCGACGTCGCGCACGTGGTAGTCACCGAACTTGACGTGCATCAGGCCGGGGACCGTGCTGTTCTCGTCGGCGTCCTTGTAGTACTGCACGCCCTGCACCAGGGATGAAGCGCAGTTTCCTACGCCCACGATGGCAACGCGCACCTTGTTGGGCTCACCCATGGTCGGGTTCTCCTTCTGTGTTCGGCGACGCAGTGGTGTTCTGCGAGACCGGGGTTTTCTTCTCGGCTGCATCGGGATTCAACGGTGAATCCGCGACTTCGACATCACGCTCGACGGGTCGGTCGGCGACGGGCGGCTCGCTGGTATCGGAGGCCTCCGCGGCGATCAACTCGTTGAGCCAGCGCACTTCGCGTTCGCTGGACTCCAGGCTCAGCTCATGGAGCTGACGGGTGTAGCGGTCGACGGTCCGGTTGGATCGGCCGACCATCTCGCGTAACCCTTCGCGTCGTTCCTCCACCTGGCGTCGACGACCTTCCAGAATCCGCATCCGGGCCACGGCCGGGGTGCGACTGAAGAACGCCAGATGAACCCCGAAACCGTCGTCGGTGTAGTTCTGCGGGCCGGTGTCGGCGACGAGCTCGTCGAAACGGACTCGTCCCTTCTCGGTCAGCTGATACACGCGACGACCCCGACGAACTTTGACGCCGTGGGGCGCCTCGGTTTCGTCGATGATGCCGTCGGCCTGCATTCGACGCAGCGTCGGATACAGCGAACCGTAGGAGAACGCGCGAAACGCCCCCAACAGCCCGGTCAGGCGTTTGCGCAGCTCATAGCCGTGCATCGGGGATTCCATCAGGAGACCGAGGATCGCGAGTTCGAGCACGGGGTGCGGTCCTCCTCACTGGTCTCGTGTCGGGTGGAGATACGACGCGCTGATGAGTCCTAACGAGACAACACCTCGCGCTGATGTAGTTCCCAATGTATCGCAGCGATATAACTGGCGCCACTCGGTCGTGAACACGAAATGAACACGATGTGGATCGACGACCAATCGGTGGTTGCGGCGCAACAGCGCCACGCGCAACCCGGTGGGCCGTCGCACGCACGTCCGCGCGCGTGACCACGTACCCTGAAATTCGTGCAGCGCCAGATCGTCGATTACGCCCTCCAGCGTCGGGCGCGGCTGTCCCAGGTCCACTCCGGACGGGTCGCCGTGTCCGAGGTTTGTGATGCGAATCCGTATCTGCTGCGGGCTGCGAAATTCCACGGAAAAGCCAGCAAAACGGTCTGCCCGATCTGCCGAAAAGAGCAGGTCACGCTGGTGTCCTGGGTGTTCGGCGACAAACTCGGCCAAGTGTCGGGATCGGCACGCACCGCAGAGGAGATCTCCCGGCTCGACGCCACCGCAGAGGAGTTCTCGGTGCACGTCGTCGAGGTCTGCCGGACCTGCAGCTGGAACCATCTCGTGCAGTCATACGTTGCGGGATTGCCGCCACGTTCCACGCGTACGCGACGGGTGGCCAAGTAGCGCACCTGCCGCCGGATGTGGTCGGGTGCACCACTTGATCTGTGTCACGAACCTTTTGCCCGGGCACGGTCGCGTGCGTCAGAGTGGTGTGGGCTTTGTGCGAATGACGGAGAAGAGTGATGGGTGCTGTGGCTGATCGACAATGCGGACAGGAAAGGTGTGAACGGTGAGTAATTCTCGTGGCACCTCGACCGGTTCCGGACGCGGACCCGCCAAGGGCAAGGGGTCGGGCCGGACGTCGCAGGGATCGGCCTCCGACGGCACCCGCACCCGCCAGAAGTACCTGGCGTGGGGGCTCGGCGCCGTCGGCCTGATCATTCCGGCGGTCGCGGTGCTCGGCGTGCTCGCGTTCCTGCTCACCTACATGAGCGCTTCGGTGCCCGCCGCCGGCGACATCAAGCAGAACCAGGTCGCCACCATCGTCGACACCAGCGGCAAGACCATCGCCCGCGTCGTGCCGCCGGAGGGCAACCGCACCGACGTCAAGATCACCGACATCCCCAAGTCGATGCAGGACGCGGTGATCGCCGCCGAGGACCGCGAATTCCGCAGCAACTCCGGCTTCTCGGTGCGCGGCCTCTCCCGTGCCGTGCTCGGCCGCATCACCAACAACGACGACGCCGGTGGCGGCTCGACGATCACCCAGCAGTACGTGAAGAACGCCCTCGTCGGCAACGAGCACAGCTACGAACGCAAGTTCAAGGAACTCGCGATCGCGACCAAGATGTCGAATGACTGGTCCAAAGACGACATCATGGCCGCCTACCTGAACACCATCTACTTCGGTCGTGGCGCCTACGGTGTCTCGGCCGCGTCGCAGGCCTACTTCCGCAAGCCGGTCCAGAAGCTGACGACGGCGGAGTCGGCAGTCCTCGCCGCGGCGATCCGCTCACCTTCCTACTACGACCCGGCGATCAACCTCGAGGCGTCACAGGCGCGGTGGAACTACGTGCTCGACGGCATGGTCGCCACCGGGTCGCTGACCCCGGCCGACCGCGCCGCGCAGAAGTATCCGCGCGTGGCGGCCGTCCGCGAGACCGGCGGCGACGACACCCCCGGTCCCAACGGCCTGATCAAGCGTCAGGTGCTCGCCGAGCTCGGCACGCTCAACATCTCCGAGCAGCAGGTGCGCACCGAGGGACTCAAGATCACCACGTCGATTGACCCGCAGGTGCAGTCGTCGGTGGTCGAGGCCGCCAACGGCAAGCTCGAGGGCGAACCCAAGGACATCCGCGACGCGGTGGTCTCCATCGACCCGAAGACCGGCGCGGTCCGTGGCTACTTCGGCGGCAACGACGGCCAGGGCTGGGATTACGCCCAGGCCGGACTGCAGACCGGATCGTCGTTCAAGACGTTCGCGCTCATCGCGGCGCTGGAACAGGACATCCCGCTATCGAAGGTCTACAGCTCGGCGCCGTATCAGGCGCCCGGTGGTCTGACCGTGAACAACTCCGACGGTGAAAGCTGCGGTTCCTGCAACCTGGCGACCGCAATGAAGATGTCGCTGAACACCGTCTACTACCGGCTGATGATGGATCTCAACGGCCAGGCCCAGGATGTCGCCGACACCGCGCACAAGGCCGGTGTGGCCGAGAGCTTCGGCAGCATCCAGAAGACGCTGCAGGAGAAGAACGGCGGCGTCGAGGGCGGTGTGGTCCTCGGGCAGTACCCGTCGCGCGTCATCGACATGGCGTCGGCGTACGCCACGCTGGCGGCGTCCGGTATTTATCACGAGCCGTACTTCGTGCAGAAGGTCGAGACCTCCGACGGCGACGTGCTCTTCGACCGCCAGCCCAATGCGGGCAAGCGGGTCTTCGCGGCCAAGGTTGCCGACAACGTGACCTCGGCCCTGCAGCCGATCGCCGCCTACTCCAACGGTCACTCGCTCTATGACTCCGAACTCGGATCGCGGCCGTCGGCGGCCAAGACCGGCACCGCACAGCTCGGCGACACCGGTCAGAACAAGGACGCCTGGATGGTCGGCTACACCCCGCAGCTGTCGACGGCGGTGTGGGTCGGTACCGACAAGGGCACCGCGCTGAAGAACTACTCCGGGTCCTCGGTCTACGGCAGCGGTCTGCCGTCGGAGATCTGGCAAGCGGCGATGAACGGTGCGCTCGAGGGCAAACCGATCATGAAGTTCCCCGAGCCCGAAGCGGTCGGTGGCCAGGCCGGCGTGCCTTACGAGGCGCCCGCGACCACTTACGCCCCACCGGCTCGTACCAACAGCCCGCGTCAGAACGTTCCGCAACTGCCTGAAATCCCGCGCGGTGGCGGCAACCTCACGCTCGCACCGGGTGTGACCATCCCGATCCCGGGTGCCATCGATCCGGGCGGCAATTCCGGCGGCGGTAACTCCGGGGGTGGTACCGGCGGTGGTGGCAATTCCGGTGGTGGCACTGCCGGGGGTGGTGGCACCGGCGGTGGCGACAACGGAGGAATCCCTGAGCCACCCATCGGCTGATCCGACCGACACCGAACCCCCGACGAGCGAAACGTTTTCCTCGCCGGGGGTTTTGGCCGTCGATCGGCGCACCGCTGACCGGGTACTGCCCAGCCACGACGACGTCGTGGTCGCCGAGGCGAGCACCGTCGTGGGCGGACCGATCGGTAGCCATGCCGTCATCGGACGCAGTGCGTCGTGGACTCCGGTGCGGGTGCTGTTCCTGCTGGCACTATGCGCGTTGGCGCTGAGCTGGTTCGGGAAGTCAGCTTGTCTCCAGCAGGCGCCCGCAGCGCCGAGCGACTCGTCGTCGACGACGATGCGGCTCAACTGGGACAACCAACGCCAGTTCACCAACCTCTGCTACTCGGATGTGATCGCACTGTTCGGGGCGGAGCGTCTCGACCGTGGCGCCTTCCCGTATCAGACGTTCTGGTTCGACAAGACCTCCGACGGCGGAGAACAGAAGCGCTACATGGAGTATCCGGTGATCACCGGGATGTACATGTACGGCGTTGCAGCGGTCGCGCGGGCGTGGGGCGATGCCCACGAGAAGCACGGCATACCGGGTGCCCTCGACGTGGTGCTGTTCTTCGACCTCGCTGCGCTCGGGTTGGCATTGTTCTGGCTGGTCACCATCTGGGCGACGGCGCTCACCGCCCGACGTCGGATCTGGGCGGCCTGGATCGCGGCCCTGTCACCGCTGGTGATCGTCCACGCGTTCACCAACTTCGACGCTCTCGCGATCGGTTTGGTGGCCCTGGCGATGTTGGCGTGGGCCCGCAACCGGCCGTGGCTGGCCGGTGTACTCATCGGACTCGGCGCCGCCACCAAGCTGTATCCCGTTCTGCTGCTGGCGGTTCTGTTCATCCTGTGTCTGCGGGCCGGGAAGCTGCGGGCCTTCGCGGTGACCGCTGCTTCGGCGGTGGCCGCGTGGGTCGTGGTGAACCTGCCGATCCTGGTGCTCTACCCGGCCGGATGGCGAGAGTTCTTCCGGTACAACAGCGATCGGGGCGCCGACTCCGACACCATCTACCGGATCATCGGCAGCGCAGGCGGATTCACCTGGAACGTCGACCTTCTCAACGCGGTGTCGCTGGGGCTCATGGTGGGGATCGTGATCGGGGTGGCGGTGTTGGCGCTGCGAGCCGACTCGCGTCCGCGGGTCGCGCAGATCATGTTCCTGCTCGTCGCGGGGTTCTTGTTGGTCAACAAGGTGTGGAGCCCGCAATATTCGCTGTGGCTGGTTCCGCTTGCGGTGCTGGCCATTCCACACACCAGGTTGCTGTTCGCCTGGATGATCGTCGACGCGCTGGTGTGGATCCCGCGGATGGGGCTCTACCTTGACGACGACCGGCGCTGGCTGCCGGACCAATGGTTCACCTTCGTGGTGCTACTGCGTGCCGCGATGGTGATCGCACTGTGCGCGGTGGTGGTGTGGCAGATCCTGCGGCCCGCCGACGACCTCATCCGGCAGGGTCCCCGCGGGCAGCTTCTCGACGACCCGGCCGGCGGCGTGCTCGACGGCGCACCCGACCGGTTCCGTTGGGCGAGAAGCGGTCAGCCGCACGAGCCCGAGGTGACGCATCACCTCGATGACTCGCCGGCGCCGTCGCATCCTGCTGCGGGTTGAGTACTGTCCCTACATCCGGGTTGAGTAGCGACCCTAACAAGCGGGTTGAGTAGCGTCCGAGCGAAGCGACGCCGCGTATCGAAACCGCGCGTCAGTCGAACGCCGCGATCCGTTCGGCGAGTTGCACTTTGATCGCCGGCCAGTCCTCGTCGGTCATCGCGTACTGCGCTGTGGTGCGCCAGCCGTCGCCGAAGCGGCGATGCTTACGGAGCAGACCTTCAAACGTGGCACCGAGTTTCGCGATCGCCGCGCGAGACTGGGCATTGGATTCATGTGTGTGCCAGACGATCCGGACCGCGCCGCAGTCCTCGAAGGCATGCTGCATGAGCAGATACTTGGCGGTCGGATTGATCGCCGTGCCCTGCGCGGACTCCCCATAGAAGGTATATCCGATGGCGACTGTGAGGTTCGCGGGGTCGACGTCGTAGTAGCTCGTCGACCCGACTACCCGCTCCTCCAGGTTATCCACCACGGCAAACGCGATCCGCGTCGAATTCGCTTGTGCCGCATCGATCCACGCGCGAGCCGACGCCTCGTCGGTCGGTGTGCCGGCGGTCCAGCGGAATCGTTCGGGATTGTCGATGACGGTCGCTAGTGCTGCGACGTCGTCGACGGTGAACGGGCGCAGGGTGATTCGGCCGGACGAGAGGGGTCCGACGCCGAGCCAGTCGACGGCCGCCGAGTCGGTCATCGCGTTGTTCCTGAGGTCGCAAGATCGGGTGCGTCCGGATCACCCAAAGCTCGTCGAATCCCGAACGACGCCAACGGTTCCCGTAGCGGAGCGCGCGCGAAAGCTACTATCAGATAGGCCAGACACACGGCGTGCACCCAGACACCGACGTTGACGCCGGTGATCACCCACCACTGCATCGGCGACTTCGAGGTGTAGATGCCGAACAGCCGGAAGATGGTGGTGTCGAGGATGACGTCGGCGATCAGATAGGCGGCGATCACCTGCCACCGCACCTGCAGCAGCACGAAGAACGGCAGAATCCACAGCGTGTACTGCGGCGAATGCACCTTGTGGAACAGCATGAATCCGGCCAGCATCGACGCCGACACCCCGACCCACGGGTAGGTGCCGGTGCGTTGCATCACCTTCCAGCCCAACCAGATCGACGCCACGAAGGCACACAGGATCAGCGCCGGCGAGAGGATTCCGACCAACGAGTTGTAGGTGTCGTTCTGGCCGCCGGTGAAATGCCGCAGACCCCAGTACCAGATGGAGTTGGTGTCGACGTCGGACTTGCGCTTGCCCTGGAACGACAGTGCCGCACGCCAGCCGTCGAATCCGAGAATCACGAACGGCAGCTGGATGACGAGCACCGTAACCGTCGCTGCAACCGCAACCCAGATCGCGCCGATCCAGTCCAGAACCGAACGCGCAGAACTGGTTCCGGCCTCGCGCGATCCACCATCACGCCAGCCGCCGATGCCGCCGGTCAGTACATACACCGCCAGCGGTAGCACAAAGAAGCCCGGATACAACTTGAGGCAGAACCCGATACCGAGGATGACCGCGGCGACGATCGCGCTGCTGCGCAAGGACATTCGACGCGCACCGGTCGTCGGGTTGAACGTCGCTCCCCACGCCATCACCGAGACCGCTCCCACCGCGGTGGCCACCACCGGAAGTTCCCAGTTGTGAAAGGCGTAGAGCACCAACGGCGGTGTGGCCGCCCACAGCAGCACCCACCAGCGGGTGAGCAGGGCGAGCATCACGGTGATCGCCAACCCGAACGGGATCAGTAGCAGCACTGAATGCTGGAAGAACTGTGTGTCGGTGTGCGCCCCGATTGCGCCGAGCCACATGAACATTCCCGACAGCACCGGATATTCGACGACCCCACCGAACAGCTTGCCGTCGGGGGTGATGCCGCCGTTGATGTAGGGGAAGACGTGGTTGTTGATGTCGCGGCCGAGCCACAGGTACATCAGATCCGAGTAGCAGGGGATGACCGCGTCAGGGTTGCCGACCGGCCAATGCGAACTGCGACCTTCGGCCAGGAACGGCTCGCCGCCGCACTTGAGCTTCGCGACATAGGACCACGTCATCGTCACGCACGTCGCCAGCAGCGAGACGGTGAGGATCAGCGCCATGTTGCCGCGTCCGGCGAGGACGGAGAGCCGGGTCGACGCCGGGGACGTCGAAGACGATGACGTCGAGGGTGAAGCGGCGGGCATGGCCTACAGGGTAGGGGGTCGCGCGTGGCTGCTCGGCCTCCGGGCGTGACAGTCGACGCGGCGGGCGGCACCCGGCGATGTCAGTACCATCGGGTACATGCCGAATCCGACGGTTCTGAGCAGGTCACGCGATCTTCCGGTGCCCGTGGAGCATGCCTTCCACACCACACTTCCGATGCCCTTGCCGCAGCTGTTCCGCCGCAGGTACGGCCCGATCCCGCCGATCCGTTCGGCCGACCCCGACGACTGCGGCCCCTGGGAACGCGCAGGTCAGACGCGAACCGTCGTACAGGCGGGCGGCGGGACGATGCGTGAGGAGCTGACCGTCGTCGACGCTCCCGGTCGATTCGACTACCACGTGTCCGACCTGCGTGGACCGCTCGCTGCGCTGATCGAGGGCATCGACGGGATGTGGGAGTTCACGCCGGCGGGCACCGGATCGTCGGTGACGTGGACGTGGCGGGTGAGTCCCACTCGGGCCGGGGCAGTGCTGATGCCGGTCATCGGTCGGCTATGGAATGGCTACGCCCGCAACGCCCTCGACGATCTCGCCGACTACCTCCTGGCCGCGCACACCGCCTCCTGAGACGGCTGGCGACGAGCGCGTCGGCGGCGTCGTCGACCGCCTTGTGAACGACGATTTCGCTGGTCAGGGTCTCGTCGTGTATCTTGGAGCGGTTGCCGACGCAGGCGACCCTCCTGCCGCGGAAAGTCCGCGGCCGATTAGCCCATAGGAGGTGATGTGGTCTTATGCGTCACTACGAATTGATGGTCATTCTCGATCCGAATCTGGACGAGCGCACCGTCGCACCCTCACTGGATACCTTCCTCAACGTTGTCCGCAATGATGGCGGCTCGGTGGATGGTGTCGAGATCTGGGGCAAGCGTCGTCTTGCCTACGAGATTGCCAAGCACAGCGAAGGCATCTACGCGGTCATCGATCTCGATGCCAAGCCGGAGACGGTCACCGAACTCGATCGTCAGCTGAAGCTGAACGAGTCGGTTCTGCGCACCAAGGTTCTGCGGAAGTAATCCACAGACTTGGTTGATCGACCGAGAAAGTCGGTACCGGGTCATAGGGTTGAACTCAACAGTTCTTAACCCGACACCCGGTGCAGTCGATCAGCGAGTGCCCACACACGACCCAAGGGGAATCACATGGCAGGCGACACCGTCATCACCGTCATCGGAAACCTGACAGCCGAACCGGAACTCCGGTTCACGCCGTCGGGTGCTGCGGTGGCCAACTTCACGGTGGCTTCCACGCCGCGGACCTTCGATCGTCAGACCAACGAGTGGAAGGACGGCGAAGCGCTGTTCCTCCGCTGCAACATCTGGCGTGACGCCGCGGAGAACGTGACCGAAAGCCTGACCAAGGGAAGCCGGGTCATCGTGCAGGGACGGCTCAAGCAGCGGTCCTACGAAACCAAAGAAGGCGAACGACGCACGGTCGTGGAACTCGAGGTCGACGAGATCGGTCCCTCGCTGCGCTACGCCACCGCGAAGGTCAACAAGGCCTCGCGTGGCGGTGGCGGCGGATTCAATTCGTCCGGCGGCGCGAGCCGCGGCGGATCGGGTCAGCCGGTCGCCGACGATCCCTGGGGCAGTGCACCTGCCAGCAACAGCGGATCGTTCAGCAGCGCAGACGACGAACCACCATTCTGATTTACCGGCTACGACGCCCCGACGGCGTCGCAGCCCAGCAATTTTGGAGCTAGCAACACATGGCAAAAGCAAAGAGCACGCGGAAGCCGCGCGTCGAAAAGGTCACCAAGACCAAGGCGTGCAACTTCTGCAAAGACAAGAACTCGGTCATCGACTACAAGGACACCAACCTCCTTCGTCGTTACCTATCCGATCGCGGCAAGATCCGTTCGCGTCGCGTGACCGGCAACTGTGTCCAGCACCAGCGCGACGTCGCGGTGGCCGTCAAGAACTCGCGTGAAGTGGCGCTGCTGCCCTTCACCTCGACCAGCCGATAAGCGGAAGGGATCAGCACATGAAACTCATCCTGACTGCCGCCGTGGAGAACCTCGGCGAGGCCGGCGACACCGTTGAGGTCAAGGACGGCTACGGCCGCAACTTCCTGCTGCCCCGCGGCCTGGCCATCAAGGCCACCCGTGGTGCACAGAAGCAGGTCGACGGCATCCGTCGCTCGCAGGAGGCCCGCGAGGTTCGCGGCCTGGAGCACGCCAACGAACTCAAGCAGGCCATCGAGGCGCTCACCGGCGTTTCGCTCGGCGTGAAGACCCACGACTCGGGCAAGCTGTTCGGCTCGGTCACCAACGCTGATGTCGCCGGTGCGATCAAGTCGGCCGGCGGACCCGTCGTCGACAAGCGCAACGTCGAACTGCCCAAGGGTCACATCAAGGCCACCGGCAGCTACCCGGTGATCGTGAACCTGCACCCCGACGTCTCGGCCACCGTCGAGCTCGCCGTGGTCGCCGGCTGACGCGACACGCGAAAAGCCTTACCGCACACCGCCGGTCACCTTCGGGTGGCCGGCGGTGTTGTCGTTGCTGCGGCGTTGTGTGGCGGCCGGACCGGTTCTTCCGCGTCGAACTCGGCGTTCCGTGTCCTGCTGGTGCCGGACGACCGAAACCGACGCGGAAGAACGGACTACCTCGGTGCAGCCGGCTGCGCAGGCAGTTGATTCCAGTACTGCAGCGACGGCGGAAGTTGTTGCGGCGCAGGGTTGTTGCTGTGCGCGACGGCGCCCATCCCGGGTTTCCAGCTGTCCCACGATGGATAGAAGAACTTATGCCACGCCGGCGTGAGGATCATGGCGCGGTCGCCGGTCCGGCACGCGACGGTGTCGGCCGACGGCACCGTGCAGGTCACCCCGAACAGCGTGACCCGCTGGCCGACGCCGAGACCGGGCGGCCGGAAGCCCGACGGCGCGCCGAAGCGATACGTCGGCGAGTAGAAGGGGCCGGTGCCCACCCACCACGGCCCCTGCTGGTCGCCGGTGATCGCAGCACCGAGGGTGCCCGGCGGGGCGGTTGCGGGACGGCCCTTGCAGCCGACGTAGCGGTACGTCGGACCGGCCTGACACATCCAGCGGGGCGTGACGAAGTAGGAGCGTCCGTTGTCGACGTAGGCGATGGAGCGGTAGGCGAGCGGGTCGACGGGCTGGTAGCGCGTGAGGTCGAATGCGGCGGGCATCGGAGGCCCTGGCGGCGCGGCGTGCGCGGTGGGCGACGCGAGACCGAGGACGACCGCAGTGAGCGTTGTGAACGCGATGGTCGTCACTCGGGAGCGCCTCATGGCGCCATTGCACCACATCCGACAGCGGCTGCGGTCAGAATTCACCGGTGAAAACGCGCTGTGGAGCATCCGACCTGCTTGTTAGCCAGATCACATCCAGAGTTCACTTTGACGTTGCCGTCGTGCGGTTGATTTACGATCGCAACACGCCCGACAACGCGCACAAGGGGACACGCCGTGCAGATTCAAATTGCTGGCTGTGGATAATCTGAAACGGTCTCTACCTGGCCTCTTAGGCTGGCGAATGGCAAGATTCCCCACAAATTCCACAGCAGTGACGGCGGTGTGCACAGCCGATTCCACAACTCGCCCACAGTCAGTCCACAGTTTTGTGCACAAGCCCGTTTGAGTGCCCTGGTTTAGGGACCTACTGTGCCTTGAGTGCCTCCGAGGCCACCCGCTAGGACCGCTGACGGTCAGGTGTGTCGGAGTGTCTGAGTAATAACGAAGGCAAGCAGAAACATCGCGTCCGCCGGTATCGGCGGGCACCACACGGGTCGGCCTCGGCCGACGCCGGTGGACGAACGTGGCAAGGGGTTGACACGTGGCAGTTGTCGACGACCGCGGGCATGGGGCGGCGAGAGACGAGGTGCCGCCGGAGGATTTCGGTCGGCAGCCACCGCAGGATCTGGTGGCAGAACAATCGGTCCTGGGTGGCATGCTGCTGTCCAAGGACGCCGTCGCCGACGTCGTCGACAAGCTCCGTTCCGCCGACTTCTACCGCCCGGCACACCAGGCGGTGTTCGACGCCGTTCTGGAGCTCTACGGGCGCGGTGAGCCCGCCGACGCGGTGACCGTCGCGGCCGAGCTCGAGCGGGCCGGAGAGCTTCGCCGGGTCGGCGGTGCGCCGTACATCCACACGCTCATCTCGACGGTGCCGACGGCGGCCAACGCCGGGTACTACGCGGAGATCGTCGCCGAGAAGGCGATCCTTCGACGTCTGGTGGAGGCCGGGACGCGCATCGTGCAGTTCGGCTACGCCGGAGCCGACGGCCAGGACGTCGCCGAAGTGGTCGACCGCGCACAGGCCGAGGTGTATGAGGTCACTGAGCGTCGAACCGCCGAAGACTATGTGCCGCTGGAAGAGCTGCTGCAGCCGACGATGGACGAGATCGACTCCATCGCATCGCGCGGCGGCCTATCCCTCGGTGTACCAACAGGTTTCGCCGATCTGGACAAGGTAACCAACGGTTTGCATCCTGGCCAGATGATCATCGTCGCCGCCCGACCGGGCGTCGGCAAGGCGTTGGCCCTCGACACCCCGCTGCCCACGCCGTCGGGGTGGACGACGATGGGCAACGTCGCGGTCGGCGATCAGCTGATCGACGCGCAAGGTGTGCCCACCCGGGTGGTCGCGGCCACCGACGTGATGACCGAACGTCCTTGCTACGAAGTCGTTTTCAACGACGGCACGGTACTCACCGCCGACGCCGAACATCAGTGGGCCGTCGAGGTCGACAACGGCCAGCAGGTAGTCACAACCGAAACGCTGCGATCGATGGTGGGGTGCGTCATGGTGCGCAATACCCGGCCACTTGAGTTGCCGCGCAAGCGATTTGCCTACGGCCCCTACACCGTTGCCGCGCTGGCCGGAATGGCCTTCGACGATCCAGAGATCGCGATGCGCATCGACGCCGAGGGCGCCGTCGACGTGATGACGCTGATGGCCGATCTCGGTGGTCGCATCCCGTTCGACTATCTGCGTGGTTCGGTGGCGCAGCGTCGGGCATTGTTGGCCGGCTTGCTGGACGCACGGGCCACCGTCGACGACGACGGCTGGATCACCGTGCCCGCCGCGACCCGCCACATGACCGAGGTGGTCGCCGACCTCGTTGCCGGACTCGGCTACAGCTACAAGCGTGCCGCCACCGGTTGGCTACGCGTCGACGCCGACGACGATGTGTTCACCGTCCACCACAAAGCGGTGCGACACAAGGAACTTCGACGCCGTGCCGGCGTTCGACGGATCGTTGCGGTGCGTCCGGTGGAGTCGGTTCCGGTGCGCTGCGTGCAGGTCGACAACGACGATCACATGTATCTGGCCGGCGAATCGATGGTGCCGACCCACAATTCGACGCTCGCGATGGACTTCCTGAGGTCGTGCTCGATCGCGCACGGCATGACGTCGGCGATGTTCTCGTTGGAAATGAGCAAAACCGAGATCGTCATGCGTCTGCTGTCGGCGGAGGCCAAGGTCAAGCTCGGCGACATGCGTGGCGGCACCATGACCGACGACGACTGGACCCGCCTGGCCCGACGCATGGGCGAAATCTCCGAGGCGCCACTGTTTGTCGACGACTCGCCGAACCTCACCATGATGGAGATCCGCGCCAAGGCCCGACGCCTCAAGCAGCGCAACGACCTGAAACTCGTTGTGGTGGACTACATGCAGCTGATGACGTCGGGTAAGAAGGTCGAATCCCGCCAGCAGGAAGTCTCCGAGTTCTCCCGCCAATTGAAGCTGCTGGCAAAGGAACTCGAGGTTCCGGTGGTCGCGATCAGCCAGCTGAACCGTGGCCCAGAACAACGCACCGACAAGCGCCCGCAGGTCTCTGACCTGCGCGAATCGGGATGCCTGCCGGCGTCGACGCGCATCCTGAGGGCCGATACCGGCGCCGAGGTGACTCTGGAAGAACTTCTCGAGACCGGTGATCAGCCACTTGTGTGGTCACTTGATGAGCGCATGCGGATGGTCGCCCGCCCCATGGTCAAGGTGTTCCCCAGCGGACACAAAGAGGTCTTCCAGGTGCGGATGGCGTCGGGGCGAGTCGTGGAGGCGACGGGCAACCATCCGTTCATGACCATTGACGGTTGGATTCCGTTGGAGCAGTTGGCTGTCGACGACCGTGTCGCAGCACCGCGCTGGGCCCCGGAACCACGTGATACCGGTGTCATGGCCGAACCCGAGATCGTGATGCTTGCGCACATGATCGGGGATGGATCGTGCGTGAAGAGGCAACCGATCTGCTACGCGAGCGTCGACGAGGAGAATCTCGCTGCGGTTGCCGAAGCTGCGAAGCATTTTGGTATCACTGCGGTTCGCGACGAGTATGCAGCAGCTCGGGTCATCTCCCTCCGACTACCCGCGCCGTATCGGTTAACTCATGGCAAGCGCAATCCGATCGCTGCATGGCTCGACGAACTCGGCGTCTTCGGCCTGCGTAGCTACGACAAGTTCGTACCGGCGCCGGTGTTCTCGCTGCCCAACGATCAAATTGCGCTGTTCCTGCATCACCTCTGGTCCACCGATGGATCGGTCCGCTGGGATGAGACGGCTGGCCAGGTGCGCTTGTACTACGCCACGACATCTCGCCGTCTGGCTGATGACGTAGGACAACTGTTGCTGCGGTTCGGTATCTACACCAGGACGAAGCGGGCGACGAAATCCGGATACCGCGACTGCTGGCACGTGACGATCACCGGTGTTGAGAACCAGACGACCTTCCTCGCCAAGATCGGTGTGCATGGCGCGCGTGGGGTGTTGGCACGGCAGGCGTTGGAACGGTTGCAGGATGTTCAGGCGAACACGAACTCGGACACGGTGCCCAAGCAGGTGTGGACGCAGGTTCGAGACCTGTTGCAGGAACAGGGAATGACCCATCGAGAGTTCGCGTCAGCGATGGGATCACGATTCTGTGGCTCGACGATGTGGAAGCACTCACCGAGCAGGTCCCGCCTGGCCAGGGTCGCAGCAATTCTGGAGAGCGCAGAGATCGAGATGCTGGCGACCAACGATGTCTACTGGGATCGGATTGTCGAAATCACCAGTGTCGGAGCGCAAGACGTTTACGACGGAACGGTTCCTGGCACGCACAACTTTGTTGCTGACGGTATCGCGGTCCATAACAGCCTGGAACAGGATGCCGACATGGTGATCCTGCTTCACCGTCCCGACTCCATCGAGCGCGACGACCCGCGTGCCGGCGAGGCCGACATCATCCTCGGTAAGCACCGCAACGGTCCGACGGCGACGATTACTGTTGCGCACCAACTACATCTGAGTCGGTTTGTGGATATGGCGCGGGGGTAGCGGCTCGTGCTGTCGGGGGAGTGTTGAGACTGACAGCGAAGGAATGTTGAGGCTGGACGAGCTAGGACCGTAGCTGAAGTGAGGGAATGAGTGGTGAGCGTTCAGGCCGACGGCCTCGAACAGTTTGTCGCGGAGGTGCGTCGACGAGGTGGCACTGCAGTCCGTCGTCCAGGCCGAGAATCGCTGATTGACATCTCGGCGCCGGACGGGCGCACGTATCGGATCAAACTCAAGACAAAGCAGCGAGGCGACTGGCAGGCGAAGAAGACAGACGGTGCACCACGTAAAGAGCCGATCCACGCCTGGGTGTTCGTTGATGTGCATCAACCGATCGGCAATGCGCGCATCGTCGACGCCGAGAGGATGCGTGACGACATCCAAGGGCAAGTTGACGCGTGGCTAGCCGAAGACTCATCCAGGAATGTGCGCACCCAGAATCACCACAAGATCGAGGAGTTCCAAGTCGCTCAGTGGGCGGGTCGTTGGGACATCATCGGTCTGTCTGACGATGCGGCAACCGAAGGGCACGTGTCCGAGGACAATTTGGGAGCCTGGGTCTTCAAATGTAATCCCAAGGTCTGGAAGATCGATGAGTTCATCTCCGACGGGAACGACTGGATCGATAATTGGAGCGTCGTAGACAACTGCCGGTCAGAAATGATCCGGGATGGACAACGGGCGATCCTGTGGGTCAGCGGTCAAGAAGTCGGACGGACACCTCGAGGCATCTGGGGAATGGGATGGACAACCGGGTCGCGCTACCCCGTTGTGGAAACGGAGGCTGGCTATCGGGCCAACCGAGAAAGGCGAGCCGCTGTCGGCTGGTTCGTTCCGACAGACATCGTGCTCCTCGATGAACCGATCTTGGCTGCTGACGTTCGAAAACACCATCCCGAACTGCAAGGACTGGAGGTCTTCCGGTCTCCACAGATGGGCAATCCCTCGTGGATCTCGAAGAGTCAGCTCGCGTTACTCGACGAGCTGCTACCGGATTCGCCCGACCGCGACCCAGGGACTGGGGGAACGATCACGGTCGGGTCCGTCGGCGCGGGATACGGTGACCCTGCAACCAACAAGCTCATCGAAGAGGCTGCCTTAGCAACGACTTCCGTGCATTATCAATCGATGGGCTACGACGTCCGAGATGTAGGTAGCGAGAAGCTTGGCTGGGACCTCACCTGCTCTAGCCGACTCAAGGGTCTTCGCCGAGTGGAAGTCAAAGGTGTTGCCGGCCAGAATCCGTCGGTGCTCCTGACCCGCAACGAGTTGAGATCTGCAAGCGAGGACGAGTATTGGGAACTTGCCGTCGTCACATCGGCTTTGACGGCACCGACTCTGTCGATCTACAAGGCAGAAGATGTCGTTGATAACGCCACGGGCTACGTCTACCAGGTGGACCTCGGGGACGTGGAATCGCAAGACTGAGAAGAAGTCTGGAAGTCAGCGTGGACCGGGCGGAGCAGTCCTAGTCGAACCGAATGAACTGCTCTGGCGCGTCCTGGCAACGATGTCGACGTATCTGCACTTCTCGGATATCTCATCTCGCTTGCCCCGAAGCTGATGTCCGACTTCCTCTGCCTCGTTATTGCTTCCCTAGTGGGATGTCGTTGCCCTCTCGCATTGTCAATACTCGCCGAACAGTCCGAGAGCGTGAAGGGAACCATCAGAATTGTCGAGTTCGGAGAAACTGCGCTGGAATTTCAACGGTTTCCAGCAGTGGAAAGCGAGTGCGTCGTCGCGTTGCAGCAGGCATTGGGAAGTCGGTTCGCTTTGCGCCTTTCCGTGCGTGGGACCGGTTCGCGCGACTGAGGTTGTGGGGACCGCGCCGTGCGTGATCCTCAGGGAAATTGATGAGTGCGACTGGCGCTCACAGGAGTCGTCCCTGCTCAGGCTCGGCATTGATCACACCGAGCTCGCGACGCAGCTCTTCAGCTGTCCCGACGGCGCGCCCTCCTTCGCTAATCAGCATCAGATTGCCGGCGGGGGTCTCCTCACCGTAGGTGAGGACGAGCAGAGGCTTGGACTGCTTGAGAGCTTCTCGGCCAGCGGCAATCGACCCACCCTTCTTACTCGCCTCGACGACGACGAGCTTGCTACCAAGGCCGCAGATGACCCGATTGCGTGCCATTGCAGCACCTGGTGACCATCGCATGTCCGGCTCGAATTGGGAGAGCAGGAGTACTCGGTCTTCCGCCACCGCAGCATCGACCCGGAACTGAGAACGCGAGATACCCTCTGGCAGAACATAAATCGCGGAACCTCGGGCATGCGTCGCGCTCTCGCTGACGATGGTGTCGACACCCCGAGCGTTACCGGCGACGACGCACAGCCCCGCGGCAGCGGCGGATTGACCAAGTACCGTGGCCGCGCTGGCGCCCGTTTGGCTCACATCTCGTGAGCCGCTGACGGACACTAGCGGTCGTTTGAGGAGGTCTAGGTTTCCCTTGTAGAACAGTGCGGGCGCAACTGACCGTCCGCGCACTACCAGACCCGGTGGAAATCTCCCGTCGTCGACGGCGACGACACCGATGCCCGCGTCCTGCAGTACCGTGACATGGCTATTGAGTCGGTCAGCCTCGGCGGCGCCGAGCGATGACTCGGCGCGGCCCATCGATTCTTGGTCGAGCAAGGCGTCACGGACTCGGGCTGGCGACTGGTATGCGTGAAAGGCAAGCAGCACGCGATTGAGTTCGTCGCTATTCACCATGTCAGCCGTTCCTAAGTGTCTTCGCGGCCACGATTCCGACACAACGCCGCGCACCGGCCCTACGAGCAAGGTGAGCCACCTGGTCCATGGTTCGGCCGCTGAGCATTACGTCGTCGATGACGATGCAATCGCCGGAGACTGGTGAGTCGATGTGGAAGAGTCCAGATACATCGACGGTAGGGTCCTCCTTACGGGGGCGGTGTGGAGTTCCGCGCGTGGTAACCAGAGTCTTACCCGTCGACTCTGCCACGGCGACAGCTAGCTTCTCACCGAAACTACGTCCGTCCGCGGCCGATCCGGGTACCGACACAATCGATGACGCGGCTACATACGCGGGGTGAAAGCTGATGATCCTGCCGAGCCGGCGAACGAGTTCACGGAACTCGATGGACCCGGCGTCGCCATGCTTCTGGTATTTGGCCGTATATACGAGACTGCCGGTCTCCGTACGTTTCAAGGTGTCGGGATAACCGCCTTCCTCAGAGATTGTGTACAGGTCCAGTGCGAGGAGGCGCCACAGAAACGGCGTCGAGTCGGTAGACACTGCCATGCCATCTGCCAGCGCCACGAGGAGGTCTCGGCATTCGGGTGGTATCCCGGTGGGCCAATCGAAGCAGTGGGTGAAACGTACTGTGTCGTAGTCGCGCCGGGGGACGCGCGCGTACTGGCCGTTGAACAACGCCTTCATCTGCGCGATGGGCATCGAGCCTGAGTACAGCCACAAGCGTTGCGGCAGCACAGCTTCGTCAGCTACGGGACCAATCTCGATATCCCTCACCCTGCCGCGCTGTTCCGTCCGTACCTGGGAATGGTACGAGAAGGTATTGACGACCTTCACGACGTCGGGTGGACCAGCAGAAATCTTGGTGGCGGGCACAGAGGAAGGCCGCACTGCCGGAAGGGCTGCCGCCAAAACGTTAAAGAACGGATACGCGCTCCAGGCGTCGCGGTCGCCAATCACGTAGATCCGTCGTTTGGCTCGGCTCACGGCCACGTTCAAGAGGTTCGGTGTCTTCGATGCCCATGTCTTGGCTCCGGGTCTATTGGGATCTCCGCCGAGAACCAGAATCACCACGTCTGCTTCCTTGCCCTGGGCGGTATGCACTGTCCCGGCGGTGATGCCGGGGTCGCACACTCGCTGTATCGCTTGGGCAACCACCCGGAAGGGACTGACGACGAAGACCTGATCGGGCTGGATTCGATTGTTTGCCAGCACATCGAGTACTCGCCGAAGCCGATTGATCTGGGCGGGCACGAGGTGACCGCGTGAGGGGCCGGTGACGTCGAGCCAGGTGCTATTTGGCAGCGGCATAGGCGGTCTCGCGGCGACCGCGCTAATCATCATGTTGTCGTAGGCGATCGCGTTGCTGATGTCGAACATCGGCGAATCGCATCTGCGGTGTATCCGAAGCGGCGCACCGACCCAGATGTCGGCGTCTGCCTGAGGAAGTAAGGTTCCCCATCGATTGGTGCTGTCAGCCAACGCTTGAACGGAGCTTCCGGTGGGAATCCATTTGTCGCTGGTGCCGAAGGACTTCGAGATCGCTTTCTGAAGTCGAAAGGGGATTGTGACGACAGGTTCGAGTTGCAGTGGATCGCCGACAACGATGGTGCGTCGTGATCGCCAGATCGCCCCAGCAGCGGCTTGAGGTGTTGACTGGCCGGCTTCGTCGATGAGGAGCCAGCCGATGTCTTCGTCCCCTAAGTGGCGGAACATCCTCGCGAAGGAAGCGAATGTCGTCGAGACGACTGGCACAAAGAAGAACAGGGTCTGCCATGCTGCCTTGGCCCGATCGGACGACAAATCGGGTGGTGCAGTTCCGGTTAGTATGTCGTTGACGGCCAGCAAGCCTGATCGGAGCTGCTGAGGGACATGCGTGATGAAGTGATGGTGGAGTTGGATAGCAGCCACGAATAGTTCGCTGCGTGCTTGACAGCATTCGGGATCGAGCCAGAGCGAGGAAAGTTCTCGCCGTTCTACATCTGTCCACCAGCTGTCGTCGGCCGACGACTTGCCCCACCGCGACTGGTCGCGTTCGAACTGTCGGCGGAGACCCGCGATCTGATCTTCGAGAGTGCGAATATTCTCCAGGATCGCCTCGACTCGGGCAAGGTTATCCTCCGCCGCAAGTATTTCATGCAGCACCTGTTTGGTGCGGTTCAGCGCGTTATCGACTGTGTGTTGAAGTCTTGTGTGCTCGGTTTGCCACGCCTTGGCCGCCTTTCTATGCAGGGTTCGGGCAGCGATGCGGGGTCGCCGCTTCTTGTGAGCCGCCAGTTGCGATTCCGATCGCGAATGTTCGGCGTTGAGGCCCGCTAGGCGAGTGCCGAGTTCGTTGAGCTGTTCCGTCAAATGCTCCAGACTCGCCTTGGACTCTAATTCCGCCCGCTCGGCGCTCAAGCTCGACTGCAACTCGCGCGATTCGAGAACACGTGCTGCCGAGATGTCGCGCATCGCCAGGATCCTCGCCACCCGATCACGTGAGGTGCGGTACTCGCGGACCGCCGTCTTCCACGTCGTCGCAGGTATTTTCGGCATCGCCTTCAATTCCGAGTTCATGCCCAGCCGATCGGACGCCCCCGACTCCCGAAATCGATTAGAGGTTGAATCGAAGAAGAAGTAGGTGAGGAACTTCGTTCGGTTGTCTTTGTTACCCAGGCGCGCAGCGATCAAAGCCCATGCGTCACGGGTGGATTCGTCGATCACATCGCTACGGTTCAGTAGTGACGTGGCAATGTCGGTAAAGTGATCCAGGCCGCCGACCAAGCCTGGGTCGACGACCGCTGCATCTGGGATCTCGTCGGAGATGTTCTCCACGGCAGCATTGTTCGACGATGCCACGACGATTTCATGTCCAGTCAAGGTATCGATCCACTGGTACGCGGTGCGCGGAAGTCCGTCGGTTCGCCAACCGACTTGTCCGGCGAAGGCGTCGGACGGACGAGTGAGCCTCGCGAGCGCGTCGGCCCGATCAACCACGATCGACGCGACGACATCGCGCAGGAGGGTCGTCTTGCCCGTCCCCGGTGGGCCGTTCACCGAGAAGAGTCCGGCACCAGAAACAAGCTCGTCGCGAGCAAGATTGACTGCGAGTTGCTGGCTCAGCGCGGCAGGCTGTTCGATCGGCGCAGGCCAGCGGGCCGGCGGAATCATCCGCGGTGAGATGGCGTCGAACACGCGGTCGAGTTCTGTCCGGACATCGATGCGATCCGTATTCGTTCGGTCATCCTCGGACAGGTATTGCTGCAAGCCTCGCCCGATCTGCTTGTTTGTCGCCGCGGTCCGAATCTTGCCGAGATCGTCGAGATAGAAGCTATTCAGAAGGTCGTGGTTGTCTTTGGCCGTCTGGCCGACCGGGATGGTAAAGGTTTCGATTCGTATCTCCTCGTGACTCAGCACGCCGGAATCGAGACGCAACGTCTGGCCGAGGGTGGCACACAGCGCTCGGACGGTCAGTGGGGTCAACGGAACTGGTCCGTCGTTGGAGCCAGCCTGCGATGCCGCTCGTGCGAGCGGGCCGTCAGCTTGTCGAGCGAAGTCCTTCGCTGCATCTTCATACCGGTCCACCCAGTCGAGGTCGTTCAGACGGCTCCGCTGGTGTCTACTGAACTGGTTGACCTCGCCGACCGCCCAAGCACATCCGGACACAACTAGTGACGTCAGGTCGGCATATCCACGGTCATCGACCAGGAACGCCGCGCACGCGCTCTCGCCCGCCGGGTGGCTGTCGAGGCCCTCGTCGTCGGGTGCGAAAACCTCGTCGAGGATGCGATAGGCGTCGGCGATGGAGTAGATGCCGAGATAAACAGCGTGTCTGATCTGGTGGTTCTTCGGGATTCGGATGCTTCGGCGCACAGCGTTTGGACCCCATGCCAGGCCGTCCTCGAGTCGGTACGTCTGACGGATCGGGCTTGTCTGATCGATCTTGGGGATGGAGCTGGGGGTGAACATTTCGATGGCACGCCAGTAGCCGAGAATGTTCTCGGCGGAATCCCCTCGATTCCGGCTCGCAGGACTCACGTGGTCCTCCGAATCTGTTCGCCAACTTTGGATTGGACGATTGGTCGCGACTTGTCAGCGGATTGGGTTTATCGATGCTCGACTTGTCGATGTGATGCTAATGCTTCCTTCGTGGGATGTCGCTGTCCATACTCGCCGAACAGTCCGAGAGCGTGAAGGGAACCATCAGAATTGTCGAGTTCGGAGAAACTGCGCTGGGAACACAGCCAGTTTGAACGTAGCGCATCGGTTAGGGGAGTTGCGTTCGAGCGAAACAATCGGGTCCCGGTTGGGCACGTTATCTTGGCGTGCAGTTCGTGGGCGGGATGTGTGGTGATGGCCAACGCCACCGCGGATCGTCTCGAACTCAGCGACGATGCAGCGCTCTGGGTGCGATTGCAACATCCGCCGACAGTGGCAGCGCCGACTGCTGCCACCTCTTCGCCGTAGCTGCTGGCGAAAATTACCGCCGTAGTTTTGTGCCAAATAGACGACCAAAGTACGGCAATGATTGTCTCCTCGCCGTAGACGAGGGCCAGGAGCGAACGGTCGCTCTGTCCCGGAACGCTATGCTTCGGCCAAGACGGACGGACGATCCGCATCACTAAACGGATAGGCTAACCACAAATGAACGCCGCAAGGCCTACTTCAGCTGCCTCGCCTCGGCGCGCTGACGCCGAGCGCAACCGCGACAAGATCCTCGCGGCCGCTCGTTCGGCGTTCGAGGAATCGGGCAGCGACGTGTCCATGGCCGAGATCTCCCGGCGCGCCGGCGTGGGCATGGCGACCCTCTACCGCAACTTCGCCGACCGGCGAGCTCTGCTCGAAGCGCTCTACCAAGGGGAGGTCCAGGTCATCGTCGACGCCGGCGAGAACGCGCAAGGCGACACGCCTGCGGCAAGACTCGAGCACTGGCTGCGGGGTTTCCTGGCTTTCGCCTTGAACAAGCGCCCATTCGCGGCGGAACTGCTGGCCCATGACGACGGCGACGAGACGATGTTCGACACCAGCCGAGCTCGAGTGGTCGCCGCCGGTCGACCACTGCTGATCGCGGCCCAGCACGCACAGGAGGTTCGTGGCGACCTGTCACTGGAACAGGTCCTCGACTCCGTCGTCGCGATCGCGGCCATCCCTGGAGACGCGCGCTACCGTCGGCCGATTCTCGCGACCTTCCTCGACGGCCTGCGTCTCCCGGAAAAGCGCAGCTGATTCCGAACCCTTGCTAAACGGATAGGCTATCCGCTACTTTAGGCGGAGTACCTATCCGGTTAGAGCGCACCGTGAAGCGGCGCGGCGAGACATCAAGGGAGAACCGATGAGCGACAAGCAGATCGCAGTGGTGACCGGCGCGAACAAGGGGATTGGCCGGGAAATCGCCAAGCAGCTCGCCGAGCTGGGCGACACGGTGGTGGTCGGGGCGCGCAACGAAGAAGCCGGGGAGCAGGTCGCCGCGGAGATCCGCGCAAACGGCGGTGAAGCGGTCGCGGTCGCGCTCGACGTCACCGACCCCGCGTCGACGGCGGCTGCTGCCAAGACGGTGGAAAGCCTGTTCGGGCGGGTGGACGCGCTGGTCAACAATGCCGGTATCAGCAACCGTCCGGGTTCGGACTTCGCCGGTCAGCTACCCCGCTCGGCCAACCTCGACGACATCCGATTCGTGTTTGAAACCAACGTCTTTGGCGTCATCAACGTGACCAGTGCCTTCCTGCCGCTGCTGCGGAAGTCGACGGCTGCCCGCATCGTCAATGTGTCCAGCACTGCGGGGTCGTTCACGATGATGTCGGATCCGCAGACCTTCGAATTGAGCCCGGTAGCACTGGGTTACGTCCCGTCCAAGACGGCGCTGACCGCCATCACCCTGCAATACGCCAGGGATCTCGCTGCGGACAACATCCTCGTCAACGCGGTGTGCCCCGGCTTCGTCGCCACCGACCTCAACGGGCACCGCGGAATTCTGACTCCGGCTGAAGGCGCCGTCTCCGCGGTGCGCATGGCGTCGATTGGTGCGGACGGGCCCACCGGTACGTTCACCGACGTCAACGGTCCGGTGGCATGGTAGGCGCCCGGACTGAGGGAGATGCGTGATGCCGTCGTTCGGGATTCTGACTGGGCCGCAACAGGTTAACTACTCCGACCTACTGCATGTGTGGCAAGAAGCCGACGGCATACCCGCCATCGAGCACGTGTGGTTGTTCGACCACCTCCTGCCGATCGGCGGACCGCTGGACGGGCCCATCTTCGAAGGGTGGACGTTGCTCTCAGCGCTGGCCGCGCTCACCCAGCGGATACGAGTCGGAATGCTGGTGACCAGCAATCGCTTTCGCCCGCCGGCGATGCTGGCGAAAATTGCCGCCACCGTCGACGTGGTGTCCGACGGTCGGCTGGACTTCGGCATCGGCGCGGGCTCCAATCCCCGCATTCCGATCGCTCGCCGCGAGTACGAGGCAAACGGGTTGCCGTACAACAGTTTCGGACAATCGGTGGATGCGCTTGCCGAGGCGTGCGAGGTGATCACACGACTGTGGACGGAGGACGAACCGTTCGACTTCGCTGGTGAGCACGTCGCATTGACGGGGGCGCTGGGCAATCCCAAGCCGGTGCAACGCCCGCACCCGCCGCTGTTGATCGGTGGTCGATCCAAGGCAACGCTGCGGGTGGTCGCTGAGCACGCAGACATCTGGAACATCCCGGGCGGCGACATCAAAGAGATGGTTGAGCGCAATGCGCTGCTCGATGAACTGTGCGACGAGGTCGGTCGCGACCCGGCGTCGATCGTCCGCTCGGTAGCGCTGCCGGTGTCCTACGCGCAACCGTCGGAGACGCGGGCGGCCATCGCCGAGGCCGTCGACGCGGGCTTCGCGCATGTAGTTCTGATCTTGCCCGTGCCCTTTCCGGAGCACGCGGCACTCTGGGTGGCGGACAACATCATTCGTTAAATGCGGGGTTCTGGCTCTACCAAGGGATGTACTTGTCCTAACCGGTTGCGTTGATGTGTGAAGAGCGGCTAACCCGAGGTACGTTGCCCCACAGGGCAATTCCCTCCCGGGCGATGGTGCGCAGTACTGGTTCATCCCCGGACTCGGCCCATTGCAGATACTCCTCAGGCGTGTACTGAAGTACATCGCAGGTGCTACCGAAGCGGGTTTCGACCGCGTTCTTCACGTCGGCCCGCCGATCCCATGAGCTATCGGCTAGGACCAGAAGGTCGACATCGCTCGTGTGCGTTGAGTCGCCACGTGCGACTGACCCGAACACCACCACTGCGGTGACGGCATCGCGAGAGTCAAGTGTGTCGGCGATGAAGCGCCTCAATAGCTCCAGTGGGGATGCCAATTGGCGCAGCGGCTCGACGGCTATGTGGTCTTCGTTCAGAACGTAGAGATAGGCACTCCCGGCCTTGGTGGACGTGACAATGCCCAACTGCACGAGGACATGCAGCGCGCGTTGGACCGTTTGCTGGCTTGCACGGCCACTGACCAGGCGGTGCACTTCACGGTCGGCCGTACCCAGTGGACGTCGAGCCGTGCCCAGTGGATGTCGAAACGTGCCCAGTGGACGTCGAACCGTGCCTAGTCAACGAGCTGACGGTAGCCGAAGAGACCGCGGGAATACTTCGCCGCCCGCATGGTTTTACCTGATATGTCAGCTAATCACCTGTCCGCTCGCCAGCTCGACATCTGGCAGCGCCTACAGACCGTGACCGAGACCCTCCGACGCGAGGTTGGTCGGGGACTGAAGGACGCCGGACTCTCCGAGCAGGAGTTCACTGTGCTCGCCCACCTGGTGGAGGCGGGCGGATACGCACGGCCGTCGGACTGCGCGCGATCGATGGGCTGGGACTCCAGCCGTCTTGCGCACCAGCTCGGCCGGATGGAGAAACGTGGCCTGCTTGAGCGCGGGCCGGAGGTCGACGGTGACGGCCGCGCGTCGACCATCGCGCTGACAGATGACGGTCGTCGGGCACACCGAAGGGCCGTCGGACCGCATCTGCGAGCGGCGAAACAGTGGTTCGGTGACGCGCTCACCGACGCTCAGCTGACCTCGCTCGGAGACGCACTGACCGCACTGGAAAACAACGCGGCGCGAGTCGCCGCCAAAACACAAGGAGCGCAAGCATGACCACTGCAACACACCCGGCCTGGGAACTGACCACACCGGACCTTCATGGCAAAACAGTCGTTGTTGTCGGCGGCTCCGGGGGCGTCGGAGAAGGCGTCGTGCGGACATTGCTCGACGACGGCGCAACGGTTGTCGCGACCGGCCGTGACCAAACCCGACTCGACGACCTGCGCCGCAACGTCGTCGACGCCGAGACCGACCAGCGGCTGCACACCGAGATTCTGGACGCTTCAGCTCCCGATCTCGACGCGCAGATCGAAGCACTCGCCTCGACCTACGGAACGTTCGACGGAGTCGTCGTCACGGTCGCGTCGTGGGGGAACCAGGGGCGCAGACCCGCACTGTCGCTCAACGACGACGAGTGGCAGCACCTGCTCGACGCCAACTTGACGACCGTGTTCCGGCTCTTCCGTGGCTTTCTGCCGCACACGTCCCGTAACGGAATGATCTTGCAGCTCAACGGAATGAGTGCCGACATCCCGTTCCCTGGAGCGGCCGGCGTGGCCTTGAGCGCGGCGGCGTCGAAGTCGCTGACTCGCACCATTGCCGCCGAACTCGACGGCCGTGGCCCTCGGTTCTATCAGGTGATCTTGGGCGTCGTGCGGACGCGTGCGCGTCAGAGCGCCGGCGTGGACGATCTGAATTGGCTTGACGGCGAAGAGGTTGGCGCGCACGTCGCGGCGTTGGTCGCTGGGACCAGCCCGCTCTCCGACACCACGGTGCACTACCTCACGGACAAGCGCGTCGGACCGCAGGGAAGTCCGGAGGTGCACCGATGACATCTGGCACCTCGCTCCGAATCATCGGGCCCGGAGATCCCGGATACGACGGTGTGCGACACGTCTACTCGGGCACGGGCAGTCCAGCCCGTGTGCTCCTGCCAGTCGACGCCGAGCAGACCGCTCGTGCACTGGAAATTGCTGTAACGCAGGGAGATCCATTTTCCATTCGCAGTGGCGGGCACGGAATCAGCAGCATCGCCACCAATGACGGAGGCACAGTCATCGACATGCGGCACATCAAGCACGTGCAGCATCTGGGCGCTGCGACGGTGGCCGTCGGAGCCGGCGCGCGGTGGGGTGCAGTCGCTCGCAGCCTCTATGGGTGGGGTCTGGCCATAACGTCAGGTGATTCAGGCGATGTCGGCGTGGGAGGCTTGGCGACCACCGGCGGAATCGGCCTGCTCGGACGAGCACAAGGCCTGACCATTGACCGGCTACGGGCGGCGGAGATCGTCACCGCCGACGGACGCATTTTGCGGGTGTCGGACGATGAGCATCCCGACCTGTTCTGGGCGGTCCGAGGTGCGGGCGCCAACGTCGGGATCGTCACCCGATTCGAGTTCGAGGCCGGCACCACGCCCACGGTCGCGAGGGCAAGCCTGGCATACGAGATCGACGACGCCCCAAGCTTTCTCACCGAGTGGGGACACCACGTCGAAACGGCGCCCCGCGAGATTTCCGCGTTCCTCTACATCGGCGCCGGCCCGCGACCATTTGCTCAGGCGACGGTCGTCTACGCCGGCGACGATGCGGCGTCGGCAACCCGCGCGATCACACCGTTCACGGAGTTGCCCGGCGTCGTCGGCGCGCGTGCCGAACTGGTTCCCTACCCGGCTGTCCCGCTGACCACCGGCGCACCCCAGGTCGGCCAGCAGCCGGCTGTCATGCACACCGCACTCGCCGACCATCTCGACGATGACCTCACCGCGGACATCGGCACACTACTCGTGACCAACGGTGCGCAGATGGTCCAAATCCGTTCTGCGGGAGGGGCCATCAACGACGTACCGGCCGACGCCACCGCCTACGCCCACCGCCATCAGAACTTCTCGGTCACCGCCGTCGCGGACCGCGCCACCCGGGCATTCGACGACGCGTGGGAACCGATCCGGGCTCGGCGCGACGGCATCTATCTCAGCTTCGAGTCGAACCACCGGCCAGAGGACCTCGAGGCTGCGTTCCCCGCTCCGACTCTGTCTCGCTTGCGTGCCATCAAGCACAAATGGGATCCGGATGGTGTGTTCACGCAGAACTTCGACGCGGGTGTTCGCTGAGAGTTCTGCATTCGCGCTGAGAACGTTGGGCTTGCCGAGAACGCCGACCATTTAGCAGAACACGCATTGTGACAGACTCATAGGCAATGGTCGTGGCATGCTGTGAATATGGCCTATCGCGTTATCGTCAGTCGGGGCGTCGTGAGTCTCGTGATGTGCGGTCTGCTGATGAGCGCGTGCGGGACCAACTCGTCGTCG
Organism: Actinomycetes bacterium; assembly: GCA_023461275.1. Classification (GTDB taxonomy): domain Bacteria; phylum Actinomycetota; class Actinomycetes; order Mycobacteriales; family Mycobacteriaceae; genus Gordonia. The sequence goes on along the minus strand of JAEYMI010000059.1, from coordinate 19,925 downwards.
GACCCTGTCGAGGGTGCCAGTTCCTCGGAACGTAACCCTGGTCAGCTGATCGCGCCTGTCACGCTACCGCTTACCGAATTACCAGGGCGCACAGTCGAGTTGCGCGTCGGTCAGGTGCTCAACATTCTCGTCGGAAACGATCCCGTCGACGGTTTCACCGGCGATATCAGTGATCCCGCAGTGGCAACGTTTGTGTCCGGCCACGACGACGGCAGCGCGCAGTTCAACCCGGGTGTCACCGCGGTCGGACCCGGAACCGCCCGTGTGACGGTGACGACTCGTTCGTCTGGTCGCGCAGCGGCGGTCTTCACCGTGGTCGTCGAAAAGCGCTGACCCCGCGATCGCCGGTTCGGTGGAGGCTCTGTCGTCACGCGAGGAAAAGTTCGCGTATCCGGTCCGATAATTTGTGATCGTAATATGTCAATGGAGTTCACGGAACGGCTATCGATACATTTTCTTCGAAACTGTCACGTCGGATTGTTGTCGTTCATTTGTGCGACATTGTAGGAGTGTTGGCCGGCCCCTGAGTCGGGTCGGTGACTCATGAAAGATATTGCCCTCCAATAATATTCACTCACCTCTACCTATTAAGCAGTTGCGTCGGCAATCGTCACGGACCATTGCGTGCGAGGCCGGATGACGTAACTGGATGTTGCTTTTGAATCACATGGTGTATGAATTACCTTCTGGGTAGCGTTCCTTGGGGGGAGCCATGATCATTCGACGTATCGGCGTACTTGTCGTCTCGCTATGTGCCGCGAGCCTTCTTGCCGTGAGTACGCCGGCCGACGCAGCCACCGTGCTGACGGTGTCGGGCAACACGACGCTGGCGCCACAACCGATGGAGACCGAGCTGCGCGGGGTGATGTGCCGCCTGCCCAACGTCTGCAAGAAGGTCGTCTATAACTCGGGCGGCATTGGGCAGGACGTCTACACCAGCGGCTACAAAGCGCTCAAGACTGCGTTGGCGCAAACACCCGGCAAGAAGGTGATCATGGCGTACTCGCAAGGCGCCGTGGTCGCTACCGACTGGCTTACCAAGGACGCGAAGTCGTCGACTGCGCCGTCGCCGGTCGACATGTACCTGGTGATACTGGGCAACCAGAGCCAAGCACTCAACGGGCGTCAGGTAAAGGCCGGTGGCGCAGCCACTCCCAACAACACCGCGTATACGGTCATCGATATCTGCCGACAGTACGACGGAGTCTGCGACTACCCCGACATCCCGAGCTTCTATGCGGTGCTCAATGCCAATCGCGGCTACTCCGAAGTGCACGGCGACTACACCGATGTCGACGTCAACGACCCCGACAACTGGGTCCGCACCGTCGGCAACACCACCTACGTCCTGATTCCCACCGAGCACCTGCCGATGTTCAGCTATCTGCGACGCCTGGGGATGAACGGGCTCGCCGATCAACTTGACGCGCAATGGAAACCGATCATCGACTCGGCCTACAACCGCTCCGGATACGTCCGCCTCGGCGACCGCGTCATACTGCCGGTACCAGGTTACGACGAAACCACCTCTCTCGCAGCATCATCCGGCACCGCAGAACTCGCGGCGTCGGTGGCGACGTTGAACAAGTCGGCTGAAGCCCAAGCATTAACCGCGGCAATGGAAGACAAACCCGCACCACTTATTGTCTCTGCACCACAGGTGGGCTCCGCGACGCCGGGTGCCGTGGGCGTTCACGCGACCGGCGGTGCAACGGCCGATGGTGAGAGCGTTGCCACCGGTGCCGAGACGCCGGCACCGGAGTTGCCGACGACGCAGACGCCGACAACGTCGTCGACACAAGGGGACTCGAAGCAAACGCCGCCAGTCCAAGAGAACGTGTCGTCAACGGTGCCGGCGTCAGCAGATTCGACGACGCCCGCCGTCGGTTCGGCACCCGACTCAGCAAGCGCCCCTTCGATATCCGACACTGCTGCAACGCAACCCGCGGCTGATGCATCGGGGCCGGCGTCGGGGCCGACGACAAGCGCATCGACGAAGGGAAGTGCTCGGTCAAGCGCTTCGGATTCCACGAAGGACTGAGCGCCCACCCATCTCACACCCGGGGCGCTGCAGCGCGAGCTTTGAGCGCCAGCCAGAGTTCCATCCGGTCGTCGCCGTTGTCGAGGTGTCGTCCGGTGAGGGTGGCGATGCGTTCAATGCGGTTGCGCACTGTGTTGCGGTGCACCGACAATCGAGTTGCGGCGGGGTCCCAAGAACCGTTGGCGCGCAACCACTCCTCGAGCGTACGAAGCAGTTCGACGCGTTCACGTCCGTCGAGCTGATCGAGCGGGGCCAGGACTGTATCGGCGAACCCTCGAAGGACTCGCGGGGTTCCCAGTTCAAGCAGGAACGCGACGGTATTACCGTCCCCGGCACTGACGATGCGGCCCACCCGCTCACTCACCACGACGAGTGACCGGGCTTGCGTCGCAGACACCGCAAGGGCATCGACAGACACGGCCGCACCGACCCCGGTGGGGAGGCCCGACGCCATGGTCGCAAGCGTATCGGTGAGGTGATCTGATTCCGGATGCGCGATCTCCACCAACCCGCCATGAACCCGAATCAGCGCCGGCGCCAACGATGCCCGTAGCCGATACACCAGCGCATCGGTGTCCGAGGGCGCCGGTTTGACGACGGCGACCTGCACCAGTGACGAGCGCCATCCGACACTTTCGGCGAGTTGTTGCGCTCGCGCGGCTTTGATCGCCGGCCGCATGAGCTGGCCGAAAATCGAAGCACGACGCTGCCTTTCGGGCTGTGCGGCCACATGCCTACGCTCCACTTCCAGCGCCAGCAACGAAACCAGCACCGTCGACGAATGTCGTGCAACAGGATTCATTTGCGCGCCCAGAATGACATACGCCAGTGGCACGTGATCACCGACCGTGTGCACCTCGAATCGGCCACGAAGCGTCCATCCGACCAGCGGGCCGCCCTTCGCGGCCACCACCTCGGCCAGCGTCGACGATGCCTCGTCAACCACCTCGTCGGGGGTACCCGGAGTCTTCGCGAGCAACCGCCCCACGCCGTCGGTCACCACGCAATCAGCGTCACTGATCTCGGCCCACACCCCGAGTAGTGCCGCCAGCGGCGTCGACGCGGTGGCGACCTGCGTGAGCCTACGATTTGCGCTCATCGCGGCGTCGAGGTCGCGGCGCTCCTGCTCGGCCATCGTCGCGAAGACCCATTTGGTCACCGCGATGAACGGAACGTCGGCAGGCACTTCGAGCAACGGCACCCCGACAGCGTCGGCGGCGAGCCGCAGCGGTTCGGGACATTGCTGGTAGGGCAACTGCGGGCCGAGCCCGATCGCGACCGCCGACACCCCGCCGGACCGGCAATCGCGCAGATAGTCGACGCAGCTGGCCTCGTCCATCGTGAGCAGCAGCCCGACGGTCATCAGCAACTCGCCACCGCGCAACCATTCCCCGGGGGTGACGAGCTCCGACACGTGCGCGAGCGTGATCTCCGCGTCGAGCCGATTGTGCCCGCTGACAACACGTAACCCCAGTTCAGGAGCTGCGACGGCGTCGGCGACCGTGATCACCGAGTGCCCCATGCGTCGCAGCCGGCCATCTCGTTGTACATATCATCCAATCGTAATAGACGGTATGGATAGATTGTCAGTATTCACGCAGGTCACAGGTGTCGCACCCTGGTGGAACGCAACGGAGCAACGACTATTACTCCCACCACAACGCAAGGACACGCGACATGACGGCATCACCCACCACGGGCGCGGACGCCGACGGTGCCCGTCGGGCCACCTCGATAGAAACCCGCTCGATCGACTACGTTCCAGACAGCGAACGACACGGCAAGGTGTCTCATCAGGGACCCTTTTGGTTTGTCGGCAACTTCCAGCCATTCACGCTCGCACTGGGCTTCGTCGGACCGGCGATGGGCCTGTCACTGTGGTGGACCATCGTCGCCGGACTCGCCGGCATCGCATTCGGCACCCTGTTCATGGCCTTCCACGCCACCCAGGGACCCGTGCTCGGTCTGCCGCAGATGATCCAGTCGCGAGCCCAGTTCGGTTATCGCGGTGTGCTCTTGCCGTTGATCGGCACGCTGTTCACGTTCGTCGGATTCAACGTTGTCGACCTGGTGATCATCAAGACCGGCCTGCAATCGATCTTCGGTTGGAATCCGGTGGCGGTAGCCGTCATCATCTCAGCAGTGGCCGCCGGCCTGGCCATCTTTGGACATGATCTGTTGCACAACGCCTTTCGAGTTCTCTTCTGGATCTCCCTGCCGCTGTGGGCAATCCTCACCGTCGGCATCCTGACCGGCGGGGTCACCGGATCGATCGGCCCGTCGGGTCCGGGCGGCTTCACGCTCGTCGCATTCCTGGTGCAGTTCTCGGTGTCGGCGTCCTACAACATCACCTATGCGCCTTACGTTTCCGACTACAGTCGGTACCTTCCCCGCAACACCAAACCGTCGTCGATCATCGCCTCGGTCTTCGTCGGGGCCTTCGCCTCGCCCGCGTGGCTGATCCCGCTCGGCGCCTATCTCGCAACCTATCTGGGCTCGACGGACGCGCTGTCGGGGATCAATGCCGGCGGCAACCAGGTGATCAACGGTTTGGGCGGCATCCTCGCGGTGGTGGCGACGGCTGTGCTCGTGGCGACGATGGGTCTCAACGCCTACAGCGGCATGCTGACCGTGGTGACCGCGATCGACTCGATCCGGTCAGTGATCCCGACGAGGCAGCTCCGAGTGGTGACAATCGTTGCGCTGACCGTGATCTGGCTGATCCTGGGTGTCGCTCTCACCGACGCCACCGAGTCGCTGAACACCGCGCTACTGATCATGCTCTACCTGCTGGTGCCGTGGACGGCGGTCAACCTGACCGACTACTTCTTCATTCGACGCGGGCACTACGTGATCGCAGATCTGTTCACGCCCAACGGTGTCTACGGATCGTGGCCGTGGCGAGGCATCCTGGCCTTCCTGATCGGCATCGCCGCCGAAATCCCGTTCATGGACCTGCCGTTCTTCGTCGGACCCGCCGCGAAGGCGATGGGAGAAGTCGATATCGCCTTCATCGTCGGACTCGTGGCATCAGGTATCGCCTACGTCCTGTTCAGTCGGGGGCAGGACCGCAGCAACGAACTGGCACTCATTGCCGAGCACCCTGAGGTCACCGACCCGCATGACACCGGAGAAATCCGTGCCGACATCGCCGCTGACGACGCCGCGGCCGAGCGAGAAGAGTGGACCCACTGATGAGCAGGAGCGAGAGCTTCTCCGCCGCAAACAGTTTCATCACCACCGACAGCGGGGTGGTCGGGCAGGTCGACGCGGCGCGCGTGCCGCGCTACACCGAACCAGGAACATTTGCGCGCCTACCCCGACACGACCAGGTCGCCGGCAGCGACGTCAACATCGTCGGCATCCCGTTCGACACCGGCGTCAGCTACCGGCCGGGTGCCCGGTTCGGTCCCGGTCACATCCGATCGTCGTCGAAGTTGTTGCGGCCCTACAACCCTGCGCTGGATGTCTCGCCGTTCGCGACGCTGCAGGTGGTCGATCAGGGCGACCTCGCGGTCAATCCCTTCGACATCGAGGAGGCGATCTCGACAATCGACACGTCGATCACCGCGCTTGGCGAGGACGGTGCCTCGCCACTGATCCTGGGTGGGGATCACACCATCGCACTGCCCATGCTGCGTGCCATGCGTAAGTTGCACGGTCAGCCGATCGCGGTGCTGCACTTCGACGCCCACCTCGACACCTGGGACACTTACTTCGGCGCGCCCTACACCCACGGCACCCCGTTCCGGCGGGCCTCGGAAGAGGGCCTGATCGATATGGAACGCTCGCTGCATATTGGTATCCGCGGTCCGCTGTACAGCCGAGTTGACCTCGAAGACGATGCGCGGCTGGGCTTCTCGATCATCCGAACCGACGACTACGAGGTCGACGGCCTAACCAGCGTGATCGAACGGATGCGCCGGCGCCTGGCCGGCGGTCCGGTGTACGTGTCGGTCGACATCGACGTTCTCGACCCCGCGCATGCCCCCGGAACCGGCACGCCGGAAGCCGGTGGCATGACCTCGCGCGAACTGCTGCACACGCTGCGTGCGCTGTCGGGCCTCGACATCGTAGGCGCCGACATCGTCGAAGTATCCCCGGCATACGACCACGCCGAGATCACCGGAATCGCCGCGGCACACGTTGCCTACGAATTACTTTCGGTGCTGGCAGTCAACCGGTGCGGTCGTGACTCTGTGCATGACTTGACCTCACGCGTGGAAGGACGCTGAATGTCTTACTCTGACAATCTTTCCGAACGAGCGCTGACGGCCCTCGACGATCTCGTGACCGCGTTCGCCTCGAATGACGAACTTACCTACTTCGGCTGCTTCGCGCCGCGCGCACGATGCGTGCTGCCGGAAACACCGGGCGTGACGATCACCGTCGACGCATACCGTGACCTATGGCGTGGCTGGCGCGCCGACGGTTGGCGGGTGGCATCCTGCGTCAGCACCGAACGAGACGTGCTGTGTCGGTCACGTCGCGATCGTGACGCATCGGGTGTCGACGGTGCTCGGGGACGGTAGCGAACTCACCGAGCGTGAGACCGTCGTCTTTGATCTCGCGGCAGATTCCGGGCCTCTTGTAGTGCACGAGCATCTTTCGGAGTAAGGAGCCGAAGGTAGGGATGCTGCTTAGGTCAGCTCCGGTGCGCACGGTGCCCGATGGCCACCACGCCTGCAGCGATAGCCGCGGCCACCGCAAACGGCACCCACAGCGCGAGCTGCAGAAGTAGCGCTCCGACCAAGGCGCCCAACAGGATTGAGATGATCGCAGCGAGGCGACGGTTGAGCAGTGTCGTGCGGCTCGGCGCCGCGAACAGGTCGGTCGCCCACACGGTCAGCGTCGAGGTCACGACGACCGTGGTGACGTCGGCGACCCCGACCTTGCGGGCGGCCGCCGCCTGCATACCCATCGCACAGGCTGTCACAGCTGCCGCGGCGACCTGAACGAACGAGTTCGTGTCCGCGACTACGCAGAGCACTGCGGCTATCGTCACCAACACCGCCGACGCGGTGCAGACGAGGGTCAGCCACGGACTCCATCCAGCAGGTTTGCCGCGAAGTATCACTCCTGCGATGCCCGCACCAACAACGAAGGTGCCCAATGCGATTGCGGGGCCGAGCACGGGAAGCCCGCCGGCTCCGGCGGCACCCATACCGAGCACGATCACGTTACCGGTCATGTTGCCGACGAAGACCTTGTCCAGACCGAGATAGCCGCCGGCGTCGACCACGCCCGTCACAAAGGTCAACGCGATCATCAACCAGAGGTTGCGGGTCGCGGCGTCCACACCGCGGGCGGCGTCGAGTCGACGAGAGGCGTTGATGCGTCGAGGCATTGGTGGGCTCCTGGTGCTGGTCTCGATACGCATCGTGCTCGCTTCGCTCGCGCGAGGCCACTCGACTCGCGGCAGAAATGTGAGGTCCTTCGATGCGTGGCATCGGCGTGAGGAAACTCGACCCGAAGGAGTGGGTCGGTACCGTGGACAGGGAACGCAAGGAGGCGTCCCCACATGCAGTCACCGGTCCGCGACTATCTCACCGAGGTTCTCGATTCTCTCACTGACGAAAAGGGCGGAGAGCTCGCCGATTACATACCGGAACTGGGCGAAGCAGATCCCGACCTGTTCGCCATCGCGCTCACCACCGTCGACGGCCGTTCCTACAGCGTGGGCGACGACGACGTCGAGTTCTCCATCCAGTCCATCTCCAAACCCTTGGCCTATGCCGCAGCGTTGACCGACCGAGGATTCGACGCGGTCCTGGCGAAGGTCGGCGTCGAACCGTCGGGTGAGGCCTTCAACGAACTCTCGCTCGAAAGCGGTACCTGCCGACCACGCAACCCGATGATCAATGCCGGCGCGATCACCACCCACGGCCTGCTCATCGACGACGATGCCGACGTCGAGGCACGCGTCGAACGGGCGCGGAGCTTCTTCTCCACACTCGCCGGCCGCGAGCTATCCGTCGATCAGGCGCTGCATAAGTCCGAAATGGACTCAGCTGATCGCAATCTCGCTATCGCACACATGCTCCGCAACTACGGAATCATCGACGACGCGCCACACGACATCGTCGACGGCTACATCCAGCAATGCTCAATCATGGTGACCGCCAAGGATCTTGCCGTGATGGGCGCCTGCTTTGCCAACGGTGGCGTGCATCCGGTCAGCGGCAAGCGGGTTCTGAGTAGACCGATCGCGCGTCAGGTGATGTCGGTGATGGCGGGCTGCGGCATGTACGACGGCGCAGGCGAATGGCTGACCACGGTCGGTATTCCAGCGAAAAGCGGTGTGGCGGGCGGTCTCTTGGGAACCCTTCCCGGCCAGTGCGGCATCGCTGTCTTCTCGCCGCCGCTCGACGAACACGGAAACAGCAGCCGCGGTGTGGCGGCGTTTCGCCGCCTCTCTGCGGACATGAACATGCATATGGTCGACGCCGAGCCCTACGGCACCACCGTTCTTCGGGACGTCCGCAGCACCGACGACGTCACGACCTTCGAACTGCAGGGCGTCATCCAGTTCAGCGGCGCTGAGTACGTCCTCGACGCCCTGGCCGCCGACGAAACAGACACACCGACTGTGGTTTTCGACGTCGGACAGGTCAGTCACTTCGCCGACGTCGGGCGTCGGATGATCTTGGAAGGCATGCGTCGTGTCCGCGAGGACGGTCGGCGAGTGGTTCTGATCGACCCCGATGGCACATTGCCCGACCCCGATCTCGGTGATGGGACGTATCCGGACGCCGAGGATGGTTAACACCACCGATACATTCGGCAATAGTCCCGTAGCGGGTCGCCGATAGCCTTGCTCCAAGTCGCTGTCGGTCCGTGGAGGTTCTCATGAGTGTTCGTGGTATCACGTTCACCGTTGAAGACTGCCTGCGCGCCACCGCATTCCAGCGCTCACGTCTTGCCATGCTCTCGTTGGCGCTGGGCCGCGTCCGAGCGTGAGACGCTAGGGCACCAATCTGCGTGCCCACTGGTTGTGCATCCACCAGCACGAATGCTGCGTGTGACTTCCGCATCTTTCATTCGACCCGTTGGGTCGTCGTATCGACCGATCGTCATCGGTCGTCCGCTCATCTCTGCCTGCTTGAGCAGGCTCATTTGCCATGGAGTATTCCTATGTCCATCGACGCCACCTCCCCGTCTCCGACCTCACATCCGAGACCTGATTCGGTACCAACTGCCATGACCACCGACATCGAGACCACACCCGCCAACTACTCACCGCGGCTGTACAACTCCGACCTCGCGCCCGTCGAGAAGCGCACGTGGAAGGTGTACGACATCTTTGCCATGTGGATGCAGGACATCCACTCGATCACCGTGTATACCTTTGCCGCGTCGTTGTTCTTCATGGGACTCAATGGTATTCAGGTATTCATCGCGCTCGCCGCCAGCGTCTTGATCATCTGGGGACTGATGAACCTCAGCGGCTTGGCCGGCCAGCGCACCGGCGTGCCATTCCCGGTCCTCGCCCGATCGAGTTTCGGGGTCTGGGGCGCCAACGTTCCGGCGTTGATCCGCGCCACCATCGCCGTCATCTACTACGGCATCCTGACCTACCTGGGTTCCACCGGACTACAGATTGCGTTGCTGCGGTTGAACTTCGGGTTCTTCGAGCCATTGACTCATCCGCAGTTCCTCGGACTACACGCCTTGGGCTGGATCTGCTTCGCCATGATGTGGGTCATCCAGCTCGCCGTGGTACGCCGTGGAATGGAAGCCATTCGCAAGTTCCAGGATTGGGCAGGCCCGGCCGTCTGGGTGGTGATGTTCATCCTGATGATCTGGATGATCGTCAAAGCCGGCGGACACATCTCGTTCAATCTCAGCCCGCACCAGGCTCACGGACTTTCCCTGGCTCACGGCATGCTGGCGGCCATCGCGCTTAACGTGTCCTTCTTCGCCACCTTCCTGGTCAACTTCGCGGACTTCGGTCGGCTCACTCCCGACAAGCGAACCGTGATCCGCGGCAACTTCTTCGGACTTCCGGTCAACTTCATCGTTTTCGCCATCGTCTCGGTGACGGTGACATCGGCAAGCATCACGGTGTTCGGCGAAGCGATCACCGATCCGGTTGAGCTCATCCAGAAGACCGACTCCACCACGGCCATCCTGATCGGCGCGATGGTCTTTGTGGTCGCCACCATCGGCATCAATATCGTCGCCGACTTCATCTCGTGCGCATATGATTTCGCCAACCTGGCGCCGAAGAAGATCAACTTCTTCCGCGGTGGGGTGCTCGCCGCAGTGCTGTCGGTGCTGCCGTTGCCATGGCATCTCTACAACAACCCGGAATCCATCGCGTACTTCGTCGGCGGACTCGGCGCTTTCCTCGGACCGCTGTTCGGTGTTCTGATCAGCGACTACTGGGTGATCAAGCGTGGTCACATCGACGTCGACCAGCTCTACACCGAGGACAGTGCCGGCCGGTACTACTTCCTGCGAGGCTTCAATCCCCGGGCGCTGATCGCCACTGTCGTTGCGACTGTCCCGGCAGCAATCCTGGCGCTGGTACCGGCATTCAGCGGTTGGGCACCCTTCTCGTGGGCCATCGGCGCCGGACTGGCAGCCGTTGTGCACCTGTCGATCTCGTGGTCTCACCGTGCACCCTCACGTGACGTCATCGATGCGGATGGCCGGTCATGAGTTGCCGAATCGTGGTGATGAACTGCAATACGTCGAGAGCCATGACGGAATCCATTGGTGTGCAGGCACAATTGCGGGCACGCCAAGGTACCGAGATCATCTGGATGTGCCCGACGTGGGGTCCTGAGTCGGCGGAAGGCTACTACGACAGCTTTGTCACCGCGGCAGCCGTTCTCGACCGCTTGCACTCGTTGCCCGACAACGTCGACGCCGTAGTGATGGCAGGCTACGGCGAGCATGGCCGTGAAGGTGCCCGTGAGCTACTCGACATACCTGTCGTCGATATCACCGAGGCGTCGGCAACGACCGCGCTGTTTCTGGGACCGAGGTTTGGGGTGGTCACGACGTTGCCGCGGGCGCGAATGCAGATTCGCGACAGTCTGCAATCGGCCGGGCTCCTCGATCGGTGTGCGGCCATTGAGGCCGCCGACATCCCGGTGCTCGATCTCGAAGACCGACGTGACGACGTCATCGGCGACCTCTACGACGCAGGCCATCGTGCCATCGACAAGGGCGCCGAAGTCCTGGTCCTCGGCTGCGCCGGAATGTCCGGGCTCGATTCGACGCTGTCGGAGAAGCTCGGCGTTCCGGTCGTCGACGGTGTCAGCGCCGCTGTCGCGCAAGCAGAGTCGTTGATTCAGCTCGGACTCACGACGTCGAAACACCTCACCTACGCCACCCCGCGCGCGAAGACCCGCGCGGGGTGGCCCGTCAGTGTGAAAGAAGAATCTCGATGACAACCACATCCGTCCCGATCGTCGACCTCGCTCGTGCGAGGTCCAGTGAGCATGAAAAGCGTTTGGTGGCAGCAGAAATCGACGAAGCCAATCAGCACGTCGGGTTCCTGTCGCTGGTCAATCACGGTGTGTCCGCTGACCTGCTGGATCGTATGTACGCAGTCACTGCTGCGTTCTTTGATCTCCCCATGGATGACAAACTGTCCGTGCTGGGCAGCAAGCACACCAGCCGCGGCTACATTCCTCCCAAGATGCGAGCGCTGGCGAGAACGCGGGGCGATCAAACGCCCGCCGATCTCGTCGAGTTCTTCTCCATCGGACTGCCCAATGTGCCCACCGGAGATCCGTGGTTCGCTGACGGACAGCGCTATGGCCACTTCAGCGAAAACCTCTGGCCCGCTTCACCATCAGGGTTCAGGGCGACCTGGGTGCAGTACTACCGAGAGATGCAACAGCTTGCATTCGAGGTCATGCAGCTGTTCGCTCTCGGATTGGGGCTGGATGAACACTACTTCGATTCGATGGTCGATCGGCCGGTCAGCAATCTGTTCGCGAACCACTACCCACCGCTCACCGAGCCCGCGGAGCCTGGCCAGCTGCGTGTTGGCGCACACACCGACTACGGCAGTCTCACGTTGCTCTACCAACCGGATGAGGTTGGCGGCCTGGAAGTCTGCCTCGACGACGTGTGGATTCCGGTGCAGCCGATCCAGGGTTCTTTCGTGGTGAACATCGGCGACTTGATGGCACGCTGGACCAACGATCGCTGGATATCGACGCTCCATCGAGTACAGCTACCGACGATCAGCGGACCAGAGTCTCGACGGATCTCGTTGCCGTTCTTCTGTCAGCCGAACTACGACGTGCCGATCGAGGCGCTTCCCACGTGTGTTCGCGCCGGCGTCGGATCGCGGTACGAAACCATCACCGCCGGAATGAACGTGACTGGCAAGACCACCGCCAGTTTCGACGTCTGAGCCTCTGGCCTGGAACATCGCGGTTGCAGTTCCCGTCGTCGGCATTCGATTCGTCCGTGTGCCGACGACGGGAGTCTCCCGGACAGCAACCAGACTGTGACTGGTGTGACCAAAGGGGCTGAAGTACACTTCGGGCGTGGATAGACGCCGCTTCCTGACCGCCCTGGCGGCCGGGGTGGCGGTCGCGGTGTCGGGTTTGCCCGACTCGGCGGCATCGGCGCAGCCCAATGTGCTTCCAGGTCTGCCGCTGCCACCGGAGATGCCCCTACCTCCGTTGCCTCCGTTGCCGCCCCTGCCGATTCCCGGCCTTGCCCCGCCCCTGGTACCGCACAAGTTCCCCATCCCCGCGGGACCGATCAGCGCGCTGCCGGGTAAGGGCAACTATCTCGCGCTGACCGTCGACGACGGCGCGAACACCGACGTTGTCGGCGCCTACATCAAGTTCGCGCAGGACACCGGTGCACGCTTCACCTTCTTCGTCACCGGCGCCTACCGAAGCTGGCTCGATCACCGAAACACGTTGGCGCCGTTGGTTGAATCGGGACAGATCCAACTCGGCAACCACACGTGGAACCATCCACGTCTGACGTCGTTGTCCGGCAACGAGATTGCCGACCAACTCAATCGCACCAAGGCATTCCTGCGCAACACCTACGGCGTCGACGGCACGCCGTTCTACCGACCGCCATACGGCCGACGCAATGCCTTCGTCGACAAGGTCGCCGCAGACCTCGGCTACCCGGCATCGACAATGTGGTACGGCACCCTCGGCGACGATCAGATCATCAGCGAGAAGGCCATAATCGACAACGCGCGCAGGTACTTTCGCGCGCAGGCCGTGGTGATCGGACACCTGAATCACCCAGCGGTCATGCACACCTACCCGCAGCTGACCGAGATCATCAGGGAACGCAAGCTCACGATGGTCACGCTCAACGACTACTTCCAGACCCGGTAGCGATCGCTCGTCGGCTGGTCCTGGCCCGCACGACCCGGGTTCTTCCGCGTCGAGTTCGATCGTCCGGCAGTAGCAGGACGCGGAACGCCGAGTTCGACGCGGAAGAACCGAAAGGGGGAGAGGGCTACTGCGGCGCCATCCGGATCGCACCGTCGAGGCGGATGGTCTCGCCGTTGAGCATCGGGTTGGCGACGATGTGCTCGACGAGCGCGGCATACTCGGTAGCCTTACCGAGACGTGACGGGTGCGGAACCTGTTGTCCCAGTGACTTTTGCGCCTCTTCGGGCAGTCCGGCGAGCATCGGGGTCTCAAAGATGCCGGGAGCGACGGTGACGACGCGGATCAGGTGACCGGCCAGTTCCCGCGCGATGGGCAGCGTCATCGCGGCCACGCCACCCTTCGACGCCGCATACGCCGGCTGACCGATCTGGCCGTCGAAGGCGGCCACCGACGCGGTGTCGACGATGACCCCGCGTTCACCGTCGACGGGCTCGGTTGCGGCGATCGCCTCGGCTGCCAGCCGGATCACGTTGAACGTGCCGACGAGGTTGATGCGTACGACGCGTTCGAAAACATCCAGCGGCAGAACACCTTTACGACCGAGCACCTTGCCGGGCGTGGCGACGCCTGCGCAGTTCACCACGACGCGAAGGTCACCCAGCGACGATGCGTACTGCACCGCCTCGGCGACATCGTCGGCGGAGGTGACGTCGGCGGGGGCAAACGCCGCGCGCGGGCCGATGTCGGCCGCGATGGACTTACCCTCGTCGGACGGAAGGTCGATGAGTACGACGCGAGCGCCACTATCGTGCAACGCTTTCGCGGTCGCGTTGCCCAGGCCGGAGAGGCCGCCGGTGACCAGGGCGACGGTGTTGTCATCGATCTTCATGTGTGTTCCGTTCTGCAGTGGGGGATGGCGGGGTGTGGATGGTTGTAGGGACTGAATTGCGATCAGTGAGCCAGTGACCGACCGATGACCAGTCGCTGAATCTGGTTGGTGCCCTCGAAGATCTGGGTGATCTTGGCTTCGCGCATGTAGCGTTCGACGCGGAAGTCGCGGGTGTAGCCGTAGCCGCCGAATACCTGCACGGCGTCGGTGGTGACCTTCATGGCAGCGTCGGTGGCGACGAGCTTGGCCACAGATGCGTTGCGGGAGTAGGGCAATCCGAGGTCGCGGCGGCGGGCGGCGTCGAGATAGGTGGCGCGCGCAGAGTCGACCGCGGCGGCCATATCGGCGAGCAGGAAGCCCAGGCCCTGGTGGTCGATGATTTTCTTGCCGAAGGTACTGCGTTCCTCGGCGTAGGCCACCGCCTCGTCGAGGGCGGCCTGCGCCAGTCCGACGGCCACTGCGGCAATGCCGAGTCGGCCGGAATCCAAAGCGCTGAAAGCGATCTGCAGTCCCTGCCCTTCGGCGCCGATCCGTCGTTCGTCTGGAATGAACGCGCCGTCGTAGTGCGCCGACGTGGTGGGTACGGCATGCAGGCCCATCTTCTCCTCCGGCTTACCGAAGGTCAGGCCGTCGGTGTCGCGTGGGACGAGGAAGCAGGAAATGCCTTTGGAGCCTTCGCCGGTGCGGGCGAACAGATTGTAGAAATCGGCGATGCCGCCGTGGGTGATCCAGGCCTTGGCGCCGGTCACGGAGTAGCCGCCGTCGACGGCCTTGGCTCGACACGAGAGCGCCGCCGCGTCGGAACCGGCTTGTGGCTCGGACAGGCTGTAGGCGCCGATGGTGCTGCCGCTCAACATCTCCGGCAGCCACTTCTGCTTCTGTTCGTCGGTGCCGAAGGCCAGCAGCGGGTGGCATGCCAGGCTGTGCACGCTCACCGCGACGGCGACTGCCGCCCAGCGGGCCGCGATCTCCTCTAGTACTTGGAGGTAGACCTCATACGGCTGGCCACCACCGCCCCATTCCTCCGGATACGGCAGGCTCAGCAGGCCGGCTTCGCCGAGCGTGGCGAATACCCCGTCGGGATAGGTCTCGCTCTTCTCGTGCTCGTCGACGATGGGCGTCAGGACCTTGTCGGCAACATCGCGCGTGAGCTGGATCAGGTCTCGCGCCTCGTCGGTCGGCAACAGTCTGTCAACGGCCACATCGAACTCCTTCTCGTCGCGGCACGCGCTGACCTGGCACGCAGCGATGCGCGACGCCAGAACAGTACTGTGCCGCGTCCGACAGTACTATCGGACTGGCAGTACTACAAGACCCGCGCCAGTACTATTGGCGATCATGGTGGACCACGACGCGACCGAGTTCGCGACCCGGCGTCGGACCGAGCTGTTCGACCAACTCGTGGAACTCTTCCTCACACAGGGGTTTCGGCAGTTGACCCTCGATCAGATCGCGGCCGAGCTGCGGTGCTCCAAGTCCACCCTGTACACACTCGCCGGCAGCAAGGACCAACTGGTCCGGGCCGCTGTGGTGCACTACTTCCGACGCGCCACCGACGACGTCGAGGCGGTGGTCGGACGCACGTCGGGGGCGCGCGACCGCATCACCGCCTACCTGTCCGCCGTCGGCGACGCATTGTCGAGGGCGTCGGATGCATTCATGTCCGACCTCGACGGCTTCGCGCCGGCCCGGGAGATCTACCAGCAGAACACCGCGCTCGCGATGAAGCGCGTCCAAGAACTGATCTCCGATGGCGTCGCCGACGGCGAATTCCGCGGTGTGCATGCGGCTTTCGCCGCCGACATGACCGCGACGATGATGGTCCGCATCCAGCAGGGCGGGGTACGGGAAAGCATCGGCCTCGACGACGCGAGCGCCTACCGGGAACTCGCCGCAATCCTCACCGCGGGCATCAGGGCGTAGGCGGGATTTCGATACGCTCCCTCTCGCTGCGCTCGGGGGTGCTACTCGATCTGCGGCGGGGCGGGTGCCGCGCGCATCGCCCTGATCGCCGACACCGACTTGACCACCACCGCAAGCATCGGCGGTCCCAACACCATGCCGATCAGTCCCGCGATGGTGCCGCCGATGATCGTGGCCAGCAGCACCGCGACCGGATGAAGTTCCAGCGACGAGCCCAGAGCCCAAGAGCTGACCGCACTTTGGATGGTGCCGTTGGAGATGATGAACGTGATGGCCATGATCAGCGCAGCCGTCGGCCCACCGGACCCGAAGGCGATGAGGATGACGAACGCCCCGGTCAGCCAGGCCCCGAGGTACGGGATGAAAGACATGAAGAAGTAGAGCACCAGAATCGGAATGGCCAGCGGCACACCGAGAATCAACAGCGGAATCATGAAGATCGGTGCGGTGAGGACTGCGGTGATCGCGGTGCCGCGGAAGTAGCCGCGAATCGAATCCCGTGACAGCCCGACCACGGTCTCGATCTCCGACTGATCCAGTCGGGTGCGGCGCGCCACCCATGCCGGGAATCGATGTGCGTCGCGCAGTACGAAGAACAGGAAGAACAACGCGAAGAACGAGCCCATCACCAGAGAGAGCACGCCATAGAAAGTGCTGGTCACAGCCCCCAGTGCACCCTGGCTCATCTGCGCGGCATGCGCTTCGAATCCGGTGCGCGCATGCGCGAGCAGATCGGCGTCGATGTCGAGCCCCTCGGCCCATCCGACGAAGGAGTTCCACCCGGCGATCAGCTGCCGATAGATCTCCGGCCACTGGTCGATGAAGCCTGCGACGACCACGGCAATGGTGATCGCGGCGACCACCAGCGCCAGCAACAACGTCAACACCGCGGCCAGCGTGTGCGGTACACCGAGCCGTTCGAGCGTGTCGACGAGCGGCTCGAGCACCAGCCCGATGATGACCGCGATCACCAGCGGGATCAGGATTCCGCTGATCGCACTCAATGCGAGTCCGACGATGATGACGACTGCAACGACCCCGACGATCGACCAACTGGCCTGACCGAGTCGACGCAGCGACGACGGCGACCGACCGTCGGTGATTGCGGTGTCGGTGTGGGGGTTGTCGGGCGGAACGGCAGCCGACGGCGGTTGCGGCACAGGGCTCATGACTACTTTCTGCACGACGCTGGGGGAGGGTAACGTCGAGCACGCTCAGTCAAACATCTCCGGCGACCGACGGCGGGGCGGTTGCGCCAGACACACCGCTTCCGCCAGTGGCTTTACGTTGGAGCCAAAGTGCTCTAATGACGACGAAACAACGTGCCTGAACCATTGTGCGATGACATCTGACATCGCGGTGGTAGGGGAGTCGGCGGAGCAGCAGCCGGAGAAGTCACGCTGGTACACCTCATTGTTCACCTGGCTTTTGGTGGCGATTCTCGCCGGGATTGCGATCGGCGCGATCTTCCCGGACTTCGGGACGGATCTGAAACCACTGGCCGATGGCTTCATCAAGTTGATCAAGATGCTGATCGCCCCGATCATCTTCTGCACGGTGGTGCTCGGCATCGCGCACGTCGGCGATCTGAAGTCGGTGGGGCGCATCGGCGTCAAGGCGTTGATCTACTTCGAGGTCGTCACCACTTTCGCGCTGTTGTTCGGGTTGGCGATTGGCAACATCGTCAAACCCGGAGCCGGATTCAGCGTCGACCCGGAGACGTTGGCGACGGGCGCCGATGCGATAGCCAAGAAGACCAGCAACGGAGAACTTCCCCACACCGTCGAGTTTCTGCTGAACATCATTCCCGCTTCGGTTATTTCGGCGTTCGCGGAGAATGCGCTCCTGCAGGTCCTGTTCTTCGCGGTGTTCTTTGGTCTCGCCCTGTCGAAGCTGGGTAGCTCTGTACCCGTGGTGGTTTCGCTGGTCGATCAGACCAGCCATGTGTTCTTCACCATCATCGGCTGGATCATGAAGGCCGCACCGATCGGAGCCTTCGGCGCGATGGCCTACATCGTCGGCCAGTACGGGCTCTCGTCGCTCGCGAGTTACGGAAAGCTGATTGCCTGCTGCTATGTCGCGGCCGCACTGTTCATCCTGGTTCTCGCCGCGATCGCCCGGATCTTTGCCGGGGTCAACCTGTGGAAGTTCGTGCGGTACATCAAAGACGAGCTCTTCATCGCTTTGGGCACCGCATCGACGGAGGTGGTGCTGCCGCGGATCATGACCAAGCTGACCCACGCCGGTTGTTCCCGCACAACCACGGGTCTCGTTGTGCCGACCGGCTATTCATTCAACCTCGACGGTGCGACCCTCTATCTCTCGATCTGTGTGCTGTTCCTTGCGCAGGCGATGGGCGTCGACCTGAGCTTCGGTGAACAGATCACTGCCGTCTTGGTCCTGATGCTGACGTCGAAAGGTATGGCCGGCGTGCCCGGGTCATCGTTCCTGGCGCTGTCGGCGACGGTGTCGGCCATCGGGCACGGCAGCATTCCAGTGGCTGCGGTGGCACTTCTTCTCGGCGCCGACCGCATCATGGATTCCATGCGGGTGTCGGTCAACCTGCTCGGCAACTGTGTGGCGACGTTCGTCGTGGCCAACTGGGAGGGCGAGCTGGACTCAGAACGTATGAAGCTCGTCCTCGACGGTGTTCCGGTGCCTCCGCTGGACGAGGTCGACCCGGTCTCCGGAAAGACCGTGATCCTGCCCGAGGAAGAAGGACTCTCCGTCACAACCACACCGGACCGTGCATAGCGCTGCGCGGTGAGCTGCGCGGTGTTGTCGGGGTGACAACGCGCACAACGGATATCGAATCCTGAACTACGAATACGTGATCAGAGGTGAACGCGCAGGTGGTCGGTGGTCCGATTTGTCGGATGGCGTCGTTTGTTCACCTCCCGTGCATGATTCAGCCAACAAGAGTTGTCGTTATGCACGCGTGACCTTCTTACGTTGATCCCGGATCACATTCAGCCCAGATGATCTGGGAGTCCGAGGGGATTACACATACATGAAGCTCAACAAGTTGCTCGCGATCGCGATCATGGTGATCGGATCGATGGGCCTCGCCACCGGAACCGCCTACGCGGCACCGGCAACCGCAGTTGCACCCACCCACTGGAACGTGCTGCGCCAGGGCGGATCCGTCACGGTCTCCACCGACAACGGATCATTCGCCAAGGCCGGTAACCAGCTGCAGCTGCTCGACGCCAAGGGCCTTGTCGCGGCAACGGTTCCGCTGACCGTCGCCGTCGATGACTGGGCGCACCCGGTCACCGCCCAGGTTGCCGGCAAGTCCGCCACCCTGCGTCTCGACACCAACCCGCTGCTGGCCCGCTTCCAGCCGATCAAGCGCAACGTCGACCTGTCGGCCGCCGTCGCCGGCGTCAAGGACAACATCACCCTGACCGCCGCCATCGGTGGATTCGTCGGTGCCGCAGCCGGTCTCGTCGGTGGCTGCGTGCTCGGCGCTGTCGCTGCCGGTGTCGTCTCGGCTCCCGCCGCACTGCTCTTCGGCGCCGGACCGCTCGCCGGTTGCGTCGGTGGCGCACTGCTCCTCGGATCGGGTGCCTCGCTGGCCGGTACCGCCATCGGTGGTCTCGGTGCGGTTGCTGCCAACGTCGGACCCTTCATTCAGCTGCTGAACCAGCCGCCGAAGAAGAAGTAAGTTCCACCCAGCACTGCCCTCTCACCGGTCGGCCCGGCTTCGGGCGGGCCGGCCGGCGGATTTGGGGAG
>JAEYMI010000058.1 GCA_023461275.1 Actinomycetes bacterium | reverse complement strand
GGATGATATTATTAATGAATTTGGTGCGGATACTTTAAGAGCCTATGAGATGTTTATCGGAGCTTTTGATTTAAGTGCTGCCTGGTCCAACGAAGGCGTAAAAGGCTGCCGCCGTTTTCTGGACAGAGTCTGGAAGTTAAAAGATATGCTGACAGACGGCAATGATTACTCCGCCGGTATTGAAACCAAAATGCACCAAACCATTAAAAAAGTTACCCTTGATTATGAGAGCATGAAGTTTAATACGGCGATTGCGGCTATGATGGCATTGGTAAATGAATTTTACCGTCTCCAAACCGTAACCAAAGGGGAATTTAAAACATTACTTTTACTCCTGAATCCGGTAGCACCTCATGTAACAGAAGAGTTATGGCAGTTATCAGGCCAGGAGGATAGAATCTACCAGGCGGCCTGGCCGGTTTATGTAGAGGAAAAAACAATTGAGAATACCGTTGAGATAGCGGTACAGATTAACGGTAAGGTAAAAGCCAGCCTGCCCGTATCCCTTGATGAAAAGCAGGAAGAAGCAGAAGCAAAAGCCAGGGAGTTGGATTCCGTTAAAGCTGCATTAGATGGAAAGACTATTGTTAAAGTAATCTATGTTCCCGGAAGAATATTAAATATTGTTGTTAAATAACGGATGATGACATAAACACAGCCGGCGTAGTAAGGATTAGGTGAAAAACTGCGCCGGCTGTAACTTTTATTCTGTATACAGGGTTTATAAGGGAAATGCAGAATTAATGATATACCGGAAGTAAGCCTTCCCGTATAGCTGTCTCCATAGAAGGATTCAGGAAAATATTATGTGATTAATAGATAGAAGGATTCAGGAAAAATTATGTGATTAATAGATAGGATGTATTCAGGGAAATATTATGTGATTAATAGATAGAATGAATCAAGGGAAATATGTGATTAATAGATAGAATGAATCAAGGGATATTATATGATTAAATAGAATGAAAGGTAAGCTGCTTATGAAAAAAATTTCATCAACATTTCAATATAACTCTCCCGTAACATTAACCTTTGCCCTGATTGCACTGGCAGTACTGCTGCTTGGGAATGTAACCGGCGGGTTAAGTACGAATTTGTTTTTCTGCGCCTATAAATCCTCCTGGACAGATCCTCTTACCTATATCAGAATGTTCGGACATGTGCTGGGGCATGCGAACTGGAGCCATTTTTCCGGTAATATGGTGCTGTTTTTAGTCCTTGGCCCCATGCTGGAAGAAAAGTACGGATCTAAGCTGTTTCTTGCTATGATTTTGGTTACTGCCGTAGTATCCGGACTTTTCTATATTATTTTTTATCCCAGCCAGGCTCTTCTTGGTGCCAGCGGAATTGTATTCATGATGATTGTGCTTTCCTCTGCAGCCGGAATGAAAGCCGGCAGGGTACCCATTACCCTGATACTGGTCCTTATCATATATCTGGGAGGGGAAGTGATAAGCGGGATAGGAGCTGAGGATGGCATTGCCCATGCGGCACATATTCTGGGAGGAATCTGCGGTACAGGTTTTGGATTTTTGTATACAAGAAAAACCAAACGATAATCAGCCGTTCTTAAATTTTATAATCATTTCCCGGGTTAAGGATACGCCATCTTCCACCAGGTCGATTTCACTTCGGTGAAACCAGCGTCCTTCGGAGAGTTCCGTTTCCTCCAGGGTAATATCCGTATTCCCGTCGACTTCGGCAAAGAAACCAAACAGCAGGGAATTGGAAAATGCCCAGGGCTGGCTTTTATAATAAGTAATATTCTTAACTTTCAGACCTACCTCTTCCATAACTTCTCGCTCTACGGTCTGTTCAATAGTTTCACCGATTTCGGCAAAACCTGCAACCAAGGCATAATTGACATATTCCCTTCCTGCGTATTTGGTCATAAGCAGTTTGTCACCGTTTGTAATTGCTACGATGACAGCCGGAGAAATGGCCGGGTATACGGTATTGCCGCATTGGGGGCAGGACATCATTCTTTCTTTTTCGCCAGGCTTATATAAGCTGCCGCATCTTCCGCAGAATTTGGTATCCCGGTACCATTTATATAAATGATAGCCCACCATGCCGGCATAAACAAGATCCTTTGGAACACTTGACCGGAAGATTCGTACGTTTTCATAGGAATATCCGGGAAGGCTGGTTTCCTCTTTGGAGTTCAGGAGAAAATATCCGGTTGCATCTATGGAGAAAGCATAGACCAGATCTTCTGTATTAATATTTAATTCGGAATATACGGGATATGTAATCTCCTGACCGTTAAGTTTACATAAAAATAAGTCATTTTTGTAACATAAGATAATACTATCTGCTTCTGCTTTTTTTATTAAAAATTCATTGTGCAGTTTTTGGGGTTCAATGTTTTGTATCATATTCTCAGTCCAATCTTAGGGTAATATGCTTTATTAAGGAATTAAATTAATTATTAATAATATGCGTTTTTGCTTTACTGTCTTGGCTTTATATAAGTTATTATATATATTATGCAAAAAGATGTCAATGCAGCTGCAGGTAGCAGATTTATACAGCTTACAGCCAGGCAGCTAATACCTATACGATACTAAAGGTAAGAT
>JAEYMI010000057.1 GCA_023461275.1 Actinomycetes bacterium | reverse complement strand
TGGACCACCACGCGTCGCACGGCCTGCGCTACATCACCAACCCGCCCGGTAACGCGGTCCGCGTGCACCAGCACCTCAAGATCGGTGACGGGGACGTCAACTGGGACGAGTTCTTCGGGACACTCGGCGACATCGGCTTCTACGACCGCGACGATGCCGTCATGGTCTCCAGTGTCTTCGCCGAAGACGAGAACGCGCACGACGTTTCGCGCTACCAACTGAAGACGATGAACGACTACGTCGCAAAGAGCACCGTATCAAGCCAGTCATAGACGACGCAGTCCCAAACCCGTTGTCCAAGACCACCGCAGTGTCCGGAGATGCCGGTGCTCGCCTCGGGCGCGAGCAGCTTCTTGTCCGCAACGGTGAGCGCGTCGTAGAGCGCCTTTCCCTGCCCGCCCACCGGATCGCCGCATGACTCGACAATCATTGTGGGACAGCTGATTTCTGACGCCCGGTCGAGCATCGTGAACGTCTTCAGCTCGGCGAAGTAGTCGGCGATGGTGTGCACACCGTGGCATGCCATGCGGGAGCCGAAGAAGTCGGCGCGTTCGCGACTGACTCGGCTCAGGAAGGTCATCAGGGGCGCCGCGGCGCGGCCCTTCCAACCGCCCGGAATCTTGCCGCCCATGTCGGGCTGAGCGGGATCGCAGATCATGGCGGCCACCCGTGTCTCACCGGCGACACCGCGTGGGATGAGGTATCCGGCGAACGATCGGCCCTCGGCAACGATCCGCCTGGTGTCGACACCGGGCACGGCGACGAGCCAATCGAGGATCTGCGACAACACGACCTCGAAGTCGGGACGGAAGTAGACCCGGTCGATGAAGAGCGTGGCGCCCTGGCCAGGACCCTCGACGCTGAGAACGTTGTAGCCGCGCGCCAGTGCGCCCTGGGCAAATCCCCATCCGGACTCGGCGGTCGAGTCGTATCCGCACGGCATGACGATGGTGGGCCGCCGGCGGCTCATGTCGGCGTCCGGCCGGAACAGCCAGCCGTGAATACCAATCTGCCGGGTGCCTTGGATCGTCGACGAAGCGAACGGGATCGACACGTCCTCGGCGAGGATCGGGCTGGCCGTGTGCGAGAGCAGTTCCATCGCCTCAGCGAAGGTGCGGCAGTGTGCCTGATAGGCGTCTTGCAGACGCTGATCGTCGAGGTCGGTGCGCAGGTAGTAGCAGGCCTGACGGTAATACTCACTGGCGCGCAGGTAGCACTGGTGAGCCGTCACCAGGTGACCGGCGGTCTGGGCCTGCTCGGCCGCGTTGCGTACCGACTCGGCCCGGGCGAGCCACGTCGCGTACCACCGCTGCGGGTTGTACTTGCCCCCGATTTCGCGAGCGGTGGTGTACGCCTCGCCGAGGTCGGCGGCGCCTACGGCTGCGGCAGACAGTGTCCGCCCGAACTGGTCGTCGAACTCCTCATTGGCCAATGCCAGTCGTTGTGTCATGAGAACCTCCGGAATAGCGTGCTGATGCGATGTCATCAGGACACCCGGTGGACCTCACAAAACGCTCACAGACCGGAAAACCGCTGGTGATCGTGAGTGCTGATCGCATCTGCCGCATCCACCCACCCGCCACGCCACCCTCGCTCGAATGCCACCGGATCGGTTTCTCGGCCGCGACGCAGCGCGTCACGGGTGAACGGATTGCGGGGCCAATCGAGACCTGCGTCGACGGCATAGCGTCGCGAGACCGCGAAGGCGCGGCCCGCACGTTCGATCTGTCCGGCGGCGGTCAGATGGTTGCCGCGTTGTTCGATGGTGTCGCAGATCTGTTCGCCCCCCGACTCCAGG
This sequence comes from Actinomycetes bacterium, assembly GCA_023461275.1. Classification (GTDB taxonomy): domain Bacteria; phylum Actinomycetota; class Actinomycetes; order Mycobacteriales; family Mycobacteriaceae; genus Gordonia. The sequence goes on along the minus strand of JAEYMI010000057.1, from coordinate 8,709 downwards.
TACGCGCGGAACGCCTGATCGTTCCACCGCAGGCCCATGGCGGTGTCACCAGACATCAGGGAACCGATTCCGAGCATCACCGCGGCGAGGTGGGTCGCGAGCGGGTCGCCGCGTTCGGTGCCGAGAGCGAGCGCGGTGTGCGCGTGATCGATCGCGTCGGTGAATTGGCCCGCGATCACCTCGCACAGTGCCTGTGCGGCGGTGACCGTCGCCTCGATCCCCGCGGTGCTGTCGCCGATCATCGCGGCAGCGTGACGGGCATAGTCTTGCGCTACGGCGTGGTCGTCGCCGACCCACGCAGCCAGGGACGCGAGAGCCATTCGTGTGCAATGCATCTCGGGATCGTCGTCGCCTGATGCGATGATCTCGGTGAGTTCATCGAGGGGTCGTGAGGTGAGGTGGCGGTGCGCCTCGTCGGTCAGTTGGCTGAACGCCAGCGCCATGGTTGCCATTGCGGCCGTTCGTGGTTGACACCGACCGTCCGCCGAAGTCGTCACCGCGATTCGCAGGACCCGGATGCCGTCGGCCAGTCGGCGGCGGAAATGCCAGTAGACGCCCAATCGCTCGAGGACGTCGACGTGCTCGTCCAGGCGTGCAGGATCGGTCACCACAGACTCCAAGAAGGCCATCACGGTGCTGTGATCGTTTGCAACCCGGGAGAGGTTGCGTGCGGATTGCGGTGTGCCGCGCAGCGGGGTCGACGTCAGGATCGACGCGGTGGCGGCGTCGCGGGCGATTCGCGCCGCGTCGGCACGCTCCGGCGCGCTTCGGCGAGCGTGTTCGGCGACGGTATGGGGGATGGTGAATCGTGTTGGAAGATCACGATTTCCGCGGATCGGCCACACCAGGGAGCGGCGAGCGAACTCCTCGAGGTCGTCGACAATCGCAGGGCTGCCACTCACTGTCGCCGCGAGCTGAGGCGTAAACGGACTGCGCAGCGCGGTCAGACGAAGGAACCGGTCGTAGCGCTCCTCGTCCAAGGAATCGACGGCGAGAGAGAATGCCCGGGTCACCGGTTCGGGGATTCCGGTGCCGAGTTGGTCGGCCACTTCGGTGAGCGAGAACGTGGCCGTACGGGCTGCGGCGAGTTCCAATCCCAGTGGCAGGCCACCCATCGCGCGGCAGATGCGGTCGAGGTCTGCGCGGTCGTCCGGACCGACGTCGAATTGTCCTGATACACCGCGAATCCTGTCCACCAGAAGCCGTTGCGCCGGCGGGAGACCAGTGCCGACCGACGCCTCGACCGCGAGCGCATGCAGGGTGACCACACGCTCGCCGTCGACGCCGATCGTTGAGCCGACAGACAGTATCGTCAAGGCTGCGCACCGTCGCAAGATGGCTTCGATAGTGTTGTCGGACAGCCTATTTGGTTCGACCGTACTATTCCCGTCGAGGACCAGCAGCGTGGATGTCGTCGACAGATGGGCGCAGACCTGGTCGATGGCGGCGGGGGTGTCGGCCGACGGTTGGATACGCATCGTTTCGAGGATCACGGTGGCGACGTCGATGTCGTCGCGTCGGGGGATGTACCAGATGCCGTCGTCGAAGGCGTCCGCCACACGACGGGCCGCTTCGATCGCCAGACGCGTCTTTCCGACGCCGGGTATGCCATCGATGGAGACGGCACGCTCGCTGCCGAGCAGGCGGACGGTGTCGGCGAGCTCGGCGTCGCGGCCCACGAATGACGTGTGTTGAGACGGCAGCCGGACGAAACGTACGGCACGACTGTGGTCATCGAGAACAGTGCGTTGCGCCGCGCGTACCTCGTGGCCCGGTTCCACACCGAGTTCGGTGGCGAGCAACTCGCGAATGTCGCGGTAGGCCAACAGCGCCTCGGCCCGTTGCCCGGCTGCCGACAACGCGGTGATCTTCACTGTCCAGGCGTGCTCGTCGAGCGGATCGCGCGCGATGAGTGCTTGTGCCTGGTCGAGTGCGCGGTCGAACTCGCCGGCCGTCAGCAGCAGGTCGGCGCGCCGGGTCAGCAACGCGGTCCGGAGTGCGTTCAGTCGACGTCGGGCCTGGTCAAGCATCGGCGTCGACGTCGCAGTGGTGAACGGCTCACCTCGCCAGCGTCCGAGCGCCCTCTCGAGTGCACCGACGGTCGGGGTATTCGACGGATCGAGCAACGCGTCCGCGTCGGCCTCGAAAGCAATCGAGTCGACGGCCACCTCGTCGAGGTCGAGGCGGTAGCCGGCGCGGTCGGTGACGATCGCCGACGGCTCGCCCTGCGGCGATAAGGCCTTACGCAGCCGCCAGATCTGGGATTCCAGGGCGCGGTGCGTCCGCTGGGAAGCGTCCGGCCCCCACACATCGGTGATCAGTGCGGCGGCGGGAACCGGGCGCCCGGCGCGGGCACACAGAACTGCGAGGATCGTTCGCGGCTTGGCACCACCGGGATCGCATTGCACTGATCCTCGTTCGGTGACCATCTCGCCGAGGTCGCGGATCACCAGCACCGGTCACCCTCTCTACCCGGCACGGACTGTGGCCTCATTCGTCGATGATAAGGACCGGCGGCCAGGTCGACGATCACTCGCCTGTTGCCGGGTACCGTCTGGAGCAAGTGATCACCATCTGGGGCAAGTGATCAACGCTAGGTAAGCAGTATTTCGAGGGGGAGTGGTACGTGAGCTATCCACCGCAGGGCTATCCATCAGACGGAAGCAACCATCCCGATCAGCCGCCCACCGATGGAGATCCGTCTCATCCGTACCCTCCGCCCACTTACCCGTCACCCGGGCAGCCGTACCAGCAGCAACCCCCGCCAGGCTGGACCCAATCGGGTGACTACAACCAGTACCCGTCTTACCCCCAGCAGACCCCGTACGCGCAACAGGCGCCGTATACCCAGAACACACCGTTTGCCCAGTACGGCCCACCCAATGGAGTGCCGCCGCAACGGAGTGGCAGCGGCAAGGCGCTGGCAGTCATCGCGGGCGTCTCGCTACTGGTGATCGCAGCGTTGGTCGCGGTTGTCATTGTGGTGGTTCACAAGGTCGGTTCTGCCGACGTCTCGGCCAGTGGCAACTCCTCGAGCAGCGGAGACACCTACGTGCCCACCTCGGCAGAATCGTCACCGACGACCACGACACCCACGACGACAGAGACTGTGCCGCAAGAGGAATCGTGCCCGACGGCCACGGCCGCCCCCACAACGCCGGCCGGTTGGAAGACGGTGGCAGGCAAACGACACCTCGCCTACGACGTCCCGGCCAATTGGAAGGTGTTGACTTGCACCACTATCGTCGGGTGGGAAAAGAAGTGCGACACTGGACCTTTCGGGTACTGTCCGATCCGCAGCATGAGTGGGGCATCGGCGCTGGAGACTCCGCAATGCCCGAAGAATGACGCAGGTGTTGCAGGACTGCCGGGCGCGTCGCAAACGCCGGACATCAATGAAGCAGTTCGCGCGGAAGGCAACCTGGTAGCAGACATCTACACGTCCGATTCCGGCCACGTTCCCACCGTGACTCTTGGCCCGCCCCGCTCATTTACGGTCGGGGGAGCGCCAGCAGTTCAGGTCTTGGCCACTGTGACCGACATCGAAACGTCCCAGTGCGTCGGTCCGACGGCCATCCACAGCATGGTTGCTACCACGGTTCCGGGCCAGAAGGGTTCGGTCATGTTCGTCATCTCCCTCCCTCAGGGTGTCCCGGATGCGGCAGACCCCGCGATCATCGACCAGATGGTGGGATCTCTGCGTCCGACCGACTGACGATCGCCATAGCGGCGTCAATGCAGTCGTCGACGCTATGACTCGGTTCAGAATCAGGCAGGGAGGGAGCCGATCGTGGCTCGCTCACCGCCGCGGCCACTCCAGGTTGCTACCCCTCCGACGAGAAGTGCGCCCATGACGCCTCCCCCCGCGGGCGCAGGGCCACATGATCCCTGTCCGCTCAACCTGGTCCTGCAGCAGACCTGCACAGCTGACAGCTACGGCATCTTCTCCCGCAGTGGCCAACACCCCTTCACCGGAATGCCCCATCCCGTGAGACACGCCGCCCTCACGGGTGACCTCACTCGACAGCCAGACGTAATCAAGCTCGTCGTCTTCGCGTAATTGTCGATGCTCGGCCTCGAATCGAATACTTGCAATAGCACCGTTGAAGTGTCGAACACGCAAGTCACGGTCGATCCGCTCCAGCGCGCGCGTCCACGCCACAGGCAGGACGCTCGACGTCACCAAGACGCCGGCGTCCGGACTCCACGTGGCGGTCAGCAGGGTCTCGCAAGAGAACAAGCTGTTGTCCAAGTACTTATCCGCCACCCAAGCAGCCTAGACAAAGCGCCGCCTCGCAAGCACGGACTGGAAGTACTGTCGCGCAAACTTCTGGGCGCACTCGCGGCCGACGGCTGTCAGGGTGGTGGCCAGGTTTGTCGTCACGAACACACACACGAACCGCGCGGATAGGTCATATTTCGTCACAGTGACGTAATGATGGCACGGAGTGTCCGTGGGGCTGGGGTGGCGGCCCGGAAAGAGGGCCAACGAACATCCAACGAACATCAATCGGCCGTGCCTGTGACGCCAGGTTCCCGACAACGATGACAGAACCAGTCTGGGTCATCCGCCGACCGGCGTTGCCGACAGATCAGGTCGAAGAACAAGACAGGACGATGGGTCCTCGCACATCGGTGCTACACTCGTCAGACGCCGATAAGATACATTATGTCAACTAGAGCCAATGTTATCCCCATGCCCCGCAACAGAATTCACTGTCGGATGATGTCGGATGACAGCACGCCCGGGAGTTTGACAAGCAAATTGGGAGTTGGTGACAGAGACATGGGAGTCCCAGTGTGCCCGTCAACTGCGCCAGTCAGCGGTTCAACTAACTTCGTCGCCGCGCGTTCTGCGCGACTCCAGCTTCTTGCCGTCGGCGAGGCCCGCCAGTCAACGCCTCGGCGTTGACTTCAGCCCATTGCCACAGGCCCTCAAGTGCAGCACCCAGTGCGACACCGCGGTGCGCCGTGAGCTCATAAGCCTTGTCCGGCAGCTTCTCAACAATGCCCGCACGACTTAGAGCGTTCAGGCGATCGGCAAGCACACTCGACGAACAGTTCCCCATCCGGCGGCGGAGTTCGAGAAATCCTAGCGGTCCGGGCTCAAGCTCCCAGATGACGCGCAATACCCAGCGCTGCCCCAGAAGGTCCATTGCAGCGTAGATGCCCGCCTCTGTAGAGGCTTCTTCCTCAGTGGAGTCTCTTGCGCTTCTCATTTCGAACCATCATACTCATGCTTCGAATTCAGAAGTAGTTCGAAATCAGAAGCGTATAGATCGGAGCCAAACCGTGGCACATCGCAAGACTGTCCTAGTCACTGGAGCGTCCAGAGGTATCGGAGCAGCCGTCGCACGCAAACTCGCCCAAGACGGGCACACGGTCGCGATCAACTACCGCGAGAAGCGCAAACGTGCCGAGCAACTGGCTGCGGAACTTCACGATGCCGGCGGATCAGCCATCGCTATCTGTGCCGACCTCACCGACCCGACGTCCGTTAGAGCAATGGTCTCCGAGCTGGGTGAACGATTCGGTCAACTAGATGGCCTAGTACTCAACGCTTCCGGAGGCCTCGAACGCAACGCGACCGCTGGCTACCCAATGATGATTAACCGAGACGCACAAGTGCGCATGCTGGAAATAGTCCTACCCATCATGAGCGCGAACTCACGGGTCGTCTTCGTCACCAGCCATCAAGCACACTTCGTCAAGACGCACCCTGTACCCCAGGACTACTACCCCGTCGCCGTGAGCAAGCGCGCAGGTGAGGACGCAATACGCGCAACGCTGCCAAAGTTGGTTCGCGCTGAAGTCGGCTTATCGGTTGTGTCCGGGGACATGATCGAAGGAACGATGATCGTCCGCCTGCTCGAACGTCGCGACCCCGCCGCTGTTGGGGTGCGCCGCCAGGCAGTTGACTTGCCCTCAGTTGAGGAGTTCGCCGAAGCCATTGCAAATGAGGCGGTTCGGTCAGACCTAAGCCCGCGCACTCTATTTGTCGGCGGCAGCGACTATCTCGCGACTATCTCGTCAGAACGGCCCTGACCAGTACTCACTTCGACGTGGTGCGCGGCACGCCCCGGTTCGCGACCTCGATTCGGCGAGGCACTCTGTCGTACCCGCCTCGTATGGTCGAGACCACGCGCAAAACCCGATGAAACGGCGGCCGATGACAGCACCGACAGGACTAGATCCCACGAGCGAATCGCTCACGGGGACAGCCGGCTGCTGGTGAATGGTCTTCTCAAGCTGCTCGAGCATCGAGGGGCGCGGGCTGCTTGAGTTCTGAGAGCATGTGATCACACCAGATCCGGATTCGAATCACTTAGAGATGAGGGCTAATTGAAACTCTTTGGCGCTGAATGGTGGGACGCCGCGAGCGCTGTTGGGACCGTTGGTGCGGTCGTCGTCGCGCTCCTTCTCGCAGTTGTTGAACGCAATCGCGCGCGCCGTGCAGAACAAGAGCTCGCCGACGAGCGCAAGTCCGCAGCAGATCAGCGCGAAATAGATTTGGCAGCAATGGTTTCTGCGTGGATCGAGATCCAGCCGGAGCCGAACCCAGACGGAAAGCACTACGTCCGCCGGGCGACAGTGCATGTCGACAACGAGAGCGATCGTCCCGCATACGACGGCAACGTGTGTGTTGGCGTGCGCCAGACCGCACGTGGTTGGACGAGGGTCGGCCCACTCTCTGTGCCGCTCCCGCTGCCTGTTCTGGCGCCGCATTCACGACAGTCGTGGGACATTACGCTCCCATTGCTAGCGTGCTCCTCCAATCAAGCGACGATAAATGGGCATCCCACGGCGGCAATCTCGTTCACCGATCCCAGCGGACAACGATGGACGCGAGACTTCGACCTGCACCTTCGCAGGCATGATGGCGTCGGAGACTCACCTCTGTACGACGTGGATCCCGAGCGCGGCGAGGAGCAGATAGGCGAGCTGCTAAATCCGCTGAACCCGATAACCGTAGTGATCGCCTACCTCCGGGCCATTACTGAAGAGCCGACTCCCCGGGCCGCGATTTCTGAGCTGCTGCTCGACCCTGAAGCGAACGGCTGGAAGAACCTCAACGACGCCGCCTGGGAGGCTATGCGTGACGCCGCCGAATCGCTCGGCGTTGCCGCCCACGTCCACTACCCCGCGCAGCGGGTTGCGTACATCAAGGCTCTCACCGATGAAGCTGCCGAGCGCAGGGTCGAAGCCCCCGGCTATGTCGAGGTGCCAGGCACAGTGTTCACACTTCGGTTCATTCGCGAACGAGGTTGGCGGATATTTGGTATCGGCCTACCAGTTGCTGTCGACATGATCGAGTTTCCGGAAGGAGACCTTCATCTTGATCCACGCTCGACTGATTGAGTGACATCTGTCTGCCCGATCACGACGCGACGCAGGCGAAACGGCTTCCCACAAATCGATGAGCGCTGGTCCGCCGCGGTCGCTCGCACGGAGGGACAGTTCTCAACACCGGTATCCGCCATGCCGACCACGTCGCACCATCCAGCGACGTCACGCTGGCCAAAGCTGTTGTCTCCGGCGACCATGACTCTGCTGCCCATGTCACTGATGGGGTTGAGTCGAACAGGTCTGGACGATCACCGCCGGCCGAGGTTTGGACGCATATACCCCACCCGCAACTGTCAGGTTTCGCCGCGAATCACGCCTCGTCGTCCCACGGCGCAGCGACGGCCTCGACGAAATCTTGCTCGGCCAGCAGCGTCAGCCTGTGCGACGAGAACCGACTGGTCGTGTGCTTGCGCGGCAAATTCTGGCGTTCGTACGTCTGGAACCCAGACCTGTAGCGGGCCGAAGTCCACGCTCACGCATACGTCGCCTGTACTCGCCGACCCTGTCCCTCACTGCCACGCCTCCACGTTACATGTCAGCAGGTCCATGACGCCGTCAATCGGAGATCGAACGCGTGACCCGATCGCCGATGCAAATTGATTGCGGCACAAACACTTTCACAATAAATCGACACAGACCCCTTGCCATTACTGCCCCACCGCAGTCGTCTATTTCGAGCAGCCCCGGTAGTAGTAAGTGCCTGTTCGTGGAGTGGTGAGGTCATGGTCTCGCAGAACTAAATCGAGTCGTGGTTCGCGGTTAGCGCAAGCCTCGTTGAACTCACTTGTTTCCAACTCGTCGGTGTACTCGATGTCCAGAACAACCGGATAGAACGCGATGTAGTCGCTGCACTCGCTGTATTTGACACAGGATTCGGTCACGGCGAAGTCGTACCCAGACCGCCTCAGAACCTCACTTTGCGACGCGGTGTTCTTTTGTGCGATCGCCAACCCGTAATGATGAGCAACTCGTCCGTACTCGACGGCTAATGCGATATTGCTCGATGCAGTCAGAAGACCGTGCGACCGTGTATAGGAATCGAGGTTGTCTATTTCCACCGCATCGAATCCACGGTCTTTGCACCCCTTGATCCACGGCCGCACCGTTTCCACCAAGGCGGCGCGTTTCGGTGCGGTTGAGGTGTCGAAGATGAATTCGTCAGGCCATCCGGGATCCACCAGTGGTTTGCCGTCAGCTTGTACCAGCAAGTCCGGCCGACGTCGCGCAAAGTCAGCCGAGTCCGACGGCTGGGTTTGAAACCCGTTGATATAGCAGATGTCATAGCCCGCCCGGGCCGGTGTGGCGGTGCGATCGCGAGCAACAGTCCCGACCCCCGGAGGTGGGGGGGGGGGGGGCCCCCCC
>JAEYMI010000056.1 GCA_023461275.1 Actinomycetes bacterium | reverse complement strand
AAGCACGCCGCCAGCGTTCGTCCTGAGCCAGGATCAAACTCTCCATGAAAAAACACTGAAACAAACAGGCACCAAAGCACCCAGTTTCAACACAATCTCAGCCAGAGAGACAAAAACCTGACCAATTCAAATCAAATAAACTGGCAAAAACTCTCGACACCAACTCAGCTCACCGCCAAGCCGGCGTCACAAAATAGATGCCATTAAAATATGGCATCAAACAATCCATCAATACACTATCGAGTTCTCAAAGAACACACACCCACCGGACGTACCGAGACGGCACGGCTCCGAATGAGCTCTCCCCAGGGCGCAAGGAAACCTCACGCTCTTGTTCTTGGGAGTGGCCCCGCAGAGGCGGCCCGGGCTCGAGGTCCGGACACACTTTACTGCTCCGGTCTTCGCGACCGGAGTGAGCTGCGCTCCGCGGTGCAACATGTAAGTTACACACGTAGGAACAACGCGTCAAATCGCCAGGTCAGAGCGCTATTCGCGCGGCAGCGAAACTCTTCTTCCCCCGCCGCACGACCAACCACCGTCCATGCAAGAGCTCCGCGGACTCCGGTTGCCATTCCTCGTCGGTGATCTTGGTGTTGTTCACGTACGCGCCACCCTCGGAGATCGCCCGACGGGCTGCCTTGTTGCTCTCGGACAGCCCGGTGTCCACCAGGAGCTGCACCATCGTCGGGCTCTGCTGGTAGTCGACGACGGTCGTCTCCCCTACCGCCGCCGCGAGCGTCGCCTCGTCGAGGCCGGCGAGATCGCCACGCCCGAACAGCGCCTGACTGGCCAACTCCACCGCAGCGGTCTGCTCTGCACCGTGCACCAGCGTTGTCATCTCGGCTGCCAATCGCTTCTGCGCTGTGCGCAGGTGCGGTGTCTCCGCAGTGATCGTCTCGAGTTCGGCGATCTCGTTGCGGTCAAGGAAGGTGAACCACCGCAGGTAGCGGATGACGTCGGCGTCGGCGGTGTTCACGAAGTACTGGTACCAGGCGTATGGCGAGGTGAGTTCCGGGTCGAGCCATAGGCTGCCGCCGCCGGTCGACTTGCCGAACTTCTTGCCATCCGACGAGGTCACCAGCGGGACCGTCAGTGCGTGCACCGACGTCCCGTCGACTCGGCGCGCTAGGTCCACCCCGCCGACGATGTTGCCCCATTGGTCGGATCCGCCGATTTGCAGCACGCAGCCGTAGCGTCGGTTGAGCTGCAGGAAGTCGTTGGATTGCAGCAGCAGGTAACTGAACTCGGTGTAGCTGATCCCATCGGACTCGAGTCGACGACGCACCGTCTCGCGCGCAAGCATCACGTTCACCGAGAAATGCTTGCCCAGGTCACGGAGAAACTCGATGGCCGAGAGACTGCCGGTCCACTCCATGTTGTTGACCACGACGGCCGCATTCGATTCGGCGTCGAGATCAACGAATCGTCGTAGCTGCGCATCGATCCGTTGCGCCCAGTCAGCCACGGTGTCGGTCGTGTTCATCGTCCGTTCGCCGACCTCGCGCGGGTCACCGATCAATCCGGTGGCCCCGCCGGCCAGCACGATCGGACGGTGCCCGGCCAGCTGGAACCGACGCAGCGTCAGCAGTGGGACGAGGTGGCCGGCGTGCAGGCTCGACGCCGTCGGGTCAAAACCCGCGTAGAGGGTGATGGGCCCCTTGCCGAGCTCGGCACGCAGTTCGTCAAGGTCGGTCGACTGCGCGATGAGCCCACGCCAGGAGAGCTCGTCGATGATGTCGGTATCGGTTCGAGAAGATATGTCGGCGGTCACGACTCGATCTTGTCATCTCGCACGGTGTTCGCCCGACGCGAGGCTCGCCCGAATCGTCGTCGGGCTGGCGTCACGGTGACGAAACGTCCATCTGTCCCGAGCAGCCGGACAGGTCCTTGCTACACCGTCGAGGTGAGCCGCTCGTGTTCTACCTCGTCGACCTCACGGGCCTCGTCGGCGAGCATGACGGGAATCCCGTCCTCGTCCACCCGATAGGCGATCCGTAGCCGGGGGTTGTACAGCTCATCGCCGGCGTTGATCAGTTCACCGTGATCCTGCGGACACACCAGCAGTCCGCGCACGATCGGATCGATGTCATCGGCTCGGGTACCCATGCACATATCCTTGCACTCGTCGAAGTCCGGACGGCAACCCGGTCGTCTTCGTCGGCTCCGACGTTCAGCGACCGACCGCGCGTTGCTCCCGCCGCGGCTGCTGGTGGCGCGACAGCTCCGAGGCCGGAAGCCAATCGATCTCTGCCGCAGCGGTTCTCGTGAAGCGCCGATACCGCCCCTGGTGATCGCGGTACCAGGTACGGGCGCCCGGCTGCGGAACGCCACGCCGCATCGCCTCCGGCACCATCGGCCGGTGCGACTCCGATACCGGGATGTCGTCGACAACACACACCAGGTGCGGGCGTTCCGAAGCAGGCAACCCGCCAAGTGCCACTCGCAGCTGACTGACCGTCAACGATTCCGAACGTCCGTTTCGACGGGTGGTGACCGCGGCGACGGCGACCGCCGAACCGGGAGCGCCGACCCCGTAGACCACCGCGGTGTCAACCTCACGCATCTGCGAGAGTGCGGCTTCGATCGGCGGCGCGAAGACCGGACCGTCCGCGCTCCGGACCACACCATCGACCGAGCCGTAGAACCACAGGTCGCCGTCGGAATCGCGCCGGAACAAATTGCCCGATACCTCCCAGCGGTCCTTCTCCGAGAACACGTCGCGCAGCACCGTCGCAGCGGTGTCGAACCGCTGGCGGGCACGCGATAGCAACAGCCCCACCTCACCGACCTGCGCGCGACGCACGAACCCATTGGGTCCGACGATCAGCTGCTCGGTCGCCATGTCGAAGGCCGCGATCTCCACCGGGTTGGTCTCCGGCAGGGCCTGTCCCATCGATCCAGGCTTATCGCCGGAGACGTTCGCCAGGATCGCCGATCCGTCCGCGGTGGCGAAGAACTCCAGCACCCTCGCACGCGGGAATGCCTCCAGCACGTCCTCCCACAGACCGACGGGCATGCCCGAACCCATGAACAGCCGGATCGGGTTGTGCTGATTCATCCGAAAGCGCTCGGCGCGAACGACATCGCGCAGCATCGTCCACGTGTAGGAGACGACGGTGACGCCGTACCGATGCACCTCGGTGGTGAACCGCTCCGGATCGACGCCATTGGACAACGCTATCCGCGACCGACCGACGACGGTGGCGCCCAATGTGGTGAGCAGCCCCGACGCATGATGCAGCGGCGGCAGGCAGTAAACGGTGTCCCGATCAGTGAGGCCGGCCGCGGACGCGGCACCGAACGCCGACATGGCGAATCGATGGTTGGTGATCGGCCAGGGCGACAGCTTGCCGCGTGATCTGGTGAAGAGCACGAATGCGACGTCGCCGGCGAGTCCCGGATCCGGCCGGTACCACGACGGCAACGCGACCGATTCCGGATCGATCCGCTCCATGTCGACCACCGACGCGCCGTCGGCGATGTCGATATCCCGAGCATCGGCACCGCCACCACCGAGCACCAGCACCCGATCGCAATGCTGCATCGCCGCGGCAAGGTGATTGGGATCGCTGACCAGTACCGAGGTCGACGTCAGCCGGAGCATCTCCTTGAGGTCGGATTCCTCGGCCAGCAGCACGGCAACCGCGCCCAGCCGGGACAGAGCGGCCACCGCGACCAGAGCACTGGGGCGCGTGTCCATCAAGACCCCGACATGCATGCCGGGACGTAGCCCACATTCGATGAGGCCGGCGACCACGTTGTCGACGCGGGTGTTCACCTGCGCGTGGGTCAGCACACGGCTCTCGAAGAGAAAGAGCTCCGCGTCGGGCGTGCGTCGGTTGTTCTCCGACATCAACTTGCTCAACGAGATCTGCGTTCCGGACTGGATCTGGCCGAGCCGAAACAGACGCGGCACAGTACGCAGCGATTCCTGCGCCACGGCGAACGAGGTCCGCTGCACTGACTGGGCCAACGCCACCAGATCCCGTGAGGCGCCGCTGCCGGCGTCGGCGAACGCGCTCACCCCATGGGTCAGACGCGACGCCAGGCTCACGCCGGAACCCTGCGCATCGCCGGTGTCCGGCATCTCGACGACGCCGTCGGGGCGTGGACCGTCGTCGGAGATCCACCGGATCCAGTCCGAGGTGGTCGGCCAGGTCGCGCTGCCGGAGGTACTTCCGACGACGAGCCCGAAATGCCCGACCGGCAAATGGAATTCGTATACCTCGGCTTCCGGGGCGGCACGTCGGATGCCTCGGACCGCCAATGGTTGTCCGATGTCGTCGGCGTCGCCGACGAACGCCAGAATCGGGCACGTGACCTCGGCGAGGGTGACCAGATCGCCGTCGATCACGAATCCACCGGTCATCATCCGATTGTGAACAACGAACTGGCGCAACAATTCTGCGACGGCCGGACCGGACCACGCCACCCATCCCTCGGCTTCGAGAAATCGGCGTTGATCCTCTCGCGGCAGCAGCGCATCGCGGTCGTGCAGCTTACGCAGGAAGTCGACCCGGCTGCGGGCCGTCTTCACCGGATCCATGAGCTGAAACCCCGCCCTCGCCATCCAGCTGGGCACCCACAACCGGTTGAAGACCTTGTCGGCCAACAGTTCTGCGCCGGGAACCACCAGTCCGGCCGGCAGGCCGAGCGGCAGAGCGGCCAGCACGTCGACCGGACTGCCGAAGGTGATCACACTCGCGATCCCCTTCGATCGCCGATATGCGGCGGTTTGATAGGCGAACATCCCGCCCTGGGAGTAACCGCCGAGGTGCACGTCACGCCCGGTCGATTCGGCGATCAGGTCGATGGCGCGGCTGACCGCGAGCACATGGTCGGTCAGGTCGCGTTCCAGTCCACCGTCCTCGGTATCCGGCGAACCGAAATCGATCACCCACGGGGTGATCCCCGCCCTTCGCAGGATCGACACCGCGCCGTTGTGTTCGGTGACGTCATAGACGTTGGCTGACACCATCATCGGCGGTACCAGAACCACCTGTGGACCGGTCGCGGGTTCATCCGGAAAGTACCGCCGCAAGCGGAACATCGGATCGGTCTCGACCACGGCGAACGACGCGGGTTGGGTTCCGGTGTCCAGGCCGCCGAGGCGCAAGACCTCCAAACCGTTTTGAGCCGTGGCGACCACACGCTCAACGAATGCACCGAGGTCAGGCAACCCGATCATAATTCGCCCCTCCCAGCCGGCCAGATCGTGACTAAGGTCACCTTACCCCGGCGGGTGAGACGTGGCCGATCAGGGATGCACGGCGGCGGAAATCGTTGCCCAGCGGTTACGAAGGTCGTCGACCGTGGCGCGCAACCCGTCGAGTTGTGCGGCCACCTGACCCGAAGCGGTCCCGCCCCGGGAGTTCCGCGACTCGATGGAACCACGTACGGTCAGCACCCCCCGAACGTCAGGAGTCAGTGCCGGATCGATCGCCCTGAGGGTTTCATCGTCGAGCTCATCGAGCCCGACGCCGCGAGATTCCGCCTCGCGCACGCAGGCACCGGCCAGCTCGTGCGCCACGCGGAACGGAATTCCCTGCCGCACCAGCCATTCTGCGATGTCGGTGGCCAGGGTGAAGCCGGCCGGAGCGAGCTCCGCCATCCGATCGGCGTGGAAAGTCAGGGTGGACACCATTCCGGCAATGGCCGGGAGAAGGAGTTCGAGTTGGGCGACCGAGTCGAAGACCGGTTCTTTGTCCTCCTGCAGATCCCGGTTGTACGCCAGTGGCTGCGCCTTCAGGGTGGCCAGCAGGCCGGTGAGGTTGCCGATCAACCGGCCGGACTTTCCGCGAGTCAGTTCCGCGACGTCGGGATTCTTCTTCTGCGGCATGATGGAACTGCCGGTCGACCATGCGTCGGCCAACGTCACGTAGCCGAATTCCGGTGTGCTCCAGATGATCACTTCTTCGGCCAGGCGGGACAGATCCACCGCTGCCATCGCGAACACGAACGCCGCCTCGGCCGCGAAGTCACGTGAGGACGTCGCGTCGATCGAGTTCTCGGCTGCCCTGTCGAACCCGAGATCGTCGGCGATCGCCGACGGGTCAAGTCCCAGGGACGAGCCTGCCAGCGCGCCTGAACCGTACGGCGACACCGCAATCCGACGATCGGCATCGGCGAGCCGGTCGACATCGCGAGCAACCGCATGGGCGTGGGCCAGCAGCTGGTGCGCCAGTAACACCGGCTGCGCGGCCTGCAGATGGGTCTTACCCGGCATCACCACATCCGGGTGAGCCGCCGCCTGGCCAATCAGCGCGTCGACGACGTCGAGAAGCCCGGTCGAGACGCGAACCATGGCTGCGCGCAACCACATCCGGAACAGGGTGGCCACCTGATCGTTGCGTGATCGTCCGGCTCGGAGCCGCCCGCCGAGATCGGCACCGACGCGTTCGATCAGGCCACGCTCAAGGGCGCCGTGCACATCCTCGTCGGACTGGGCCGGCGCAAAGGTCCCGTCGGCCACATCGGCGGCAAGCCGATCCAGGCCGTCGAGCATCCCGGCGAGATCGTCGTCGGCGAGCAGGCCGGCCTTGTTCAACACCCGGGCATGGGCTTTGGAAGCCTGGATGTCGAACGGCGCCAGGACCCAATCGAACTGGGTGGACTTGCTCAGCGCGGCCATGGCCGCCGCGGGGCCGTCGGCGAACCGACCACCCCACAGCGAGCCCTCGTTGGTGGTTCCGGCCTCGTTGCTGGTGCCACTCATGTCAACGACGTCCTTTGCTCACAGATCGAGATCGCGCTGTGCGGCGATCTTCGACGACAGCCCGTGCAATTCGACGAAACCGCGGGCGGCGGACTGGTCGAAGCTGTCGCCCTCGTCGTAGGTTGCCAGGTTGAAGTCGTACAGCGATTCGGCGCTGCGGCGACCGTTGACGGCGATTTGCCCGCCGTGCAGGGTGAGTCGGATGTCGCCACTGACATGCAGCTGGGTGTCGGTGACGAAGGCATCAAGGGAGCGCTTGAGCGGCGAGAACCAGAGACCGTCGTAGACCAGCTCGGCCCACTTCTGGTCAGTGCGACGCTTGAAGCGGCCCAGTTCGCGTTCGAGCGTGACGTGTTCGAGTTCCTCGTGCGCGGTGATCAGCACCATCGCGCCGGGGGCCTCGTAGACCTCACGGCTCTTGATGCCGACCAGTCGGTCCTCGACGACGTCGAGGCGTCCGACGCCCTGTGCACCGGCGCGACGGTTGAGTTCCTGGATGGCCTCGAGCACGCTCACCGGCCGGCCGTCGATGGCTACGGGGCGTCCCTTGTCGAAGGAGATGATGACCTCGTCGGGCGACTGCCAGTTCAGGGTCGGGTCGTCGGTGTAGTCGTAGACGTCCTTGGTCGGCGCGTTCCAGAGGTCTTCCAGGAAGCCGGTTTCCACCGCACGGCCCCACACATTCTGGTCGATCGAGAACGGCGACTTCTTGGTGACGTTGATCGGGATGTCGTTCTCCTCGGCGAAGCTGATCGCCTTCTCCCGGGTCCATGCATAGTCACGGACGGGGGCGAGAACTTCCAGATCGGGTGCCAGTGAGGCGAACCCGACCTCGAAGCGAACCTGGTCGTTGCCCTTGCCGGTGCAACCGTGGGCGACCACGGTGCCGCCATGATCACGCGCGGCGGTGACCAGATGCTTGGCGATCAGCGGACGAGACAGTGCCGACACCAGCGGGTAGCGGTCCATGTAGAGCGCGTTCGAGGTGATCGCCGGCAAGCAGTAGTCATCGGCGAACTCGTCCCGCGCGTCCACGACGACGGCTTCGACGGCGCCACATTCGACGGCCCGCTGGCGGACCACCTCCATGTCCTCGCCGCCCTGGCCGAGATCGAGTGCGACGGCGACGACCTCTTTTCCGGTCTCCTTGCCGATCCAACTGATCGCGACCGAGGTGTCCAAACCTCCCGAGTATGCGAGTACGACACGTTCCGCCATGATCTATCTGTGCTCCTGTTTCTGGTGAGTATGAAAAGTCTTGTAAGTATCGAAAGTCTTTGCCTTCAGCAACAATCCGGGTCCCGCCGCTACACGAGACCCTCGATTCGTCGGGCCAGCTCGGCGCCGTCGACCGGCTCGCGGGCAATCACGAGTACAGTGTCGTCGCCGGCCACCGTTCCGACGACATCGGCGAGATTCGCGCGGTCGAGTGCGCTCGCCAGATAGTGCGCCGCTCCCGGCGGGGTCCGCAACACCGCGAGATTTCCACTGCTGTCGGTCGAGACCAGCAGATCCGCGAGAAGCCGTGCGAGCCGGTCGGTTCCGCCGAAGACCCCACGGACCGGCGACCCGTCCTCGGGTACCACGTACACCCCGGCGCCACCGTCGGCGGCACGCAGTTTGACCGCACCGAGCTCATCGAGATCGCGGGACAGGGTCGCCTGGGTGGCGTCGATCCCCTCCTCGGCCAGCAGGTGCTGCAACTCCGACTGGCTCCGCACCTTGCGGGTTGCGAGCATTTCGATGATCCGCGCGTGACGTCCGGCTCGCGTTGCGGCGAGCCGGGATTCGGCGTGATGTCCACTGGATGCGGTCACTGTTGCCCCAACAACCAGATGAGCAACGCCTTCTGGGCGTGCAGACGATTCTCGGCCTCGTCGAACACCACGCTCGACGGACCGTCGATCACCTCATCGGTGATCTCCTCGCCGCGATGTGCCGGTAGGCAGTGCAACACGATCGCACCGGAATCGGCGTGCCCGAGCAGTTCGGAGTTGACCTGGTACGGCCGGAACGGGGCGATGCGGTCCTTGCCGTCGTCTTCCTGTCCCATCGACGTCCAGGTGTCGGTGACCAGTACGTCGGCGCCGGCCGCGCCCTTCACCGGGTCGGACTCGAGGCGGACCGAACCACCGGTCTGCTCGGCCCGCGACGCCGCGTCGGCGACAATCTGCGGTGACGGCTCGAAACCATCTGGGGCACTGACGGTCACGTGCATTCCGGCCGTCACGCCACCGAGCATCAGCGAGTGGGCCATGTTGTTGGCGCCGTCGCCGAAGTACGTCATCCGCAGTCCCGCGGCACTCCCCTTGTGCTCGATGATCGTCTGCAGATCGGCGAGCACCTGGCACGGATGAAAGGTGTCCGAGAGCGCATTGACAATGGGCACGGTTGCCGCCGATGCCATCGCTTCGAGGCGGTCATGTCCCGAGGTCCGCCATACCACCGCTTCGACGAACCGAGACAGCACACGCCCGGTGTCCTCGATCGTTTCGTCGCGCCCGAGCTGGGTGTTACGTGCGTCGACGACCACCGCGTGGCCGCCGAGTTGAGCGACACCGAGCTCGAAGGAGAACCGCGTCCGGGTGGAGTTCTTATCGAAGAGAACGCCGACGCCCTTGGGACCTTCCAGCGGCCGGTGGGCGAACGGACTCACCTTGACCTCGGCCGCCAGCGCCAGCACCTGCGCCTGCTCGGCCGGGGTCAGGTCGTCGTCGCGGAGAAGATGTCGGGTCACGCGGCACCTCCGGTGCTCTCGGCGGCCGATGCCGCGGTGTCGAGGATGCCCGGCAGCGCGCTGACGAACGTTCCGGCCTGCTCCTCGGTGAGGATCAGCGGCGGCGCGAGTCGCAGCACGTCGGGCGCCGGGGCATTGATCAAAAACCCGTTGTCGCGGGCGAGGCTCTCGACCTGCGCGGCGATCGGCGCGGTCAGCACCACACCGAGCAGCAGTCCGGCGCCACGCACCCCGGCGATCAGCGGGTGACCGAGTTCCTCGATCGCGGTGGCGATCGACTTACCCACCGCGGCAACGTGATCGGTCAGATCGTCGCGATCGATCACCGAGAGCACTGCGAGCGCGGCAGCTGCCGAGACCGGATTGCCGCCGAAGGTGGTGCCGTGCTGACCAGGCTCGAACAGGTCCGCGGCCGCGCCGGTGGCAACACACGCCCCGATCGGGAGGCCGCCCCCGAGCCCCTTGGCCAGGGTCATCACGTCTGGGACGACCCCCGCTGCTTGATGGGCGAAAAAAGTTCCGGTGCGGGCGATTCCGGTCTGGACCTCGTCGAGGATCAGCAGTGCGCCGCGTTCGGCGGTGATGCGTCGGGCCGCGGCGAGGTAGTCGGCGGGCGGCACGATCACGCCGCTCTCCCCGAGGATGGGTTCGAGGATGACCGCCGCGGTCTGATCGGTCACCGCCGCGTCGAGTTCGGCAACGTCGCCGTAGGTCACGAACCGAACACCGGCGGGCATCGGCTCGAACGGCGCCCGTTTTGCGGGCTGGCCGGTCATCGCCAACGCACCCATCGTGCGACCGTGAAATGCCTTCTCGGCGGCCACGATCTCCGGCCGCCCGGTGCGCCGCGCGAGCTTGAAGGCCGCTTCGTTCGCCTCGGTGCCGGAATTGCAGAAGAACACCCGGCCCGGATGTCCGAACTTGTCGAGCAGCCGTTCGGCCAGCTCCACCGTCTGCGGGCTGATGTACAGGTTCGAGACGTGACCGAGGGTCTGCAACTGGGTGGTCACCGCGTCGACGATTGCCGGATGCGCGTGTCCGAGTGCATTCACCGCAATCCCGCCGAGCAGATCGAGGTATTGCTTGCCATCAGCGTCGTAGACGACCGTACCCTCGCCCCGAACGAGCGCGATCTTGGGGGTGCCGTAGTTGTTCATCAGAGCGGACGACCACCGCTGCTGCAATGGCGCGGTCATGAAATGGGCTCCCCAACAGTAGATTCGATCGGTTCGGCGGTGACCGTTGTCCCCGCGGTGTCGACGGTGAGCAAGTCCGCGATCACCGCGTGCTCGACGCGGCCGTCGATCACGTGTGCCCGATCAACGCCACCACGAACCGCACGCAGGCATGCCTCCATCTTCGGCACCATGCCCGATTCCAGTCCGGGCAGCAGTCCCGCAAGGGTGTCGGCGTCAATCGTCGAGACCAGCGATGACCGGTCCGGCCAATCGGTATACAGGCCCTCGACGTCGGTGAGCATCACCAGCCGCTGCGCCCCGAGTGCTTCGGCGAGTGCGCCCGCCGCGGTGTCGGCATTGATGTTGTGCACCACCCCGTCACGGTCCGGAGCGATCGTGGAGACCACCGGAATGCGCCCGGCCGCAATGAGATCCAGCACGGCCGAGGTGTTCACCGCGGTGATGTCGCCGACCAGGCCGATATCGGTGGGCACGCCGTCGACCATCGCTGTCCGACGCGTCGCGGTGAACAGGTGTGCGTCCTCACCGGTGATCCCGACCGCATACGGACCGTGAGAGTTGATCAGTCCCACCAGCTCTCGGCCGACCTGACCGAACAACACCATCCGGACGACGTCCATCACCTCGGGCGTGGTCACGCGGAAGCCGCCGCGGAACTCCCCGACGAGCCCGAGCTTGGTGAGCATCGCGGTGATCTGCGGTCCGCCGCCATGAACCACGACCGGGTGGATACCGCAGGCCCGCAGGAGAACCATGTCCGCGGCGAAACCCCGCTTGAGTCCGTCGTCGACCATGGCGTTGCCGCCGTACTTCACCACGACCGTCGCGCCGCTGAGTTCCTGGAGCAGTGGTAGCGCCTCACTCAGCACGGCAGCCTTGTCCGATGCGACCGTCATGACGAATACGCCGAGTTCTCTTCGACGTACGCGTGCGACAGATCAGTGGTGCGGATGCTCGCCGACGCGTCACCGAGACCCAGGTCGACGCGTACCGCGATGTCGATGCCGGACAGATCGACGTCACGCGCACCCGGCGCGCCGACGCCGTCGATGCAGACCGGAGTTCCGTTGAAGGACACCTGAATCCGGTCCGGATCCAGCTCGAAGGGAGACATCCCGACGGCGGCCAGCACCCGTCCCCAGTTGGGATCGGACCCAAACAGTGCGGTCTTGACCAGTGAGTCACGCCCGATCACCCGGGCGGCGTCCACCGCGTCGGCCTCGGTCCGCGCACCGGCGACGGTGATCACGATCCGCTTGGTGACCCCCTCGGCGTCGGCCATCATCTGGTAGGCCAGATCGTCACACACCGCGAAGACCGCGTCGTCGAGTTCCTCCTGGGTCACCGGCACCTGGCTGGCGCCCGAACTCAGCAGCAGCACAGTGTCATTCGTCGATGTGGACCCGTCGATGTCGAGCCGATCGAGGGTTCGTGCGGTCGCTTTGCGAAGTGCCGCATCGAGTTGGTCGGGTGTGGCCCGCGCGTCCGTGGTGAGCACGCACAGCATCGTCGCCAGCGAAGGCGCCAACATGCCGGCGCCCTTGGCCATGCCACCGACGTTCCACCCGTTGGGGTGATGCAGCGCAGCCTGTTTCGGGACGGTGTCGGTGGTCATGATGGCGTAGGCGGCGTCGGTGCCACCGGACAGCCCACCGCCCATCTCGTGCACGATCTCGGTGACACCGTCGAGCACCTTGCCCATCGGCAACCGGTCACCGATCAATCCCGTTGAGCAGACCGCGACTTCGATGGCACCGGTGCTGGTCCCCCAGTTGCTCAACGCCTCGGCCACCGCCTCGGCGGTGGCATGGGTGTCCTGGAAACCACCTGGACCCGTGCACGCGTTCGCGCCGCCGGAGTTCAGGATGACCGCCCGCAGCCTCCCGGTGGTGAGCACCTGCCGGGTCCACAGCACGGGCGCGGCCTTCACCTGATTGCGGGTGAACACGCCCGCTGCCGCGTAGTCGGGGCCTTCGTTGAACACCAGGGCCAGATCGAGCTTGCCCGACGCCTTGATACCCGCTGCGATTCCGGCCGCACGAAATCCGAGGGGAGCCGTGACACCTTGTTCGCGAAGAAGTCTCGACGTGCCGAACGGTGCGCCGGGCGTGATCCGATCGCTCGCTGTCGCGTCGTTTGCGGTCGTGTCGTTCGTTGTCACGGTGCCACCCCCACGGTGCTCAGACCCTCGGACTCGTTCCAGCCCAGGGCCAGGTTCATCGACTGTACGGCGGCACCGCCGGTGCCCTTGGTGAGATTGTCGATCGCGCCGACGGCCACCAGCGTGCCCGACCGCTCGTCGACGGTGACCGCCAGCTGCACGGCATTCGAGCCGAGCACCGATCCCGTCGTCGGGAGGACGCCCTCAGGCAGCAGATGGATGAATTGTTCGTCGCCGTATGCCTTTTCATAGACCGCGCGGATCTCGTCGGCTCCCGCGGTGGTCCGGGCGGTACAGGTTGCCAGAATGCCACGCGACATCGGCACCAGGACCGGGGTGAACGACACTGTCACGGGTTGATCGGCGGCAGCGGAGAGGGCCTGACTGATCTCGGGCGTGTGCCGGTGAACTCCGCCGACTCCGTACGCGCGAGCCGACCCGATCACCTCG
This sequence comes from Actinomycetes bacterium, assembly GCA_023461275.1. Classification (GTDB taxonomy): domain Bacteria; phylum Actinomycetota; class Actinomycetes; order Mycobacteriales; family Mycobacteriaceae; genus Gordonia. The sequence continues at coordinate 47,182 of JAEYMI010000056.1, read as the reverse complement.
GCGGCGAGCAGGTCAACCTTGGGTGACCGACCGGCGCCTGAGGTTCCGCTGACCGCAACGATGGTGACGTGCGGCTCGACCAGGCCCGATGCCAGCGCCGGTAGCAGCGACAGGATGGACACGGTCGGATAGCAACCCGGCACCGCGACCCGACTCGCCGCGGCGAGCGCCTCCCGGTTGCCGGGTAGCTCGGGCAGACCGTATGGCCACGTTCCGGCGTGCTCACCGCCGTAGTAGTGCGTCCACTCGTCGGCGTCGTGCAACCGAAAATCGGCACCGCAGTCGATGATCAGAGTGGTCGGCGGCAAAGTGTCGGCGATCGCGCCCGATGTCCCATGCGGCAGACCCAGGAAGACGACGTCGTGACCGGCGAGGACCTCGGGGGTCGTATCGGCGAGGACCCGGTCGGCCAGTGGCAGCAGGTGAGGATGATGTGCACCGAGGCGCGACCCGGCGTTACCGCCGGCGGTCAGCGCGCCGAGCTCCAGCTCGCCGGTTGCGTATCGGGGGTGTCCGAGGAGCAATCGCAGAATCTCGCCACCTGCGTAGCCACTGGCACCGGCGATCGCCACCGAAATCGTCATGTGATCATTATGCATACCGATGCAAATTGATTCACCGGCGGGTCCGCCCTCGGTCAGCGCAGCCGGGCACCCACCCGCGACGTAGCCAGATCGACCGCCGCCAACTTGGCCGCACTGGCCTCGTCTTCGGTGAGCGTACGATCCGGAGCTCGGAACCGCAGCGCGAACGTGAGCGACTTCTGCCCCTCGCCCACCTGGGCACCGGTGAAGACGTCGAAGAGATCGATCGATTCGAGAAGCTCTCCGGCGCCTGCCTGCAGTGCCTGTTGCACGTCGGCCGCAGCCACCTCCTCGGCGACCACGACATTGACGTCCTGCAGGACTGCCGGGAACACCGACACCGACGGCGCGGGAAGTGTCTGGGCGAGCGGCAGCGCGTCGACATCGATCTCCACCGCACACAGACGTTTCGGGAGGCCCGCCCGTTCCAGGACGGCCGGATGCAGTTCTCCGGCATAGCCGACGGTGACGTCACCCACCCGAAGTGCGGCACATCGCCCGGGATGCCAGGGTGCGTGGTCGGCCGCACTCAGTTCGATCTCGACCCCCGCGGCCTCTCCGACGGTGCGTGCGGCCTCGAAGGCATCGAGGTAGTCGGCCGCCCGGCCCGGCCCCCACGGCCCGGCCGGATCACGAAGCCCGGTCAGAACCACTGCGACATGGACGGGCTGCACGGGCAACGAGGCATCCAGCGCCGCGATCTCGGCGTCGGTGGGCCGTCGTGTCACGTCCAGCGCCGGTACTGCCGCGACGTGATCACCGGCGAAGACCACCTGACCGATGGTGTAGAGCGACAGATCACGTTGTCCGCGTGCGATATTGCGCGCCGCCATCTCCAGCAGCCCAGGGAGCAGCGTGGTGTTCAGTTCCGCCCGATCGGACTCGAGCGGATTGAGCACCCGTACCGTGCGGCGGCGCTCGTCGTCCGGCCCGAGACCCCACACGTCGAATACCGCGGCTGGCATGAAGGGATACGGCAGAACCTCCACATAGCCGTCGACGGCAAGCGTGCGACCGATGCTCCGGCGTCGCCGCTGCGCGGCGGTCAGGCCCCGACCACCCGGAGCCCGCGGCACGATCGCCGGAATGTCCTCGAGCCCCTCGAGTCGCAGCACCTCCTCCACCAGGTCGGCGCGCTGCTTGAGATCCGGACGCCATGACGGCGCCTGCACGGTCAGCATCTCGCTCCCACTGACCTCACAACCGACCTCGGTGAGTCGACGTTCGGTGGTGCCCACCGGGTAGCCGATGCCCGCGACGCGGTCCGGTTCATCGGCAGCGATCTCGATGGCGGCCGGCGCGGTCGTCGTGGTCCGGGCCTCCGAGATGTGCGGATCGGCTGTGCCACCGGCGATCTCGATGATCAGCTCGACGGCGCGCTGTGATGCGACGGCGGTGATCTCCGGGTCGACGACGCGCTCGAAGCGCTTGCTCGCCTCCGACGTCAGCTTGTGGCGTTTGGCGGTCCGGAAGACTCGGACCGGGTCAAAGGTGGCCGCCTCGATCAGCACGGTCGTGCTCGCGTCGCCGACTTCGGTTGCCGCACCACCCATCACGCCGGCCAGGGCGATGGGTCCGGAATCGTCGGCGATCACCACGTCTTCGGCGTCGAGGACACGATCGACCCCGTCGAGGGTGGTCAGCTTCTCGTCGGCGGTCGCGCTGCGAACGACGATCGGGCCGGCGAGCCGGTCGGCGTCGAAGGCATGCAGCGGCTGCCCGAGTTCGATCATCACGTAGTTGGTGACGTCGACGATGGCGGAGATCGGACGGATGCCTGCCACCATCAAACGTTTCTGCATCCACCACGGTGTCGCCGCGGACGCGTCGACGCCACGGATCACCCGGGCGGTGTAGCGGGTGGCGGACGAATCAGCGACGATCGAGACCGCCCAGCCCTCCGAATCGGTACCGACCGCGGGTAGGTCGGCGTTGAGTCCGGCGTCGACAAACGGAACTCCGAAGCTGCTCGCGAGCTCACGCCCGAGTCCTCGCATGGAGAAGGCGTAGCCACGGTCGGGCGTGACATTGACGTCGATGGCGGTGTCGTCGAGGCCGAGGGTCTCGCGGGCGTCGGCGCCCGGTTCGGCGGTACCCGGCGCCAGCACCAGGATGCCGCTGTGGTCGGTGCCGATCCCCAGCTCCGAGACCGAGCAGATCATTCCGTCGGAGACGCGTCCATAGGTCTTACGTGCCGCAATCTCGAATGGCCCCGGCAGTACCGTTCCCGGCAGCGCGGCGACGATCAGATCGCCTTCAGCGAAGTTTCTTGCGCCACAGACGATTCCACGCGGCTCACCTTCACCGACGTCTACCTGGCAGAATCGGATGGGCTTTTTGAACTCGGTGAGTTCCTCGATGTCGAGCACTCGGCCGATCACCAGCGGTCCGGTGATCGTCGGAAATGGGTCGACGTCCTCGATCTCGAATCCGACTCGCACGAACCCGGCGTCGATCTCCGCAGCGGACGCCGACCACTGCGGGTCGCCGGCGCGGAGAACCTCGGTGAACCAGGATTGTGGTGCACGCATGGATGAATCAGCTTCCTTTGTCGTGTTCTGGGATCGCGCGCGTCAGGCCGCGGGACCGAACGGCAGGGTGAACCGGACGTCCCCCTCGACCATGTCGCGCATGTCGTTGATGTCGTTGCGGAACTGCAGGGTGCGTTCGAGTCCCATGCCGAAGGCGAAACCCGAGTAGACGTCCGGGTCGATTCCGCTGGCGCGCAACACGTTCGGATTGACCATGCCGCAGCCACCCCACTCCACCCAGCCGGGCCCGCCCTTTTTGGCGGGGAACCATACGTCGACCTCGGCCGACGGCTCGGTGAAGGGAAAGTAGTTGGCGCGCATACGCGTGGTGGTCTCCGGGCCGAACAGGGCGCGCGCGAACATCTCGAGCGTTCCCCGCAGATTCGCCATCGTCAGCCCCTTGTCGACGGCGAGTCCTTCGATCTGATGAAAGACCGGGGTGTGGGTCGCGTCGAGCTCGTCGGTGCGGAAGGTCCGACCGGGACATGCGACGTAGATCGGCACCTCGCGGGTGAGCATCGACCGGACCTGGACCGGCGAGGTGTGGGTCCGCAACACTTGCCGCGACCCTTCGGGTGCGATGTAGAAAGTGTCCTGCATCGACCGTGCCGGATGATCGGGCAGAAAGTTGAGCGCATCGAAGTTGTAGTGCTCGGTCTCGACTTCGGGCCCTTCCGCGATCTCCCACCCCATGCCGACGAAGACGTCGGCGACCTGCTCGGCGATCACGGTGATCGGATGCCGCGCACCGACCGGCCGGCGACGGCTGGGCAGCGTCACATCCACCGACTCGGCCACCAACACCGCCGAATCGCGTTCCGCGTGCAGCACCTCCGTGCGCGCGTCCAGGGCGGCGCTGACCCGACCACGAACCTCGTTGACCAGCTTGCCGGCCGCCGACCGCTGGTCCTTGGGGATCGACCCGAGAGCCCGGCGGGCCAGGGCGATCGCCGAACGATCACCGAGGTGGGCCGACTTCGCCTCGGCCAGGGTCTCGAGATCGGTGGCCGCCTCAAAGGCGTCAAGCGCCTGCTGAGCCGCGGAGTCCAGCGCGTCTGCGCCAGGAAATTCGACGGCCGCGTTCGACTGATCCTGCGCGTCGTCGGGGCGTGGTGCCACGGTCCTTGGTCTCCTTGCGAACTCGGCGGTGATTCACATTCGGTGGTGATTCAAACGTCGAGGGTAGTCGACCCGACGTGGCGGGTGACCTGCAGGCACCGCCCGACGACGTGTTCCCCGACGCGCGTCGCGGTCGGGGTGTCGCGGTCGGGGTGTCGCGGTCAACGCACGGACACACCGGGGCGACTCGCGCCTTTACCACACTGATACCAGCCGTCACTGGCACAACACGCGCAACTCCAGTCATAATTAGCCTCTCAACTTGCACTCGGGGGATCTCATGAATGTTCGTATCGTCGCCATCGTCTTCGCCTTTCTTGCCGCGTTCGGCATGGCATCCGTGGGCGCCGGTCACGCCTCAGCCGCAAAGGCGGTCGCCCAGGACAAGACGGTGTTCGTCGTGTTCACCCACGCAGAGACCGAGGAAATCGCCAAGATCGGCGTCGAACGGGTCCTGGACCATCGACTGGTACGTCGTCACTGGACAGCGAGCCCGGGGCGCTGGAGTCACGCTCGGCAGTACTACTACGTGCCCGGACGCGGCATGGTGGGAATCTCCAGCGCACAGCGCCTCATCAACGAAGCTGCGGCCAGGCCGCGCGGCAAGCTCATCATCGGCCTTCATCTGTCGACCCAGCGACCGATGACCTTGTACACCCGGTGGTGACGTACCCGCGGCCGTGATGTCGGCCCGGCCCCACGCGACAGCTCCGCTTCGACTAAGGGTACCCTCACAAGGAGACCGCGCCGGGTGAGATGCTCGGGCCAAACCGACAGCGAGGGGCGAGCACATGAGTTCGGCGACGAACACCGGCGTGATCGGGCAGATGCGCAAGCAAGCGGTTCGAGGAGCCAAGGTCGCCTCGACCTATATTCGCCCCTTCTCGTCGTCGCATGGGGTTGATGACTGCGAGGACGAATATCGCAGCGGCGAATGGGATTACCTCGCCAACGATCAGGAAGCGCCACGGTTTCACCTCGTCGCCGGGCTGTGCATGCGGACCAACCCGACGCCACGTGTGCTCGAGATCGGTTGCGGCGAAGGCCTTCTCCCGGAGCGATTGTCGGCCCATCGCTACACCGAGTACGTCGGTGTCGACGCAGCACCCACCGCCATCGAGCGGGCACGCTCCCGCGCTCTGGACAACGCCACATTCGCGGTCGCAGATGCGACGACCTTCGAACCCGAGCCCGGACTCTTCGACGTCATCGTCTTCTCCGAAATGCTCTACTACCTACCCGACCCGTTGGCCACAGTCTGCAGACTGGAATCGGGCTGGCTCGCTCCCGGTGGGGAAATTGTTGTCTCACAATACAAATCGCTGGACATGCCCAAGGCGCGGCAGGTCTGGAAACTGCTGCACACCACATACGACGTCGCGCTGCGCACCCAACTCTCGGCCAACGGCCTCACCTGGACCGTCGAGGCCTTGGCACCACGCCGCTGACGCTGCCGAGCAGTGCGGACCTAGGCCGGGCGATTCTGCACCCGCGCACTGGCGTAGAGACAGATAGCCGCTGCCGCAGCCACATTGAGACTCTCGGCACTCCCCCGGATCGGGATCGAGATGCGATGATCAGCGGCGGCGAGCACCGCCGAATCCAGGCCGTGGGCCTCATTCCCCAGTAGCCATGCCGTCGGGCCGCGCAAGGTCTCGTCGGCGTCGTCCAGCGACAACTCGCCATCGGCCGCGGTCGCCAGAGTGACCAAGCCGGTCGACGACATCGCATCGATTCCCGCGAAGACGTCTCGCTCGCGAACAATCGGCAGATGAAAGACGCTGCCGGCGCTGGCACGCACACACTTTCCGTTATGCGGATCGACCGAATCACCCAGCAGCACAACAGCATCGGCGCCCATCGCGTCTGCGCAGCGAATCAACGTGCCGGCATTTCCGGGCTCGCGAGGTTCGACGGCGGCAAGCAACAGTCGCGGGCGGGCCGCGAGGACATCGTCGAAGGTTGCGTCGAGCAATGAGCTGACGGCGAAAATGCCGGGGGCCGTTGTGGTGTCGGTGAGCTTCTCGGCTGCCCGATCGGTGATCTCGACGATCGTGACACCGGCCCGCGACGCGTCCGCGAGGACCTCTGCGTGCCGGTCTGCGTCACTGGATCGGACCAGGATCTCCTGCGCCCGACCGGTGTCGAGGGCCGCGCGAACAGCATTGGCACCTTCGGCCAGGAACTGATTCTCGGTGCGCCGCACCGTGGCCCGATGCAGCTTTGCATACGACACGACCCGCGATGAGCGCTCGGTCAGAACGTCCATCGCGGGTCGGTTCGGGTATGTGCGGGGAGTCAGGCTGCAGGCGCGTTCACGTCGGCCGGCAGGGCCTTGCGAGCGACCTCGACCAGACCGGTGAAGGCTGCAGGGTCGGTGACGGCGATGTCGGCGAGAACCTTGCGGTCGACCTCGACACCGGCGGCCTTGAGCCCCTGGATGAAACGGTTGTAGGTGATGTCGTTGGCGCGGGCCGCAGCGTTGATACGTGCGATCCAGAGCTTGCGGAACTCACCCTTACGCGCCCGGCGGTCCCGGTAGGCGTAGGTCATCGAGTGGAGCTGCTGCTCCTTTGCCTTGCGGTACAGGCGCGAGCGCTGCCCGCGGTAACCCTTGGATGCCTCCAGGGTTGAACGACGCTTCTTCTGGGCGTTCACTGCCCTTTTTACGCGTGCCATGGTGTTACCTCTTCGTTCGTCAGGATGGGATGTCTGGTGCGGAGCAGATCAGCGGTTGAGCAGGCGCTTGATGCGCGGTGCGTCGTTGTCGCTGACCACGGCGATGCCGTCGAGGCGTCGGGTGCGGCGCGACGACTTGTGCTCCAGCAAGTGGCGGCGGTTGGCCTTCTGGCGAACGATCTTGCCGCTGCCGGTCACCTTGAATCGCTTCGCGGTGCCTTTGTGGGTCTTTGCCTTGGGCATGTCTTTTCCTTCGTTTGAGCGGACTCTCCCACCACCCGAGGACATCGGGCGGTCGGTTTGTCCGCAGTTGGTCTGTGCGGGCGGCAGCCGATTTACTCGGCTGCTTGCGCCTTGGGTGCGCGGTCGTCGTGGGACTGCTGCTGCGCCTTCGCGCGCGTCTTGGCGCCCTTGTGCGGAGCGAGAACCATCGTCATGTTGCGGCCATCCTGCTTTGCCGAGGTCTCGACGAATCCGTAGTCGGCGACGTCGTTGCCGAGTCGCTGCAGAAGCCGGTAGCCGAGTTCGGGTCGCGATTGCTCACGGCCACGGAACATGATGGTGACCTTCACCTTGGACCCTGCCTCGAGGAACCGGATGACGTGACCCTTCTTGGTCTCGTAATCGTGGTCATCGATCTTCGGGCGGAGCTTCTGCTCCTTGATGACGGTCATCTGCTGGTTGCGACGCGATTCGCGCTGCTTCTGGGCCGCTTCGTACTTGAACTTGCCGTAGTCCATGATCTTGCAGACCGGCGGGCGCGCGTCGGGCGCAACCTCCACCAGATCCAGATCGGCTTCTTCGGCCAGGCGGAGTGCATTTTCAACACGCACGATGCCCACCTGCTCACCGTTCGGTCCGACGAGTCGGACCTCAGGGACGCGGATGCGCTCATTGATGCGGGTCTCAGTGCTGATGGGGCCTCCTAGATCAGTTACTTCTTTGGTGGCCGCCGCGAGATGTGTCGGGACAAGTGAGAACCCAGCAGAAGAGCCCCGCGTCGAGTGATCGACTGCAGGGCTCCGATACCGACCGGCTCGCTCGCCGTCGAGAAGACAGCACCAAAATGACACCTCACCCAGGGTGAGGATGACCATTCGGCGTGAGCCGGACCGTGCAACTACGGTCCTCGAGGGACTCGCGTCGTACGGTGGGAGCGGAACTCCACTTGCTACCCCGGCGCATGCCAGGGCGGTCGTGCTATGGAAGTCTAACAGCCATGGCCGAGAACTCCTATTCGCTGTCCGACGATGCCACTGGTCAGAGCGGCGGCGCGGCCGTCGGCAGCGGAGAAATCGGTGGACATCAGACCGACGAGCACAACGTCCGCGAGCTCGCGACCATTCCCGCGGTCGAGGTCATCACCCGTGCCGCGGTCATGCTGATGAGCGCGGCGGCCGAGAAAGTCGGCCCTGACGCCGGCGGTGACGAAGAGTTCCAGGACCTGCCCGACGCTCGCGCGCTCATCACGGCATTGGCCGGCCTGGTCAAGGCGGCCGAGGGAGACCTCGGGCTGCATCGCAAACCCCTGGCCGACGGAGTCAAGGCACTGCAACTGGCGTTCCGCGAAGCCAGCGCGTACCCCGACGAACCAGGCCAAGGACCCGGCGAGAAGTTCACCGGGCCGCTGCGCTGATCGCTAGCCTGGGTTCATGGCCGCTTCCGACAACCCGAACAACGCCGCCGACGCTTCCGCCGACCCAACCGTCGACGATGCCTCGACGCCCGACGACGCCATCGTCGATGCAGAGGTGGTGCCAACCGGCGCCGCATCGGCCACTCCCGCATCGGCGTCCACGCCAGTCCCGCCACCGGACTACAACGACGCGGGCGTCCCGTCGTTCGACTTCGTGCGCGACAAGATCGAGAAGCGCATCGGTACCGCGATCGGCGGCGAAGAGCTCGCGCAGGCCACCCCGGAGGGCCAACAGGTCGACGAGATGATGCGCAAGCGCGACGAAGCAGCCAAGAAGAAGCTCGACGAGATCCGAAAGTCCCTGGGACACTGAACTTCTCGCACTATCCTCAGCTCAAGGGCACTCCGGTCGCGTCGTCGTGCCGGCGCCATGTCAGCGGTCCGGGCGCAGAGCGATACGTGTCTGGGTTTGCGCGGCACCCGCGTCCTTCTTGAGACGTCGAAGCAGTCGGTCGAGTCCCGCGGTGTCGGACACCGATATGCGCAACAGATAGTCGTAGGGGCCCGTGACGTGAACCGCATCGCGCACTGTCGCCTCACGTTGAGCCCATCGCAGGAATTCTTCCGAGTCGCGCTCAGGGTGTAACCGGACGTCGATGAACGCTTCGATTCCGGTCGGCGAGGGTGCCTCATCAGTGCTGATCACCGCGCGATAGCCGAGGATGACGCCATCACGCTCCAGACGCCGCACTCGGGCGGCGGCACTGTTGGTTCCGAGCCCGACGAGCCGACCAATCGAACTGAACGATGCGCGACCATCATGGCGAAGAACCTCAATGATCTGTCGGTCAATCGGGTCCACATCGAAAATCTATCAGTACAAGCGAAACTTCTTCGGTGTCGAGTATGAACACAATCGACGATGGGCGGATGGCGTCGATCCACGCACTCGCACTCGGCCTCGTCACCGGTCTCGGTATCGCGATTCCGCTCGGCGCCATCGGTGTGATGCTCGTGATGGAAGGAGCCGAGCGAGGTCTTCGCAGCGCACTCGGGGCCGCCGCGGGAGTCGCTACGGTCGACGCGGCTCACGCCGCTGCAGCCACCGTATTCGGAGCGGCGATCGCGCCGAACCTCAATCGACTCGGTCCGTACCCGGGCATCGTCGGAGGCAGCCTGCTCCTACTCGTGGCGGCACACTCCGTGATCGACGCCCGGTCGACGTCGCGCCGTGCGCAACCGACGTCGAAACGTGCCGAGTCGACGAGAGATGGCCGCTACCTCGTATTCGCCGGGTTGACCGCGATGAATCCGACCACGCTCATCTACTTCACATCCGTTGCCGTACCGGCCATTGCCGCACCTACCAGAGGCCGCCTGAATGGCTGGGACGCAACACTGTTCGTGATCGGAGTTGGCGCCGGTTCCGTGCTGTGGCAAGCGGTCCTGGCCATCACCGGGGCGGCTGCGGGCACGCGGATAACCGGCCGCGGACGTCAAGTCACGATCGTTGTCGGCAACGCGGTCGTTGGTGCGCTGGGCCTATCACTGATCGCGGCATCCCTGCGTTAGGCGAGACCGACTGGACGGGACCGGCCGGGCACAAAAACGAATCAGCCGGCGGTTGCCACCGACTCCGCGCCGTCGACGATGTCGGCGAGGAACTGTCCGGTGTAGCTCTCCGGCACCGCCGCAATGTCTTCCGGGGTTCCCTGTGCGATCACGGTGCCACCACCGGTACCACCCTCGGGCCCCATGTCGATGACCCAGTCCGCGGTCTTGATGACATCGAGGTTGTGTTCGATGACGATCACGCTGTTGCCCTTGTCGACGAGTCCGTTGATGACGTCGAGGAGCTTCTTGATGTCCTCGAAGTGCAGGCCTGTGGTCGGCTCGTCGAGGATGTAGACGGTCCGACCGGTCGAACGCTTCTGCAGTTCCGCGGCGAGCTTCACACGTTGGGCTTCACCACCGGACAGCGTGGGCGCCGGCTGACCGAGGCGGACGTAGCCGAGTCCGACGTCGACGAGGGTCTTGAGGTATCGGTGGATGGAGGTGACCGGCTCGAAGAAGTCGGCGGCCTCCTCGATCGGCATGTCGAGGACCTCGGAGATCGTCTTGCCCTTGTAGTGCACCTCGAGGGTCTCGCGGTTGTAGCGCGCGCCATGGCAGACCTCGCACGGCACGTAGACATCGGGCAGGAAGTTCATCTCGATCTTGATGGTGCCCTCGCCCGTGCACGCCTCGCAGCGACCGCCCTTGACGTTGAACGAGAACCGGCCCGGTTGGTAGCCACGGACTTTCGCCTCGGTGGTCGCGGCGAACAACGTGCGGATCTTGTCGAACACGCCGGTGTAGGTCGCGGGGTTGGACCGGGGGGTGCGCCCGATGGGTGACTGATCCACCTGAACGAGCTTGTCGAGGTTGTCCAGGCCGTTGATCCGCGTGTGCCGGCCGGGAACCTGCCGCGCGCCGTTGAGTTTGTTGGCCAGCACCGTGGCGAGGATGTCGTTGACCAGAGTCGACTTACCCGACCCCGATACCCCGGTGACCGCGGTGAGCACGCCCAACGGGAACGAGACGTCGATGTCACGCAGGTTGTGTTCCCGCGCACCGATCACCTTCAATTGCCGTTTGCGGTTGATCGGCCGTCGAATAGGTGGGATCGGCAACGTCTCCCGACCGGAAAGGTAAGCGCCGGTGAGTGATCGCTTGTTCTTGAGCAGATCCTTGTAACTGCCGCTGTGCACCACATGACCGCCGTGCTCCCCCGCGCGCGGTCCGATGTCCACAACCCAGTCGGCTGCGCGAATGGTGTCCTCGTCGTGTTCGACGACGATGAGCGTATTGCCGAGATCACGCAGCCGCGTGAGGGTATCGATCAGTCGACGGTTGTCGCGCTGATGCAGCCCGATGGACGGCTCATCGAGTACATAGAGCACACCGGCGAGCCCGGAACCGATCTGCGTCGCGAGCCGAATGCGTTGTGCCTCACCGCCGGACAGCGATCCGGCCGAACGTGCCAGCGACAGGTACTCCAGTCCCACGTCGAGCAGGAAGGTGATCCGCGCCTGCACCTCTTTGAGCACGCGTCCGGCGATGGCCTCTTCCCGTGAATCCAGCGTGAGGCCGTCCAGGTACTCCGAACAGTCGGCGACCGACATCGCACACACCTCGGCGATCGACTTCGGCCCGAACACCGGGTGGTCGAGCGTGACCGAGAGGATCTCGGGCCGCAGCCGCGCGCCATTGCACGCCGGGCACGGCACGTCACGCATGTAGCCCTCGTAGCGTTCCTTCATCTGCTCGGACTCGGTCTGGTCCATCCGACGGCTCAGGAAGCTCATCACACCTTCGAATTCGGTGTAATACGAACGGGTCCGACCGTAGCGGTTGCGGAACTTGACGTGCACCTGATGGTCGCTGCCGTTCAGGATGGCCCGACGAGCCTTGACCGGCAGCTTGTTCCACGGGGTGTCGACATCGAAGCCCATCTCGTCGGCCAGGCCGGACAGCAACCGAAGGAAGTAATCGGCGTTGTGGCCGGTCGACCATGGCGCGATCGCGCCCTCGGCGAGACTCAGCTCGGCGTCGGGGACGACGAGCTCCTCGTCGACCTCCTTGCGGATGCCGAGGCCGTCGCACTCCGGGCACGCGCCGTACGGCGAGTTGAACGAGAACGTGCGCGGCTCGAGTTCATCGATGGCGATGGGATGCCCGTTGGGGCAGGCCATTCGCTCGGAAAACCTGCGTTCGCGATGTGGGTCGTCCTCGTCGAGATCGACGAAGTCCAGTACCACGATGCCGTCGGCCAGCCGCAGTGCCGTCTCCACCGAGTCGGTGAGACGCTGTTTGGCGCTCGACTTCACCGCGAGTCGGTCCACCACGACGTCGATGTCGTGTTTCTCCTGCTTCTTCAGCTTGGGCGGGTCGGTGAGCGAATGTACAACGCCGTCGACGCGGGCGCGGGAGAAACCCTGCGTCTGCAGTTCGGCGAACAGATCGACGAACTCACCCTTGCGGGTGCGGACCACCGGCGCGAGCACCTGGAAGCGAATGCCGTCGGCCATGTCCAGGACCTGGTCGACGATTTGCTGCGGGGTCTGTTTGGCGATCAGCGCGCCGCACTCCGGGCAATGCGCGCGACCCGCCCGCGCGTACAGCAGACGTAGGTAGTCGTAGACCTCGGTGATGGTGCCGACCGTTGATCGTGGATTTCGGTTGGTGGCCTTCTGATCGATCGAGACCGCCGGTGAGAGACCTTCGATGAAGTCGACGTCGGGTTTGTCCATCTGGCCGAGGAACTGACGCGCGTACGCGGACAGCGATTCGACGTAGCGGCGTTGCCCCTCGGCGAAGATGGTGTCGAAGGCCAGTGACGACTTGCCCGAGCCCGAGAGTCCGGTGAAGACGATCAGACTGTCCCGCGGGAGATCAACGTCGACGCCGCGAAGGTTGTGCTCGCGCGCGCCACGAACGATCAGACGATCAACCACTTGTGTCCTTTGCTGACTGGAGCTCGTGCTCGATAAGGCTCGTGCGGTCACACGCATTCACGCACTCATACGGGCGCCGACCACTTTACGTTCGGGTACCGACAATCACGGTCGGCCAAACCAAGAGTTCACGATACTCTCGCGCTATGACCAGTCCCGATCTCACCGTCACCGACGACTACACCGGCGATCTGTCCCAATCCAAGCGGCCACAGCGCCGAAACCTCGACACCGCGACCATCGTGAAAATGTCGGTGGGTCCGATGGACAACAACGTCTATATCGTCACCGATCGCGACACCGGCGACCAGCTCATCATCGATGCCGCCAACGAGCCCGAACAGATTCTGCAGGTCGTCAGGGCGTCGGCCGGCACTCCCCGACTGATCTTCACCACGCATCAGCACTTCGATCACTGGCAGGCACTGACCGAGGTCGCCTCGGCGTTGAACGTTCCGACGGCCGCGGGACGCCTCGATGCGCCAGAGCTTCCGCTGGAACCAGATCTGCTCGTCGACGACGCCGGCGTCGTCACGGTGGGCTCGCTGAACCTTCGGGCGATCCATCTCGTCGGCCATACACCGGGATCGATCGCGCTGGCCCTGCACGACACCGCTGACGGCGGCACCGTGCATCTGTTCAGCGGCGACTGCCTGTTCCCCGGCGGCGTCGGCAAGACGTGGGCCGACGGCGACTTCGACCGCCTGCTCTCCGACGTGTCCACCAAGGTGTTCGATCGATATCCGGACTCCACCGTGGTCTATCCGGGGCACGGCAAGGACACCACTCTCGGCACCGAACGCCCGTCGTTGGTGGAGTGGCGAGAACGCGGCTGGTGACATGAACGCAACGCGTAAGTGACGATCACACCACCTCTCAGCAGCGCATCTGCGGCGTTCACCAGCGACCGGTAGCCTCGAAAAAGCCGTTCTTTGCCGGCCCCGAACGCTCTCCCGTCCGAATGCTCCCCAGGAGGCCATCAGTGTTGATTCGCCGCGTTGCCCGTCCGATGCTCGCTTCCGTCTTCGTTGTCGGGGGCGTCGACGCCATCCGACACCCCGCCCCCCGTGCAGAAATCGCGAAGGGCACCATCGACACCGCGGTCGCCGTACTTCCCGACAACGTCACCGCGAAAGCACCGACCGATCCGGTGACGCTCGTCCGTATCAACGGTGCCGTCCAGGTCGCCGGCGGGGTACTCCTTGCCACCGGCAAGTTCCCCCGGGTCGCGTCGCTCGCGCTGGCCGGTTCGCTGGTTCCCACCACCATCGCCGGGCACGATTTCTGGTCCGAGACCGACCCGGCGGTCCGCAAGCAGCAACGGACCCAGTTCTTCAAGAACGTCAGCCTGCTCGGCGGCCTGCTGATCGCCGCTGTCGACACCGAGGGCAAGCCGTCGCTCGCGTGGCGCGGACGCCGCAAAGCCGACGAGGTGAGTAGCGCTGTGGCAGCGGCCATTCCATTCGGCGCAGGTGCCGCGGCAAGCGCATCGGCCTGGGACGGGATCAAGGATCGCGCCGAGGACAGCGCGCACATCCTCGGCGAGCGCACCTCTGTCGCTGCCGACAAGCTGGCCGTCGCTTCCCACGTGGCCGCCGACAAGTCGGCCGAGGCAGCCGAGCAGTTCCGCAAGCGTGCCCCGGGCCTGCTCGAGGTTGCTCGGGACAAGTCGGCCGAACTGGCCGCCAAGGCCCGCGAGCTCACCCCGGAACTCGCCGAGGCGGCCCGGGACCGGTCGGCCGAAGCAGCCGAGTTGGTGCGCGAACACGCACCGGAGTTGGCCGATTCGGCTCGCGAACTCGCGAACACCGCTCGCGACCGCGCTGTCGAGACCGGAGACGAAGGCCGTCGGCGGTGGCGGAAGGCGACGTCATAACCGACGCTGACCCTTTTCCACCCCATCTGTACCCCTGGCTCCGACAGGCGACAGACGACGTGACACCGGTCCCGGGCATGTGCCCGGGACCGGCATCTCGCGATCGGACACTGGTGGTCGCCGTCGGATCCAACGCCGCACCGGCGGTCTTGCGCGCCAAACTCCTGCCGGGCTCCCCCATCGGCACAGGAGATCTGAGATCGTTACCGGTCCGGGTCGGCAACCTGGCGGTCGGCCATTCGGCACACGTGTCCCACCGCGGCTACATCGCTGCCGCGCCGCGCCACTCCCCGGGCGCCGTTCTCGACACCATTGCGACCTGGCTGGACCCGACGCAACTCGCGCTGCTTGATCGCACCGAGCCGAACTATCGTCGAATCCGCTTGCGAGTGAGCACCTTTCCGGTCGTGCCGACGACCGGCGAGCCACTTCCCGACCACATCGAGCTTTATGACTCGGCACACGGTGTCCTCGCCGACCCCGCCACGGGTACAGCGCTACCATTCACTGATCAACAGACCCTGTTCAACAGATTGCGCGCGATGATGCTCGAACCGACCTTCGACGGCAATGCCGCCGATATCTGCGCCCGGCTTGCCGATCCGGCCAACCGTGACCGGTTGACCGCCCGGATGAATACTGCCGCCATCGACTCCGGGATGTCCTCGCATGCTGTCGGGTTCCCGCCGGCCCTGGCACATTCGTCATGAGCCAAACCGACATCACCACCGTCGACGCACGGGTCGCCGAGGAACAGGATCACCTCGACCAGGTCTATGCACGCCTGGATCGGATGCGATCCAACACACGCCGTCGGCTCGACGCCACACTTCACGAGTCCGGCGGCACGCCACAGGCACGATCAGAGCGCGAGTCCTACGAGCGGATGTACAGCGAGGATCTCGCCAAATTCGATGCGGCAGAACATAATCTGTACTTCGGTCGTCTCGATCTCGATGAGGGCGAGGTGCGCCGCATCGGCCGGATCGGTGTTCTCGACGATGACAGTGCCGACACCACGCTGCTGTTGGACTGGCGGGCACCGCTGTCGCGACCGTTCTATCTGGCGACCCCGACCGATCCCGAAGGCATCGCCCGCAGGCGGCATGTCCGGACGCGCAATCGGGCGGTGCGAGGGGTATCGGATGAGTTCCTGATCGCCGGTGACGCCGACGCCGATGACTTTGGACACGGCGACGTGGTCAACGAGTCGGCACTGGTGGCCGCGATGAATGCGGCCCGGACCGGCGAGATGTCCGACATCGTCGAGACCATCCAGCGGGAACAGGACCTCATCATCCGGTCGCCACATCGCGGGGTCACGGTGATCCAAGGTGGTCCCGGCACCGGAAAGACCGCGGTGGCGCTGCACCGAGCCGCCTACCTCCTCTACACCCATCGCGAAATACTTTCTCGCAGTGGCGTTCTGATCATCGGGCCCAACTCCGACTTCCTGACCTACATCGCCCAGGTGCTGCCATCGCTCGGCGAGTCCGGCGTGGTTCTCTCCACCGTCGGGGACCTCTTCCCCGGCGTGACCGCAACCTCCCCCGAACGTCGCGAGGCCCTGACGCTCAAGGGCGGATTGTCGATGGTCGAGGTGATGAAGCGGGCCGTGCGGGCCAAACAGTCGCTGCCGACGCAGCCCGAGCACGTCGAATTCGATACCTACCGAATCGCCCTCGACTCCGACCTGATCAAAGCGGCCCGCGGCAAGGCTCGCAGTTCACGCCGCGCGCACAACCAGGCGCAGCGTGCCTTCGTCAACGCGGCCCTCGACGGCCTCGCCCATCGGCACGCCGGCACCATCGGGACCAGCCTGCTGGACTCGTCGCAATTGCTCAGCGCCAACGATATTGCCGACATCCGCGACGAGATGGCCGCCGACCCCGATATTCGCGCCGCGCTGCTCCGGTTCTGGCCCACACTGACCCCGCAGGAACTCCTACGCGAGCTCTGGTCCGACGAGAAGGCCATTCGCAAGATCACTCCGGGGTGGTCCGACGCCGATCGCGCCGCGCTGTACCGCCCGCGATCCGACCGCGCAGACGGTTCCGATTTCACCCCGGCCGATGTGCCACTCCTCGACGAACTCGCCGAGCTCGTCGGTTACGGCACTGATGAGTCAGAACGAGAAGAACGCGCCCAGTGGCGGCGCCAGCTGGCCGACGCCCAGGACGCGCTCGATATTCTGACCGGTTCTGCCCCACAGGATCTCGAAGACGAGCTCGACCCGGAAATCCTGATGGCCTACGACCTCATCGACGCCGAGCATCTCGCGGCACGCCAGACCGACCGGCAGCGGTTGACCACCGCCGAACGCGCGATCGGCGACCGGAACTGGGCATTCGGCCATGTGATCGTCGACGAGGCACAGGAACTGTCTCCGATGGCATGGCGAATGGTCATGCGGCGCATACCCAATCACTGGATGACGATCATCGGTGATACCGCCCAGACCGGTGACCTGGCGGGCACCACGTCGTGGCGAACGGTGTTGGAGCCCTATGTGGCCAACCGGTGGCAGCTGCGCGAGTTGACCGTCAACTACCGCACCCCCGGCGAGATCATGACGTATGCGGCGCGAGTGCTCGAGGAGATCGATCCGACCCATCGACCGCCGACGTCGTTGCGGCACAACGCTATTGACCCGGTGTCGGTCCGCGCATCAGAACCCGGCATCGCCGAGACGGCAGTACGAGTCGCGGACGGACAAGACCTGACCGGTTTGACCGCGATCATCACCCCCGACCGGCTCTACGACGAGGTCGCCGCCTGCGTCGCCGGACTCGAGCTCGAAGATCCACCGCGGGTGCTGCGGGTCGCGTCGGCGAAGGGCTTGGAATTCGACAATACTGTGCTCGTCGAGCCGGCCGAGCTGATCACCCAGTCCGAGCGGGGCCTCAGCGACCTCTACGTGGCCCTCACACGTGCGACGCAGCGCCTGATCGTCGTGCATGATCAGGCGCTGCCGCACACCCTTGCCGATATGCCACACATCGAGGCGCGCTGACGCCTCGGGCACCGGCGTCCTATGTGGTGTGAACGATCAGAACGTCACACGCGGACTTGCGCGCGACATCGGCGGGAACCGATCCCAGCAGGCGGCCCGCGATGGAGTTGAGACCCTTGTTGCCGACCACCAGTAGATCAGCCTTGGTATCGCTCACCAGCTGCATCAACGCATCGACCGGAGCGCCCTTCACCGCGCGCAGTTCGATCTTCGATCCGCCGGCACGCGTGGCGCGCTCCTTGGCGGTCCGAAGGATCTCCTCGGTCGGCGAAGAACCCTGGATCTGATAGGCCTCATCCTTCAAGACGTCGGCCGCACCACTCGAGGAACGATCGTTCGGAAAATACGCGCACGCAATCACCAGAGTTGCTGAATCCCCGGCCAACGCGCCCGCACGTTCAACAGCCTTCAGCGACGACTCAGAGCCATCGGTGCCGACGACGACCGTTGTGTAAGCGCTCATTCAACAAACCTCCATGCCGAAATGTCAGAGGTCGACCCGACCTCACCTGACGGTGACCCCACCTTGTTACCCCACACTGTAAATCCCCTGATCGGGCACATTAGTGTGAGGTCGGTTATTTTGTCCCCGAATCGTGGTGATCCACACGTCGCGGGATCACCGCATCACCGTATCCCGGCGGCGTCCATTCCGCGTAGTTCCTTCTTGAGGTCCGCGATCTCATCCCGGAGTCGGCCGGCCAACTCGAACTGCAGATCGCGTGCCGCAGCCATCATCTGGTCGGTCAGCTGGGCCACGAGATCGGCCAACTCGGCTCGGGGCATCGACGAGACGTCACGCTTCTCGATCACCCCGGAACTACCCGCCTTGGATACTTCGCCCTGAGCGCGCCGTCCACGGCTGGCGTTGCGCCCGGAACCGCCGACGGCCACCGCATCGTCGGCCTCCCGGTAGACCTGGTCGAGAATGTCGGCGATCTTCTTACGCAGCGGTTTCGGGTCGATGCCGTGTTCGGTGTTGTAGGCGATCTGCTTCTCGCGCCTGCGTTCGGTTTCGTCGATGGCATTGCGCATCGAATCGGTGATCTTGTCGGCGTACATGTGGACCTCGCCGGACACGTTGCGCGCCGCTCGGCCGATGGTCTGGATCAGCGACGTGGTGCTGCGCAGGAAGCCCTCCTTGTCGGCGTCGAGGATCGCCACCAACGAGACCTCCGGGAGGTCGAGACCCTCACGCAGCAGGTTGATGCCGACGAGTACGTCGTACTCACCGGAACGGAGTTGCCGCAGCAGCTCCACCCGGCGCAGGGTATCGACCTCGGAGTGCAGATAGCGCACCCGGATGCCGATTTCGAGGAGGTAGTCGGTGAGATCCTCGGCCATCTTCTTGGTGAGCGTGGTGACCAAGACGCGTTCGTCACGTTCGGTGCGCTGGCGGATCTCGTGGATCAGATCGTCGATCTGGCCCTTCGTCGGCTTGACGATCACCTGCGGATCGATCAGTCCGGTCGGTCTGATGACCTGCTCGACGAACTCTCCGTTGCTCTGCCCGAGCTCGTACGGACCCGGCGTCGCCGACAGATAGACCGTCTGACCGATGCGATCCACGAACTCGTCCCAGGTGAGGGGGCGGTTGTCCACAGCGGAGGGCAGCCGGAATCCGTAGTCCACGAGATTGCGCTTACGGGACATGTCACCTTCGTACATGCCGCCGATCTGTGGCACCGTCACGTGCGATTCGTCGATCACAAGCAGGAAATCGTCCGGGAAATAGTCGATCAGCGTCGCCGGCGCACTGCCGGCCGGGCGCCCGTCGATGTGCCGCGAATAATTCTCGATTCCCGAGCAGAACCCGACCTGGCGCATCATCTCCAGGTCGTAGGTGGTGCGCATCCGCAGGCGCTGGGCCTCCAGCAGTTTGCCTTTCGCCTCGAGATCGGCGAGCCGTTCCTCGAGCTCGGTCTCGATGCTCGACATCGCCTTCTCCATGCGCTCCGGACCGGCGACGTAGTGGGTGGCCGGAAAGATACGAAGCGAATCAACCTGTCGGACAACATCTCCGGTGAGGGGATGCAGGTAATACAGGGCCTCCACCTCGTCGCCGAAGAACTCGATGCGTACCGCGAGTTCCTCGTAGGACGGGATGATCTCGACCGTGTCGCCGCGTACCCGGAAGCCGCCACGGGTGAAAGACATGTCGTTGCGGGTGTACTGCACGTCGACGAGCAACCTCAGCAACGCGTCGCGATCGATCTCCTCGCCGACGCTGATCTCCACCGATCGGTCGAGATAGGACTGCGGAGTGCCGAGGCCGTAGATGCACGACACCGACGCGACCACGACGACGTCTCGTCGGGACAGGAGGTTGGAGGTCGCCGAGTGCCTCAACCGCTCGACATCGTCGTTGATCGAGGAGTCCTTCTCGATGTAGGTATCGGTCTGGGCGATGTAGGCCTCGGGTTGGTAGTAGTCGTAGTACGAGACGAAGTACTCGACGGCATTGTTCGGCAGCATCTCGCGCAGTTCGTTGGCCAGCTGAGCGGCGAGCGTCTTGTTCGGTGCCATCACCAGGGTGGGACGCTGGATCCGTTCGATCAGCCATGCGGTGGTCGCCGATTTTCCGGTTCCGGTGGCGCCGAGCAGAACGATGTCCTTTTCGCCCGCGGAGATGCGTCGTTCCAGGTCATCGATGGCGGCCGGCTGGTCGCCGGCAGGTTCGTACTCGCTGACCACCTCGAAGTGGCCACCGGTGCGTTCGATGTCGCCGACCGGGCGGAACTCGGAGTGCGCGAGGACCGGTCGTTCTGCTGCAAAGGCCATAACGCCAGGGTAAACGTCGGCTATGACAAGTGTGTTCCCCCTGATCACACCGTGCTCGGGTGGTACGTCGGACGTGTCGGCTACGTAAGGTTGCCCCATGGCGGTCCACCCACCCAAGCACGAGGTTTTCGACGTGCCCGCGATGACCAACACCGACAACAAGGGATTCGTACGTCCGGTGGAGATCTACCGGGCCACCGACTACGGGCTGTACATGTCGCGAACCGCGGACCACCCGCGCTTCTCCCACCTGGAATCGTGGCTGTTGCCCTCGCTCGGTCTCCGGGCCAGTATCTTTCACTTCGTACCGGGACACCGAGTTGGGCAGCGTCTGTACCTCGATGTCGGTCGCTTCTCCGGACCCGACCAGGACAGCCGGTGGCATTCGGTCGATTGGTACCTCGATCTGGTCGACGTCCCCGGCACACCGCTGGAGCTCATCGACATCGACGAGTTGTTCGAGGCGCAGACCGCCGGTCTGGTCACCCTGGCAGAGGCCGAGGAAGCAGTGGCCATCGCCGCCCGCACGCTAGTTGGCGCAGCCGAACATCACCACGACGTCCAGTCGTGGCTTGCCACTCAGGTCGGCGAGCGTCTGACGTGGCTGGATCAGGACTCCTGAGCGACCACGAGGACGCGTGCGGGACGCCCCGGATCCGCGGAGCCGTACGTGCCGTCGGTGGCGTGTGCGAAGCCGCCGAGCGGCAGCAGATCTGACAGTGCCGTGATGGCATCGGTGTCGCGGGCCCTGACGGTCAGCTCGATCGGGGCGCCAGAAGTCGCGTCAGCAGTGACCGAGATCTGCGTCGCCTTGTCGCCGCAGATCGCCCACAGCCGATTGGTCAGACGTGTTCCGAGCGCCGACGGGTTCGGCTCGGCGGCAACCAGATCCGCCACCGGATCAGCGACGACGTCGGCACGCACGTGCGCCTCGTAGGGCACCAGCCGTTCCTCCCAGAGTGCGCCGGCGGCCGCGGCCAGCGCATCGGGGCTGCCTGAGTTGTCGAGCCAGACGTCGGCGACCAGGAGGCGCTGCTCGTCGGTGGCTTGTGCCGCGATTCGTGCGCGGGCGTCGGATTCGCTCACACCACGGTGCGTCGTCAGGCGCTGCACCCGGATCTCGGCGTCGACCCCGACGATGATCACCAGGTGGAAGAACGGCGCGGTGTGGTTCTCGACCAGAAGCGGGATATCTTGCACCACAATCGCATCGGCGGGGGCCGCATCGAGCAACTCCTGGGTGCGGGCGCCGATGAGTGGATGGGTGATCGAGTTCAGCTTCTGCCGCTGTTCGTCGTCGGCGAAAGCCTTCGCGGCGAGTGCGGGCCGGTTCAGTGTGCCGTCGTCGGCGAGAATGCCGTTACCGAACGCCTCCACCAGCCTGCCCAGCCCCTCGGACCCGGGCTCGACGACCTCGCGGGCGATCTTGTCGGCGTCGATGTGAAAGCCGCCGCGTTCGACGAAGGTGGTGGCCACGGTCGATTTGCCGGCGCCGATGCCGCCGGTCAGTCCCACTCTGATCACGAGTCCAGTGTGACAAATCCACCACGGCCACTGCGGCGGCCCCCGTCACCTCAACCGGTCACACCGGTGAGTTCGATCGTCTCCGTGGGCAACTGCGCTTTCGCCTTCTGCTGACCGGTCGCGAGATCCACGGCCGTGATGGACTTCGACGCCGGATCGCTGACATAGGCAACAGTGCCCTGCACATGCAGATTCGGCATCGGCGACTGCCACTGGTCGGGCTCGGTCCACGCGTTGATCACCGGCGTCCGCGAGATCTGCTCGCCGGTCTCGACGTTGAAGCGATACAGCGCGCCGTCGGTGCCGAGCAACACCGCGTCACCGTTCTCGGCGCGTTCCAGCGAGCGGAAACTGTAGCTGGTCGGGATATCAACGACCCGGATCGTACCGGTGCGGGTGTCGGTCAGCGTGAATCGTTGCGGCCGTTCAAGTTCAGCGTCCTTGTCGGTCTTGTAGTCACCGAAGACGACGGGCGAGTTCTCCGATCCCGCCTGGTTCCCGATCCGCCCGTACGCCGCGTCGGGGCTCGCGACCTTCTGAATCTCGTTGCCGCGCACGATGACGATGCCGTTCTGGCACCCGAACGTCAGCACACCGTCGGCCGCGGCGGCTTCACCGTGGACGCCCGGGCACTGATCGGTCCGCGTGATCTCCTTGCGGTCCTTGTCGAGGATCGCCACCGTCGTGCGCTCGTCCTCGGTACCCATCGTGGTGACCAGTGATCCATCACCGCGGACAACGGCGACGCCGTGGTGCGGGTCGGGCACGGTGTAGCCGACCGATGTCGCGTTGCCGCGCAACAACTCCGCCGGTTCGACGATGTTCACCTCACCGGTACCGTCGCTGAACAGGGTGATCCGTGAGGCATGCGGAACGACGTGACCGGGTTCGGCACCACCGAAACGCATGTCGGTCAGAGCAGGGGCGGTGGTGTAGTGGTGGCCGTGATCTCCGTGCTGACGGGTCCACGTCCCCATGTCGAGTACACGGAATCCGCCCGATTCGGACACGAACACGTTGCGGCCATTCTCGGCACTGTTCAGACGGGTGAAACCGTCGACCGGCAGATCGGCCACCTGCTTGAGGGATGCGGCGTCGAGGACCAACACGCCACCGTCGTAGCTGAGCGCGAGTCGCGGTGTCGCACTCCCCTGTTCGGTCGCATTGCCCCGTTCGGTCACACTGCCTGGTTCGGTCGAGCCGTCGTTCGGCGCTGAGGACGCGGCGACGTCGTCGGTGGCCGGGTCACCACCGCAGGCGACGAGTGCGAACGACGCCGCAGCGGCGAGTGCGACCGAGCGGATCAGAGGTGATCGAGCCGGGAGGGATCGGGTGAGAACTGTCGGTTGTTTCAGCACGCGCAACAGTGAACAGGTTAATGAAAATTATTGTCAACACGCTATGGTTCATCCCCGACAAAGCACAACTCCCCGGCCCATCAGGACCGGGGAGTTGTGGTGCTTACGGGACGCGGAAGCGATCAGGCGTTGCCCGACAGCTTCTCGCGCAGAGCGGCGAGCTGCTCGTCGCTGGCGAGTGAACCGCCGGCCGACGGAGCGCCCGTGCTCGACGACGAGGAGCTACCGCTGCTGCGGCTCTCGGTAGCCGACGAGTAGTCGGTCGGAGCCTTCTCCGCCTCGGCGGCCGCGGCCGCGAACTTCTCGATCTGAGTGGTGTGCATCTTGTGGCGACGCTCGGCCTCGGCGTACCGGGCCTCCCATGCCTCACGCTGCTTCTCGAAGCCCTCGAGCCACTCGTTGGTGTCGGCGTCGAAGCCCTCCGGGAAGATGTAGTTCCCGGCCTCGTCGTAGCTGTCGGCCATGCCGTACTTCGACGGGTCGAACTCCTCGGTGTAGTCCTCGTTGGCCTGCTTGAGGCTCAGCGAGATCCGACGACGCTCGAGGTCGATGTCGATGACCTTGACCATGGCGTCGTCGTTGACGGCGACAACCTGGTCCGGGACCTCGACGTGGCGCTCGGCCAGCTCGGAGATGTGGACGAGGCCCTCGATGCCGGCGTCGACGCGGACGAATGCACCGAACGGAACCAGCTTGGTGACCTTGCCCGGCACGATCTGACCGATCGCGTGGGTGCGGGCGAACTGACGCCACGGGTCTTCCTGAGTTGCCTTGAGCGACAACGACACACGCTCGCGGTCGAGATCGACGTCGAGAACCTCGACGGTGACCTCGTCACCAACGGTGACGACCTCGGACGGATGATCGATGTGCTTCCAGGAGAGCTCGGAAACGTGGACCAGACCGTCGACGCCGCCGAGATCGACGAACGCACCGAAGTTGACGATCGAGGACACGACGCCCTTGCGGACCTGGCCCTTCTGGAGCTGGTGCAGGAACTCGCTGCGGACCTCGGACTGGGTCTGCTCGAGCCACGCACGACGCGACAGGACCACGTTGTTGCGGTTCTTGTCGAGTTCGATGATCTTGGCTTCGATCTCCTTGCCGATGTACGGCTGCAGATCGCGCACACGACGCATCTCCACGAGCGATGCCGGGAGGAAGCCGCGCAGGCCGATGTCCAGGATCAGGCCGCCCTTGACGACCTCGATGACGGTGCCCTTGACGGCCTCGTCCTTTTCCTTGAGCTCCTCGATGGTGCCCCAGGCGCGCTCGTACTGAGCACGCTTCTTGGACAGGATGAGGCGGCCTTCTTTGTCCTCCTTGGTGAGAACAAGAGCCTCGACCTCGTCACCGACGTTGACGACCTCAGAGGGGTCGACGTCGTGCTTGATCGACAGTTCGCGAGAGGGGATCACGCCTTCGGTCTTGTAACCGATGTCGAGCAGAACCTCGTCCCGATCGACCTTGACGATGGTCCCTTCGACGATGTCGCCATCGTTGAAGTACTTGATCGTGGAGTCGATGGCTGCGAGGAAGTCCTCAGCCGAGCCGATGTCATTGACGGCTACTTGCGGCGAGGTGATCGTGGGGGACGACATATGTTGAGTTGCTCCGGACAGGTATGTAGTAGGTACAGTTCACATTGTTTGGACAGCTGCGTCGGCGACACAGGCGTCGATCATGCTGACCGATCTGCGTCTTCCCAGGTCACCACACTGTGATGACTTCCAGGTGAAGACAAGCTGAACTGCGCGAAAGATGCCTCCACGCGCTTTGACTACCTTACTCTAGTGGCGTTGCGCTGGGCAAATACCACTTCTGAGTGCATCCCGCCACCGCACATCCGAGACAGCCAGACATCACGATCGACACCCGGAGCGGACACAGCGGCACACGAACAGGAGCAACTGTGGCCCACTCGGTGGAATTCCTCTTCGACGACGAGTCCGAGCGCCGTCTACGCGAACGCTGGGACCTGCTCCGGGCCTTGGACCTGCCAAATGCGGGAACGAATCCCTCCGCCACCAACCGGCCACATGTGACGATCGCCGCAGCACAGCGCATCGCCCCTGCCGCAGACACGGCCATTCGCCATGTCGACGTACGGCTACCCATCCGGGTCGCGGTCGGGTCGGCGATCGTGTTCGGCCGTGGCGACAGACTCGTCGTCGCACTGCTGGTGGTACCTACCGCGCAACTGCTGGCCGCCCATGAGGCGGTGGTCGACGCCGTTGTCGCCCACGCATCGGTAGCCGACACCGAGTCCGGCGTGTTCGCGCACACGCTGCCTGGCTCGTGGACACCGCACGTCACCATGGCTCGGCGCGTGCACGCAGACCAGGTCCACGAGGTCATAGCCGCACTCGACCTGCCGCCATCAGGATTACCGGCATCAATCACCGCCATCCGACGCTGGGACAGCGACAGCGTACCGCCACCGTCGTCGCCTCACATCAAGGAAGTTCGACAGCCTAAGATTCGACAGATGTCGACGCACATCACCGATTCCAGTCCGTCGATAGCCGCACGTCTCGATCGGCTACCGGTCGTCCGCACCCACCGGATCGCCACCACCGTGGTCGGACTCGCGCTGTTCTTCGACCTCTACGAGAACTTCCTCGCCGCAACCATCTCCTCGGTCCTCAAAACCGAACTCGACCTCTCGCGCACCGAACTGAACCTCATACTCGGGTCGGCGTTCTTCGGACAGTTCGTCGGGGCACTGGTGATGGGGAGACTGTCCGACCGCATCGGCAGGCGGCCCGCGTTCATGATCAATCTGGGTATCTACTCGGTGTTCTCACTCGTCGCCGCGTTCAGTCCCAATGCCGCGTTCCTGATCGCCATGCGGTTTCTGGCAGGTGTCGGCATCGGTGCCGAGTTCGCCCTCGCCGACTCCTATCTCGCCGACCTCCTGCCGAAAGCTGTTCGCGGACGGTTCATCTCGTGGTCATACACCGTCGCGTTCATCGGCGTACCGGTTGTCGGGCTCCTCGCGCGCTGGTTGGTTCCGCTGCATCCACTCGGCTTCGAGGGATGGCGCTGGCTGTTCTTCCTCGGCGGACTCGGCGCCTTCGCCGTCTGGGTCGTGCGTCGTCGACTACCGGAATCGCCGCGCTGGCTGGAAACCCACGGCCGTCATGAGGAAGCCGACGCCGTGTGCACCGCACTCGAGAATGAGGCACGTACAGCTGGGCATCAGCTCGCCGAACCGGACACGACGTTGGAGGTGCAGAAGGCACACCAGATGCCGTTCTCGTCCCTGTTCGGCCACCGGCTTCGTAGGCGCACCGTCATGCTCTGGTTGCTGTCGATCCTCGAGGTGTTCGGCTACTACGGATTCGGGACGCTCGCGCCGCTGATATTGGTGGCCAAGGGATTCGACGTGCTCACCTCACTCGGCTACGTCACCGCGTCGTACATCGGCTACCCGCTGGGATCGCTCCTCGCGATCCCGATAGTGGAACGCGTGGAGCGAAAGTATCTGGTGATGGGATCGGCCGCGGCGATGGCGATCCTTGGCCTGTGGTTCGGATTCGCCACCAGTCCGGTCGCCATCGTGATCTCGGGCGTCGGCTACACGATGATCAGCAATCTGTTCTCGAACGCCTATCACGTCTATCTCGCGGACTCGTATCCGACGGCCATCCGAGCAACCGGTGCCGGTGCCGCATATTCACTGTCGAAGATCACCACAGGACTACTGCCCTTCATCTTGCTGCCACTTCTGGATGCCCGCGGCTCCGGCGCCGTGTTCGGCGTCGTCGCCTTCGCAATGCTGCTTCTGATCATCAACGTCGGAGTTCTCGGACATCGGACGACCGGCCGCTCCGCCGACGCGCTGGGCTAGACACACTGCATATGCGCGGGTCCTACACTCGTCGACGTGACCGACGACCAGACCCCACGCGCGCCTCGCGTGCTCGGCGACCAGATCCCACGCGCGCCTCGCGTGCTCGGCGACATCGACTCGCGGACAAGTGATGCCGCCAGCCGGTCCTGGTGGGACTCCGAGGCCGACGAGTATCACCGCGAGCACGGTGGCTTCCTCGGTTCCGACTTCCCTGGCGGCGAGTTCGTCTGGGGCCCGGAACGGTTGCGCGAAGCCGACGTTCACCTTCTCGGCGACATCGTCGACCGCGACATCCTCGAAATCGGTTGCGGCTCAGCACCGTGTTCACGTTGGCTTGCCACGCACGGGGCTCGCCCTGTCGGGCTCGATCTGTCGCACCGGATGCTCGCCCACGGCCTCGTGACCATGGCGCGATTCGACGAACCACGTGTTCCGCTCATACAGGCGACGGCGGAATCGCTCCCGTTCGCCGACGAGAGCTTCGACATCGCGTTCTCGTCGTTCGGTGCGGTCCCGTTCGTCGCCGACCCTGCCGGGGTGATGGCCGAGGCCGCGCGCGTCATCAAGCCCGGCGGCCGGTGGGTCTTCTCGGTCAATCACCCCATGCGCTGGATGTTTCCCGACGACCCCGGACCTGCCGGGTTGACCGTGACCATGCCCTACTTCAGTCGGACGCCGTACTCGGAAGTCGACGCCGACGGCACTGTGACCTACGTCGAGCATCACCGCACCATCGGCGACCGTGTGCGCGAGATCCGTGCCGCGGGGCTGATTCTCGACGACATCGTCGAGCCGGAGTGGCCCGACGACCTCGACGAGGAATGGGGGCAGTGGAGCCCGCTTCGTGGGCAATACTTCCCCGGAACGGCCGTGTTCTGCTGTGTCAAACCGCGTACGACTGCTCCGAATCACCGATAGGCGCGCACAGTCGTCGTCGAGACTTCTCCCTTCCCCGAATCGCCCCGACAGACGTGAAGGAATGCACCGGAGAGCGGGATCAACCCGCTGGCCTCGGAGTGGCCTGCTTCGGAGGCCGACGAGCAGGCGACGCTCGGGTTCTGCCGCACTCTTCCGTCCCAGCCGATCCGTGTCAGAACACTCGGTGCCCCACCTAAGGCCACTTCCGGCTCGGCCGCGTCGCGGTTACTGAAAGTCTTACCGACCGCACCGAAGGCAGCGGTCAGCAGACCGTCTTTCGCGACGAACCAACGCTGATAACCGGGATCCGCGACAAACCATCCGACCGGGCCCATGCGTGTGATGGTGATTTCCCGCAGCGACGCAACATCGATCACGTTCCAGGAATAGTGCATCTGCACGCCGCCAAACGCTACGTCGTTCGTAGGTGGGAGTACCCCGACAGCCGGGCCCGGTTGGTCGATCTGACCCACGAGGGAGCGGGAGCTGTCGTCGGCGCGCGGACCGAGCACTGTTGTACCGGTTGAAAGATCGACGACCGACACATAGGAGTCGTTGCCGAGGTAGGCGGACATAGAGAACACTGCGACCCGATCACCTGCGATACCGACGATCCCGGTCTGTCCAAGGCCTTCGGCCACACGATCAGCCCCGGGGAGGCTGTGCGTGCTGTCTCTCCCGGTGTCGGCGTCGAGGACAACGAGCCGGTCCCCACAGGTGTAGGCGAGATGGTGCGCGGTGGTGACGAACTGCGCTGCACGTGAATCGCTTTCGAGGAAGCAGAGATTGCTCTTAATAGACCACTCGGGGGTTCCCGATCGTGGCTCGAGCGCGGTGAGTCGGCCCGGCGACACGATGGGCACAGCGTGTCCGACTATCTGTTGCTGCCCGACCACCAAGTGTTGTCCGAGGCGTGTCCACAGTCGTCGACCGGTCTGCGCATCGAGCGCAACAAGCACGTAGGTACCGGGTGCTCGCTGCGCACCCGGCATGAATGCTTGGTTCTCCTCTACCGTCGATGAGGTGGCCGACGACTCGTCGACGAGGCAACTGACGAGCACCACTGCCTCAGCCGACACCCCGGTCGAGAACATGGCTCCCTGCCCGCACGTGCCGAACTCGCTCGCGACGTCGAAGGTCCACCGTGGCGCCTTGTGTGAGGAATCGTAGGAGTCGGGGCCGTACGCCTGCACCACCCCGGCGTCCCATATGACGTAACCCGCTGCTGCGGACACGATCTCGACATCGCCATCGAAATGCTGTGGTACCCCTGCCCGCGTCCCCATTGTCTCGGGAATCGGCGCAACCGACGACTCACGGGACGCTGAGGCCGATGTCGACTGCGGTACACGGAAGACAGCGCCGATCGCACTTCCACAAGCCACCGCGATCACGACGACGAAGACGCCCGCGACGGCGATGCGGTCGCGGCGGACCGTGTCGCCCGAACGTCGCGACGGCGCCCACTGGGCAATCACCAGTAGCGTTGTCGCGCACACCATCACAGTCGCGATGGCGACCGTGATCCGATGCCCGGAGACGCCGACGAGACGATAGAACACGTTCTCCACCGTCGACGTGCCAGCCACAACGGCGAACACCAGCCACCCCACCGCGAGCACGCACAGCAGCACGGCACCGACTTTCCGCATGCGCGAGAGGCCGAGTTGCCTTGCGGTGCGATAGGAGAGGGTACCGCACGCGAATCCGAAGACAATCGTGATCGCTGGGAGCTGGTATACCCCGCGGGTCACATACCGCGCCGCACCGTCGAGCACGACTCCCGAGCCTGCGAACCATACCGCGACGAGCACGGCGAGCACGACCGCTGCGAGTACCGCGCCCACCGATGCGGACAACCAATACCGTCGAGCACCCACTGCCCTCACACTGTCACCCGCCGCTTCGCCATCGTCTCGGATATCAAGCCGGGTCGACTATACCGATGTCGTTCACGCGACGAACGACCAGCAGCGTTGCGCTACAGCAACTTCGACAAGAAGGTCTTCGTCCGCTCATGCTGCGGGTTGGCGAGGACCTCACGCGGATCGCCCTGTTCGACGACGACCCCACCGTCCATGAACACCAACTGATCAGCGACCTCGCGCGCGAAACCCATCTCGTGCGTGACCACGAGCATGGTCATGCCTGTCGAGGCGAGCTCACGCATCACGCCGAGCACGTCACCCACCAACTCCGGGTCGAGTGCCGATGTCGGTTCGTCGAAGAGCATCAGCTTCGGTTCCATGGCCAGCGCCCGGGCTATGGCGACGCGCTGCTGCTGCCCGCCCGACAACTGCGCCGGATACGACGACGCCTTGTCTGCCAACCCCACTCGGTCGAGCAGGTACTCCGCACGCTTCGCGGCGTCGGCTTTGCTCTCCCGCTTCACTTGCGTCGGTGCCTCGATCACGTTCTCGAGCACCGTCCTGTGCGGAAACAGGTTGAAGTGCTGGAAGACCATGCCGATGTCACGACGCTGCTTGGCCGCGTCCTTCGGGCTCATCTCGTAGAGCTTGCCGCCGCGCTCGCGGTATCCGATGAGGTCACCATCGACGTAAAGCCGACCCGCGTTGACCTCCTCGAGGTGATTGACGCATCGCAGGAACGTCGACTTTCCCGAGCCGGACGGACCGATGATGCAGAGCACTTCCCCGCGTTGCACCTCGAGCGAGATCCCCTTGAGGACCTGGGTGGTACCGAAGCTCTTGCAGACGCGGTCGGCGAGCACCATCGGTTGACCGGACGTGTTCTCCACGATTGTCATACTCCCCCACCCCCGTGCTGCGGATCAGTGACCTCGGCCGCCGCAGCCTGCGCTTTGCGCTGCTTGTTCGTCATCGCGCGGGTGGCCCCGCGGGCGTAGTACCGCTCCAGGTAGTACTGTCCGACCATCAGGATGCTGGTGACCACGAGGTACCAGGTCGAGGCGACCATGAGCAGCGGGATCGGCTGGAAGATCACGCCTGAGATGTCGCGGGCGCGTCCGTACAGTTCGAGACTGAACGGCACGGCCGCCACGAGGCTGGTGGTTTTCAGCATGCTGATGACTTCGTTGCCGGTCGGCGGGATGATGACCCGCATCGCCTGGGGCAGCACGGTTCTACGCATGGTCTGTGACCACGTCATGCCCAGTGCCACCGACGCCTCGGTCTGTCCCTCACCCACCGACGAGACTCCTGCACGCACGATCTCGGCCATGTATGCGGATTCGTTGAGCGCCAATCCGATCACCGCGAAAAGAAATGCCGCGTTCAGCGATTGGATGTCGAAGTGCGCGAACTGCACCGTGAACGGGATACCGAGATCGATACGCTTGTAGATCGACGGGAACAGACCCCAGAACACCAACTGCACGTAGACCGGCGTGCCGCGGAAGATCCACAGATACACCCACGACGTCGCTCGCAGTACCGGATTCGGTGACAGACGCATGATGGCGAGCAGCACGCCCAGGATGATGGCGATCACCATCGACAGCACCGTCAATGCCAGCGTGTAGCCGACACCCGACATGATCCGGGTGTCGAACAGATACTTGGCGTAGGTGTCCCACGCATAGGCGTCGTTGGTGGCCGCACCGTAGATGAAGAGTGCGACCAGGATCAGGACGATTGCGGCCGCGATCCACTGGCCGGGGTGTTTGAGGGGTACGGCTTTGATCGGGGTCGGCTCCACTTTCGAAGAGTCGACCCCGACCGTGCCGTCAGACGGCGTCGTCACAGGTCAGCTGACCGCGCCATTGATGACCGACTTCTGGATGGCACCTGCCTCGACGCCCCAGTTCTCGGCGATCTGCTTGTACTGCCCGTTGTCGATCAGATGCTGCACCGCCTGCTGAAGCGCCTGCGTCAGCGACGAGCCCTTCTGCACCGGGTAGCCGTAGGGCGCCGAGTCGAAGACGCCACCGGCTGCTTCGAGCTTGCCGTCGGAGCGCTTGATCGCGTACGCGGTGACCGGCGAGTCCGCGGACATCGCGTCGACCTTGCCCAACACCAGAGCGTTGGTCGCCTCGTCCTGGCTGTCGAACTTGACCTTCTCGATCGCTGGCTTGCCCGCATCGGTGCATGCCTTGCTCTTGGCGGGCACCTCGTCGGTGTCCTCGACGGTGGTCGACTGCACCGCCACACGCTTACCGCAGGCGTTGTTCGGGTCGATGTTGCCGCCCTTCTGCTGGGCCCACTGCACACCGGCGTTGTAGTAGGTGACGAAGTCGACCTGCTGCTCGCGCTCCTTGCTGTCGGTGAACGACGACATACCCACGTTGTAGGTTCCCTGCTGAATCGCGGGGATGATCTTGTCGAAGTCGGCTTCTTTGAACTCGGCCTTGAGTCCGAGTACACCCGCGACCGCGTTCATCAGGTCGACGTCGTAGCCGACGATGTTGCCGGAGGGGTCCTTGAACTCGTTGGGCGAGTACGGCACGTTCACGCCCACGACCAGCGTTCCCGAGTTACGGATGGGCTCGGGTACGAGCGCGGCGATCGAGTCGACCTTGGTCGCCTCCACCGCCTTCGAGGAACTCGCGGCGCCACCACTGCCACCTTCGTCGGATTCGTTGTTCGTACACCCGGCGAGCACCATCGCCATGATGGCCACCAGTGCGGCGAACACACCGCCGAACCGCCATGATCGAGTACGAGTCGATCGCTGAATTCGCATCGAGATCCCTTCCCCCGGCGCTTCGGTGAGCGCCTCGAGACAACAGCGCCGACACACGTCGACACCCCGTGTAACTTACTGGCTTCAACCGGATTCCACAGGATAGTTACGAAGGATTAACCATCGTTCGACGTCGGCCGGCGCTCAGGCGGGCGTACACGCGGGCGCCGCCGCGACCGCGTCGCCGAACTCGCGGGTGCTCGCGATACCGCCGAGGTCGGCGGTGCGGATGCCCGCCGCAAGCGTCGCCTCGACGGCGTAGTCGATTCTCGATGCGCACCGGATCAGCGCGTCATCGTCGCGATGATCTCCCCACCACCGCAACATCATGGCCGTCGACGCGAGAATGCCGACAGGATCGGCGATTCCGCGTCCGGCGATGTCGGGTGCCGCGCCGTGGCTGGCCTGCGCCATGGCCTTGGTGTCCGAGCAGTTGATCGACCCGGCCATCCCCAACGAGCCCGCGAGTTCTGCCGCGAGGTCGGACAAGATGTCGCCGAAGAGATTCTCGGTGACGAGGACGTCGAAGTCCGTCGGCCTGCGCACCAACAGCGCTGCCATGGCGTCGACATGCTGTTCGTCGACGACGACGTCGGGATACTCCGCAGCGACCTCCAGACACGCGTCGCGGAAGAGTCCTGTGCTCAGGCGGAGCACATTGGCTTTGTGAACGATCGTGACGTGCCGCCCACGCTGTTGCGCGAGACGGAACGCCTCGCGAGCGATCCGTCGGCTCGCGTCGCGGGTGATGACCCCCACAGCCAGCGCAATGTCGGGTGTGGGCATGAACTCACCGCTGCCCACCTCCATGTTGCGGTCGGCGTAGAGACCCTCGGAGTTCTCACGAGCGATCACCACGTCGATGTCGGGGGCGGTGGCCGCCACACCCTGGTATGCGCGGCACGGTCGGATGTTCGCGTACAAGCCGAACCTCTTGCGAATCGTGGCGCCGGGAGTGAGTGCGTTCCGGAATTCTTGCGGGTAGCTCGCCGAATCGTGCGGTCCGAGTATCCATACGTCGAGCGCGTCGAGTGCCGCCAACGTCGAGTCGGGCAGCGGCGTTCCGTGTGGCCCGATCGCTTCGACACCGAGAGCTGCACGCACCCAATCGAATTCGAGGCCCTCGCACGCTGCGGCCGCGCTCGCCACGTCTACTGCGACCGGCACGATCTCCGGCCCGATCCCGTCGCCGTCGAGGACACCGATCGACAGTCGACGCTTCTCGCTCATCTGGTGAATACTGCCAGAATCCTTGACAACACCGCGGAGTCACCCCAGCGACTGTTGTTCTTCTGACGACGTCGGCGAACCTCGAGTGGGCGGCCGAGTGGGCGGTCACCAGCCTCGAGTGCGAACACCGCAACGCATGTGCACTGCGGCGCGCAGATCAGTGCGCGGCGTCGTCCCACGAACGTCCGAACCCCACCGACACCTCGAGCGGCACGGACAGATCGATCGCACTGCCCATCTCCTCGCGGACGACCTTCTCGGCCTGCTCACGTTCGCCCTGCGCCACTTCGACGACGAGCTCGTCGTGCACCTGTAGCAACATGCGGGACGCGAGATTCTCGGCGACGAGTCGCTTGTGGACGTTGATCATCGCGACCTTGATGATGTCGGCGGCCGTGCCCTGGATCGGGGCGTTGAGTGCCATCCGCTCCGCCGCCTGCCGACGTTGCCAGTTGTCGCTGTTGAGGTCAGGGAGATAGCGTCGTCGACCGAAAAGCGTTGCGGTGTACTCGTTTCGACGCGCTTCGAGCACCACGTCGTGCAGATAATCACGCACGCCACCGAACCGGTCGAAGTAGGCCTCCATCTGTTCTCTGGCCTCCTCGCGACTGATCCGCAGCTGTGCCGCGAGACCGAACGCCGACAGTCCGTACGCGAGACCATATGACATCGCCTTCACCCGATGACGCATCTCGGTGGTCACCTCGTCGATCGGCACACCGAAGGCACGCGACCCGACGAAATTGTGCAGGTCCTCGCCGGTGTTGAACGCCTCGATCAGGCCTGCATCACCGGAGAGATGCGCCATGATGCGCATCTCGATCTGGCTGTAGTCGGCGGTCATCAGAGTTTCGTACGGCTCGCCCGATCCGCCGGGACCGTTGTCGTATCCGACGACGAAGCCGTGCCGGATCTCCCGTCCCGCCTCGGTGCGCACCGGTATGTTCTGCAGGTTGGGCTCCGTCGACGACAGTCGCCCTGTGGCGGCGACGGTCTGGTTGAACGTCGTGTGGATTCGGCCGTCGTCGGCGACCGACTTCAACAGGCCGTCGACGGTCACCTTCAGTCGGGTCGCGTCACGGTGCTCGAGCAGATAGGCGAGGAAGGGATGTTCGGTCTTCTCGTAGAGCGTCTGCAGTGCGTCAGCGTCGGTGGTGTAGCCGGTTTTGGTCTTCTTCGTCTTGGGCATGTCGAGCTTGTCGAACAACACCGTCTGCAGTTGCTTGGGCGAGCCGAGGTTGATCTG
Source organism: Actinomycetes bacterium (assembly GCA_023461275.1). Classification (GTDB taxonomy): domain Bacteria; phylum Actinomycetota; class Actinomycetes; order Mycobacteriales; family Mycobacteriaceae; genus Gordonia. The sequence goes on along the minus strand of JAEYMI010000056.1, from coordinate 11,673 downwards.
CTCACCGATCACCTCGTATGCGGACTCCGCGGCCGCGCGGATGCGCTCGGAGAACGTCTCCTCGAGCTCGCCGAAATGCTCGACGTCGACCGCGATGCCCGCGGCCTCGAGATCGGCGAGCACGAACAGCAGCGGCAGCTCCATGTCGGTGAGCAACGGCTTGGAGTCGATGCGATCAAGCTCGGTGTCGAGTGTGTCGGCCAGTTCGGCGACTGCGCGGGCCTCGAGCATCGCCTGCTCCGCGACCTTCGCCGCACCTCCGTCGTCGTCGAGAAGCGAGAGCTGACCCGAGTCGGCACCGTCGTCGGCGCGCAGTTCACGCCGCAGGTAGCGCAGCGCGAGGTCGTCGAGATTGAAGGTTCGCTGGCCCGGCCGGACAAGGTACGCGGCCAGCGCGGTGTCGCTGGTGACGCCCGCGAGTGACCAGCCACGCGATCGCAGTGCATGGATCGCCCATTTCGTCTCGTGCAGTGCCTTCTCGATCGTGGCGTCTGCGAACCACTCGCCGAGCGCCTTCTCGTCGTCGGGTCCCAGGGTGGTCACATCGACGTAGCCGGAGGTGCCATCGGCCGCCGCGATCGCGACGCCTGTCACGTCTGCGCCGACGACCTGATGCGGCGCCGTCACGGTGAGTCCGCTGCGCCCGGTACGCGCGTGTGCGTCGAGCCACTCGCGGACCTCGCCCTCGCCGAGGATCGATCCGTCGAGTTCGAATCCTGACTCCGCTTCCGGCTCAACGGAACTGAGCGTCGAGAACAGACGGTCGCGCAGAACGCGGAACTCGAGGTCGTCGAAAAGTTGATGGATTCGGTCGCGGTCCCAGCCGACCATGGCGAGATCGTCAGGGGTCGCGGACAGATCCATGTCGCGGACGAGCTCGGTGAGCTGGCGATTGGTCTGCACCGATGCCAGGTGCGCACGCAGGGCATCGCCGACCTTGCCCTTGACCTCATCGACGTGGTCGATCAACTCCGCAAGGGAGCCGTACTCGCGAATCCACTTCGATGCCGTCTTCTCCCCCACCCCGGGGATACCGGGCAGATTGTCGCTCGGGTCGCCGCGCAGTGCGGCGTAGTCGGGATACTGGGTGGGCGTCAGGCCGTACTTCTTCTCGACCTCATCAGGCGTGAAGCGGGTCAGGTCGGACACACCCTTACGCGGGTAGAGAACCGTCACCGAGTCGTCGACGAGTTGCAACGAGTCGCGGTCGCCGGTGACGACGAGCACTTTGTAGCCCTCCGCCTCGGCCTGCGTGGCAAGCGTCGCGATGATGTCGTCGGCCTCGTAACCCTCGATCGCCATGACAGGGATTCCGAGTGCGTCGAGCACCTCCTTGGTCAACTCGACCTGTCCGTTGAACTCGTCCGGTGACTTCGATCGCTGCGCCTTGTACTCGGGGAACATCTCCGAGCGGAACGTCTTACGAGATACGTCGAACGCCGCCGCCACGTGGGTGGGCTCTTCGTCACGCAGCAGATTGATCAGCATGGACGTGAAGCCGTAGACCGCGTTGGTGGTCTGCCCGGTCGCAGTCTTGAAGTTCTCGGCGGGCAGCGCGAAGAACGCACGGTAGGCCAGCGAATGTCCGTCGAGCAGCATCAACGTCGGCTGACGCTTGTTCTTGCCGCCCTTGCCACTCGACCGAGACGACGTCGAAGACGGCGCGGTCTCGGTGGAACTCTTCACGGGTGCACTCTGCGCGGGACTCACCCTGACGAGTCTAGTGACGCCCTGCGTCAGATCTCAGCCCCCGGCGGCAGCGCGGTACATCGGCCACACCGAAGGCCCACCGTCGGGCAGTCTCACCTCTGCGGTCACGACGAAACCGAAGCGTTCGTAGAGGGGGATGTTGGCTTCGTTGGAACTCTCCAGGTACGACGCGCCGGTCACGCTCGCGATGCCCGCTCGCAACAGCGTGCTGCCGACGCCGCGTCCGTGGAGTGTCGCACCGACGAATGCGAGATACCAGTGAGGCTCCCTGGGGCGGTACTCGGCGAACATCTCCTCGATCAGTTGACCGCGGCGATAACGGCCCCCGAGTGCGGCGATGAATCGCGGTACGGCAAGAAGTTGCCGACCGCCCGAGAGTCGGAACCCTGGCGGATCCCACGCAGCGGCACCCACTGCACGGTCGCCGTCGAAGCACACGTCCATCCGGCCTCGTGATCCGTGGCCGGCCGTCAGCAACGCTCGGTACAGAGCCGCGTACTTCGAGGTGTCGGGCTGTAGCCAACGCATCACCGGGTCGTCGACGAAAGCCTCGCCGAGGATCTCGCTGACGAGCTTCTTGTCCGAGCCGGAGGAGTCGATTCGGTAGTCGGTCACGGCGTCAGGCTACGCCGAGATAGGCCTCCCTCACGGCATCGTCGACGAGTAGATCCTTGCCCGGCCCCTCTTTGAGAATCGACCCGGTCTCGAGGATGTATCCACGATCTGACCGGCTCAGTGCCTGCTGAGCGTTCTGCTCCACGAGCAGGATGGTCGTGCCCTCGGCGTTGATCTGCGCGATGATCGAGAAGATCTGCTGGATCACCATGGGCGCGAGTCCCATCGACGGCTCGTCGAGCAATAGCAGTTTGGGCCGTGCCATCAATCCACGACCGATCGCGAGCATCTGCTGCTCACCGCCGGACATGGTGCCGCCGTACTGTTTGCGCCGTTCCTTCAACCGCGGGAACAGCTCGAAAACCTGATCGAGGGCTTGACTGTAGGCCGCCTTGGATTCGAATTTCCTTCCGTAGCAACCCATGTCGAGGTTCTCGAGCACCGTCATCCCGGGAAAGATGTGCCTGCCCTCCGGGACCTGGATGATGCCACGCGAGACGCGTTCGTGCGGCGCCAGTTTCGTGATCGATTCCCCGTGGAAGCGGATGTCGCCCTGACTGAGTTTGAGCAGGCCCGAGATTCCGCGCATGGTGGTCGATTTGCCCGCACCGTTGGCGCCCAGAAGGGTCACCAACTCCCCCTCGTCCACACGCAGCGAGATGCCGTGCAGTGCCTGGATGCGACCGTAGTGGATCACCACGTCGGTCATCTCCAGGACCGGAGCACCGCTCGACGTCCCCGGTGAAGTCGTCTCGCCCGAAGGCTTGTCGGTATCAGGCGATCTGGTCATCAGGGACTCCAAGGTATGCGGCGATGACGGCGGGATTCTCGCGCACCTCGCGCGGCGTACCGTCGGCGATCTTGCGGCCGAACTCGAGGACGACGATACGGTCGGTGACACCCATCACCAGCCGCATGTCGTGCTCGATCAGCAGCACGGTGTAGCCGTCCTCACGGATTTTCTGGATCAGCTCCATCAACGCCGACTTCTCGCTCGGGTTGAAGCCCGCGGCCGGTTCGTCGAGGCACAGCAGTTTGGGCTCGGTCGCGAGTGCTCGGGCGATCTCGAGGCGACGTTGATCGCCGTAGGGAAGGTTCGACGCCTTCTCCGCGGCGCGGGCACCGATACCGACGAACTCGAGCAGTGCCATGCCCCGGTCGACCGCGTCATGTTCCTCGCGGTAGAGCCGTGGCGTGCGCATGATCGCACCGAACACCGAGGTCTTGTGGCGTGCATCGGTGCCGACGGAGACGTTCTCCAGTGCTGTCATCTCACCCCAGAGGCGCACGTTCTGGAACGTGCGGGCGATCCCCTTGCGGGTGATCTTGTGCTGCGACATCTTGCCGAGCGGCGCGCCGTCGAAGGTCACCGTTCCACGCGTAGGCCGGTAAACACCCGTGATCGCGTTGAAGCACGTGGTCTTGCCTGCTCCGTTGGGACCGATCAGGCCGAGGATCTCGCCACGCTTGATGTCGAAGGTCACGTCGTCGAGAGCGGCGAGTCCACCGAACTCGACCGTCAGCCCCTCGACCTTGAGCAGCGACTCTCCCTCGGCGGTTGCGATGTCACGTTGCGGCGCAACGGCTTCGGCTACGGCTTCCGGATCGGCGAGTTGTGCGTCCACTGCCGCCGGATCGACGACGGCCGTCGACTCGGGATCGGCGAGCACCTCCTCGATCTGCTCCGCGTTGTCGGGGCCGGAGTCGAGTTTGCCTGCATCGACCTCGTGGGAGCCGGTCCTCGGATCCGTGTTGCCCGCGGGGTCGTCTGGTGTCCGGTGCGTCATGCGTGCGCCTCCTCACTTCCCGACGGTAGCGGGTCGGGGTTGCGTCGCACAGCGGCGTACACCTTGCGCCCGAAGGTCAGTAATCGCGCTCGAGCCGGGAACAATCCCTGCGGGCGGAAGATCATCAACACCACGAGTGCGATGCCGAAGAACAGATACTTGAATTCGCTGAGCGACTGACCGCCGACCTCGATGCCCTGCACGCGTGCCGGCAGATAGACGATGATGAACGCGCCGGCGATGACGCCGAGCTTGTTGCCCTGACCGCCCAGAACGACGGCGCATAGGAAGAGCATCGAGTTGATGACGGTGAATGCCTTCGGGTCGACGTACTGCACCTGGCCCGCGTAGATCGCGCCTGACAGGCCGCCGATGCCGGCGCCGATCACGAAGGCCCACAGCTTGTACTTGAACGTCGGCACACCCATGATCTCGGCGGCGTCTTCGTCCTCTCGGATGGCCACCCACGACCGGCCCACCCTGCTGCGCTCGAGATTGCCGATGATGATCAGCACGAGGATCACGGCGACGATGCCCAGCCAATACCACCACACACCGTAATTGGCGGTCGGGCTGTTGTTGCCCACCGAGAACACGCCGTCGGGGTGCTTGTCCGAGCGTCCGAGTTCGGGGAACAGGACGCCCTGCAGTCCCGATGCTCCGTTGGTGATGTCGGTGAGGTTGTCGGCGAGGAGACGCACGATCTCACCGAATCCGAGCGTCACGATGGCGAGGTAGTCGCCGCGTACGCGAAGAGTCGGGGTACCGAGGACCAAGCCGGTGATGCCCGTGATGATGATCGCGAGCGGCACGCATGCCAGCCACGCCCACGGTCCGGAGAAGAATCCGTGGTCCTCGCTGCCCCACAGTGGGCTGGCCGGACTGGTCAACAAGGCGACGACGTAGGCGCCGACGGCGTAGAAGCCCACGTACCCGAGGTCGAGTAGACCGGTTTGTCCGACCACCACGTTGAGTCCGATCGCGATCAAGGCTGTCATCGCGAAGGTCGCCATGACGACGCCGAAGTTGGTCGCAGTCGTGGTGATCAGAGGTGGTTTGATGACGGGTAGCAACGCCAACAAAATGATCAGTGGGACGCCGAGCAGCCACTGCTGCACGCGCGGCAGACTGTCCCACCAGGTTCTGATCCGGTCGCCGAGCCCACGCGGAGGCACGGCGGGCTGTTCGGAGTGGATGTTCTTCCCCGACTGGGAGTCATCGGATGTCGTCATACTCTCGCCTTCCCCAGTTTCTCACCGAGAATTCCGGTGGGACGGAACATCAGGACGAGGATCAGGAGCACGAACGCGACCACGTCCTTCCACTGGTTACCGAACAACACCGAGCCGTAGTTCTCCATCACACCGAGCAACAAACCGCCGAGCAGTGCACCGCGCACGTTGCCGATACCGCCGAGGACGGCAGCGCAGAATGCCTTGATCCCGAGAATGAATCCGCCGTTGTAGACGATGTTGGTCGGTACGCGCAACGTGTAGAGCAGGGCTGCCGCACCGGCGAGAAGTCCGCCGATGAGGAACGTCACCAGGATTATCCGCTCGCGTGACACGCCCATCAGCAACGCGGCGTCGGAATCCTGCGCCACCGAACGGATGCCGCGCCCCAGACGCGTCTTGTTGATCATGAAGTCGACGCCCAGCGCCAGGATGAGTGCCGAGCCGATGATCACCATCGTCATGCTGAAAACCGGAGCGCCGAAGATGGTGAACTCCTCGACCGGCTCGACCAGACGAATGGTGGGCTGGGCGGTCGAGCCGCCCAGCGGAGGATCGACGGGAAACTTCGGCAACACGTAGTGCACGAATTCCTGTAGCACGAAGGACATTCCGATGGCGGTGATGAGGAAGGCGAGGGGTTTGGCGCCACGTCGTCGGAGCGGTCGATAGGCGACGAACTCGAGACCGACGGCGGCGCCGCCCGCGACGATCATTCCGCAGAGTCCCGCGAGCACAAGGTAGACGATCGTCATGACCGTGCCCTCGGCGTACGTGTTACCCGAGGGACTGAAGCCTAGAAGCAGCAAGCCGATGTAGGTGCCGAACATACCGAGCATGAAGACCTCGGAATGCGCGAAGTTGATCAGACGCAGCACGCCGTAGACGAGCGTGTAGCCGACGGCGACAAGTGCGTACACCGAGCCGTAGGTCAGCCCTTCGATCGTCAGGCCCCAGAAACCGTTGACCAGCGAGTGGACGTCGAAACCGATCGTCGACGCCACTGCGGTCGACGTCTGCGCCACCAGGTACGTGGTGGTCATTCATCCCCCTCAGACTTCGGAAAGTCGCAGCACGAGCGCGCCCGGCCGCCGTGGTGACGGCCGGGCGCTCTCTTGTTCTCGTGAATTGCAGTGGTGCTGGTGATTACTTGACTTCGTACACCCAGATGAGCGATGTGGAGAGCTCACCCTTCGGGGTCCACGAGTACTTACGGGCCAGACCGGCCCCGTTGTACTTACTGATGTACTCGAGGAGCTTCGGGCGGGTGTTGTTGCCTTCTGCGATGCCCTTCATCATGATCGACGCGATGTCGTATGCCTCGACCGAGTACACGCCGGGTGCCTGGTTGAACGCGGCCTTGTAGTCGGCGGCGAACTTGTCGGGCGCCGGACCACACGGGCATGACAGGACTGCGCCCTTCGCGGAATCGCCTGCCTGCGCGGTGAACTGGGGATCGTTCGCACCGTCGCCCGAGACGAACAACACGTTGGAGTCGGCAGACTTCAACTGTTGCGCGAGAGGAGCGGCCTCTGCGTAGTAACCGGCGTAGAACACCGCATCCGGTTGTGCCGCAGTGACCTTGGAGATGATGGCCGAGAAGTCACGCTCGCCCTTCTTGACGTCGCCCGAGCAGTCCGCGTCGGCTGCGGAGCCCAACGCACCGGTGACAGCCTTCGCGAGGCCTGCACCGTAATCGGTGTCGTCCTTGATGACACAGATCTTCTTCTTGCCCATGGTGCCGGTCAGGTACTTGGCGACCGCCGGTCCCTGGATGTCATCGTTGGCCAGGCCGCGATAGAACGTCTTCCAACCGTTGTCGGTCAACGTCGGGTTGGTTGCCGACGCGGTCACCGACACCAGACCTGCCTGGTTGAAAATGCCGCCGGTGGCCTTGGTCTCACCGGAGAAGGCGGGACCGATCAGTCCGATGATCGAGTCGTCGTTGGTGATGGTCGGTGCCACCTGCGTCGCCTTTTGCGGATCACCCTCGGTGTCGAAACGCTTGAGCGTGATCTTGCAGTCGGGATTGGCTTTGTTGTGCTGGTCGACAGCGAGCTGAGCGCCGTCGACGATGTTGATGCCGAGTGCGGCGTCGGCACCCGTCAGCGCACCTGCCATGGCGATGGTGGCGGGGTCACACTTCTGCCCGCCGGGCGACGCCGGATTCAGTGCGTCGGCCTCAGACGCCTTCGGTTGTTCCTTACCCTCCGTGTTGATCTGGGCGAGAGGCGAAATGGTGAGCCCCGACCCCGCTGACGCCGACCCGCTCGATGACGAGTCCGAGTCTGTCGACTTACTGCTACATGCCGAAACGGCGAGCACAGCGGCCAGCGTTACGCCCAGCGCTGCGGTCGTCACGCGACGATGCATCTTCACTACCTCTCGTCCAGCCACCCGGCCCCCTGTGGCCGGGAGGTCTACTGAGGAGACCTTCGGAAAACATAGACCTAGATGCGACGTCGCGCGGGGCAATGAAAGAGAAATCTGCTAGTCACCGTCGACTGGTTTTCACAGATTTAACGCAGCCGACCCATGAGTCACTCGGTCGGCCCCAGAGTCTCGACGACGACCTGCGCGACAGCCTTCATCGTCGTGCGTCGATCCATCGCTGCGCGCTGAATCCACTTGAACGCCTCAGGTTCTGACAATGCCTGCTTTTCCATGAGGAGACCCTTGGCCCGTTCCACGAGCTTCCTCGTTTCCAGACGGTCCTGCATTGTCGCAACTTCTTTTTCGAGCATCTTGAGTTCGTGATAACGACTCACTGCAACTTCTATGGCCGGGACGAGATCGGCCTTGGAGAAAGGTTTGACCAGATATGCCATCGCGCCCGCGTCGCGCGCCTTCTCTATGAAGTCGCGCTGACTGAAAGCGGTGAGCATCACCACGGGAGCCAGTCGCTTCTCGGCGATCTCGGTGGCTGCGTCGATGCCGTCCCGAACCGGCATCTTGATGTCCATGATCACGAGATCCGGTGAGAGCTTCTCGGTGAGGTCGACGGCCGCCTGGCCGTTGGGCGCCTCGCCCACGACGTCGTACCCTTCCTCGCGCAGCATCTCGATGAGATCCATCCGGATCAGCGAATCGTCCTCGGCGACGAGCACCTTGTGCGCAGTCTGCTTGTCCTCGGCCTGGGCCGGAACATTCTCCACCACAGTCACCAATCCCTCCTCCACATCGAGTCCGACTCGGACGGTCGATGGTCGCCGGCAGGTAAGCGCCACACGCGACCAGCACTGATGTTCCGAAGAGTACCGGTTGACGCGGGTTTGAGCCGATCATCTAAAGTTGTCTGTTGCAGCCGCCACCGGCGACCGCACGCCCTCGTAGCCCAATTGGCAGAGGCAACGGATTCAAAACCCGTCCAGTGTGAGTTCGAGTCTCACCGAGGGCACCAATTGCGAGCAGGTCGGAGGAAGTCTGACCTGCTCGTCGTCTCTCACGACCCCTGCCGATTCACCGTCTGACGCTACGACAAGGTCAGCGACCCAGGACCGATACCGATGTGTCGTCGACAGTTCGTGCGGCAGTTCGGGTGGCACGCACCCCGTGTGCGACGAACACTCCCACACCCCAAGTGATCAGAGCGATGCCGAGGATCATCCCGTGCGTGATTCTCAGTGGTCCGGGCACGAAGAACACCGGTAGGAATACGACCAGGCAAGCGCCTGCGACAGCAGCCGCCGACCGGGGCACGACCGCCCCACTCGCACGGATCGCGCGCACGATCACAACGAGGCCGACGGCCGCCAACAGAAGCCAGCCGACGGCGAAGGTCGCCATCGGCACAGCCGCGTAGCGAAAGCCGTCGGCAATGGCCAGCGCGTCATACTCGCGCGTATCGCGCGCCCATTCACCGACTGCCGTGAGTCCGAAAGCCTCGGCGCCGTAATAGGGCAACAGCAGTGACGCCGCCAACCAGGCGGTCAACTCCACACCGGCGCCCCAGCCCCTGAGAAATCGCAGAGCCACCGCGATCAGTACGAAACCGGCCATGGCAGACACATGAGAGGCTGCCCATGTCCATGCGGCGAAGCTGTCAGCTCCGTGTCGACTGTCCTCCGCGTCAAATCCGCGCATCAGCGGGTACAGCACGAACAGAAAACCGGCCACGATCATCGCAACCACCGAGACCAGCTGAGCCGAGCCCGTCGAACGTTGCCGAAGAGCTGACATGAGACCACCCTGCCGTCGTAGTGAGCACCGCTCTCACAATTAGAGAGCAGCGCTCTCTGTACGTCAACCCCCCAGCCCCTGCACCCACCGCGACCTCAGTGTCGGCCGCGAACTCTTACCCCTCCGGAATCACCTCTGCCACCCCTGATCGGCACGCGCCGGTTTGGCCAGCGATCCGCCCATTCGTGTCGCCCCGGGTCGGCGCGCGTTTAGCCGCGGTACTGACCGAAATCGTCGGGGTAGCGGTAGTCGACGTCGCACTCGACCCCGGCGACGTTCACATATCCCGCGTCGGTGTCCTGGAAGATGTGCATGCGACGGTCACGATTGCTCCCCGACCACGCCGCGGTCTGCCAGGCGTACGTACACACCCCCGCGTCCAGCGCCCGCGATACTGACCAGAATCCGCCGTAGATACCGACCCGGGCTTTTCCGAGCACGTCGCTCGCACCTCGCAGGTAGTCGTTCACCGCCGTCTGATCCGCCTCGGTGGTGTCCCAGTCCGCGGAGAAGTACACGGGCGCGCCAACCAGTCCGAGCTGCGCGACGTACCCGTTGGAGTACTGCGCGTCAGCCTTTCCTCCGTCGTACCCCGATTTCATACGATCGGCGTACGTTTCGTAGTTGCAGACGATGGCGATTCCGTTCTGCTGCAGATCCCGAACCTCCGAAGCGATCAGCTGCTTTCCGGGCAGCGACGGCCCACCGTCCGTGAGATAGCGGCACACGAACGTTCCACCCGCGTCGCGGATCGCGCGTCCAGGAGGTCGCCCGCCTGCGTAGTCGAATCCTTTGGCTGCCATGCCTCGACGGTAGAGCCAGGGCTCGATTCTGAAAAAGCAGCCTGCCAGTACGCGACTTCGCCGCTGGGCGTGCACCGGCGACATCGAACGACTGCGGCTACACCGGTAGACCGACTAGAACACCGCCTATCTACGCGATTGCTACGGGCTGACGAGAGGCGGTTCATCTATCACTGTCGCAACAGGGTTCGCGTATTGCTGGAGTACAGCATGGATGTGTTCGGCATGGCGGTAAATATCCACCACTGAATCGATGTCGCGACGTGTCCCTTCTTTACCTGCCTCGAACGTCATCAAATACTTGACGCTCTTGCCGTTGAGGTAGAGACGTGCGATCGGTTTTCTGTTGTTGTCGTCCAAAAGAATCGCAAAGTACGTCTTGGCGTCACGGTATACCACGCGCTCCGGTGCGACCTCGGCAACCGCGATGGCTCTAATAATGTTGTAGCCTTCCAACTCCTCATCGGTCGTCACTATGTCCTCAGCTATGCCCTTGTGGTCAACCGGCTCTGACGCCGCTACAGAAACAGAGGGCACTGCAGAGCCAGTCACGACCTCCGGCTGCTGGCCCGCATCGTCACCGAGAGCAGTCTTCAGACGATCGTTGACCTGCGCACCGATGTATTGCGCCGCCGCTTTGATCACGAGTGGTCGAAACTGCTCTATCACACGCTGCGTAGCCTTGCCGTCGTATACTTTGGCCACGAAGTAACGCACCCAATCGTCGCTCGGCTCCTTGATCTCGTTGGCGATCACGCGCCGGATCCCACCGATGTACTTGAGCTCTTGCGCGGCACTCACCACCGAATCCAGATCGAAGGCTGCCTTCGACAGCTTTTCGATCTCAGGCAACAACGTTCGATCAAGGTCGAGTAGATCGAATACGAGGAACGGCTTCTCATCCATGCGGTTCGGCATGTCGCCATCGGTGTACACGTAATACTGCTGCCCGTTGGTCAGCACTGCGATTCGCGCTGAAGTCACCGAAAAATAGCGAAACAACTGAGACGCATATCGGAGATCGAGCGTATCCCCGATCTTCTTGCACTCCATGAGGATTTGGACTTGTCCATCTTTGAAGATGGCGTAGTCAACTTTCTCGCCCTTCTTGACACCCACATCCGCGGTGAACTCAGGAATCACCTCTGAGGGGTCGAAGACGTCGTAGCCGAGCACATTCGAGATGAACGGCATGATAAATGCGTTCTTGGTTGCCTCTTCGGTTTCGATCGTCGCTCGCTTGTCTCGAACTTTCGCCGCAAGCGAGTTGATTTCGTCCGCCACCGTCATTGAAATACTCCTCTCACAAGTATGTCTTGGGAGGAGAGTAAGTTAAAACACCGACAA
>JAEYMI010000055.1 GCA_023461275.1 Actinomycetes bacterium | reverse complement strand
ATACCAAACCACAGACAATCTTTGCCTCCGGCTTTTTGGGTAGTTTCATTAAACAGATCCCAGTTTTCGGTTCTGCACTCGTAACTCCAACGGATCCAGGTACGATAGACCGGGTCATCCCAGTTGACCTCCTGCGGAAGCTCCAGTCCGTACTGTTCCTTAAACTTCTTTCTGCAATTCTCACAATAACATATGGTATTCCGGCCAAGCCCTTTCCAGCTGTTGTCCGCAAACCCGTCGGGCTGGTACTTATCAATAATTTCTTCCAGTACCGCCGGTATGTATTCTTTATAGTAGCCGCTGTTGACGCAGGATACATATCTACCCTGGGTCATGATGGGTTCACCGTATTTATCCCGGGCAAACCAGTCCGGATGCAATTCATAAAAATCCCGGTATGCACAATTAATGTCCATCCTGGCAATGACATACAGCCCTGCTTCTCTGGCAGCCTGATTGAATTCTCCGAATAAGTCTCTGTCTCCTAAACGGGCCGCACGGTACTGCATGGGAAATTTACTCTGGTAATAGGCAACGATTCCTCCGCAGTTAATGATGACTCCCTGGACTCGTGCCTGCTTCCAGTAATTTTTCCAGAATGCAAGATCACATTTTTCAGGATCATCCTCCGTCAGGTTGGTCTGTCCAAACCGGCGGAGCTGCCGATACCAGGGTTCGTTGTTTTTCTGGCTCATAAATCTGCCCTCCGTTAAATTAAATTTTAAACTTCGATTAAATATGCCTCATACTGACCCAGTACCGGTACTATTAACCCCTCCGCTAATAACTCCTGATCCAAAACTTCCTTGCGGCCTGCCAGGGTCAGTCGGTATATTCTTTTTGGTTTTATCGTATTAAAAGTGACTCCAATGTGGTGAATGGGTATGGCTTCAAAAAATGTAGTACCGTTAAAACCGGATAAATTAAGGAATTGCAGCAGGTATTGATTCTGTCCGCACTGGTCAAAAAATACTTCTACCTGTTTCGGAGCATCGGTTTTAATGGGATTACTAACCGGTACAACCGCATCCAGAAGATTAAACAGGATATATTTAAAATCTTCAAAGCCGTGTTTGTAATACAGGGTGCCCGGCTGCCAGGGAAGATACACATTCCTGTCCTTAACCGTAGCAGAGGCCTGTCCGGTTATTTCATGCCCGTAGCAGCGTTCCGGCGGGCCATATCTGGCCGGTGCAACCAGAGGGAGGTAATTAACATTTCCTTCACAGGTTTCCATATAATAATATTCTTTATCCAGATAAACCCAGTCCCGCTTCTCAAAGCCGGTAAAAACGGATTTGGGTTCCGTAAGGAGATACCCGCCTCTTACGGTTTCTAACTTTTCTTTTAAGCATACCCCGAAGATTTCAGCAAGCACTTCCGCATTTTCCATTAATGCTAAACCGGTTGCTGCCACACCTGCTTTTGTGTTTTTAAGAGCCTTAAGAAACCGGCTGCTTTTAACCAGACGGATTCCCGGCAGAATAATCAACTCATACCGTTCCAGCCGGTTTATCACTCCATCCAGTTCGGCTGCATCCACTACATCAAAAAGGCGGTGCTCTTCTTTTAACATCTTAAAAATACCCAGATACTCCTGGGAAGCAGGGCTGTGACCTCCAAAGGGAGCAGGATTTATTAACAGAATTTTCGCCTGGCTCTTAAGCTTCCCGAAATAGCTCTCGTATTTTTCGTGAAAACGGAATACCTCTTTCACCTTATCAAAATTATCCCGGTCCGGATAATCTTCAAAGTCACCGATAATACACCAGTCCAGTCCGCCGCCACAAGCCATATCCCCATACAGACGAATCTGGTTTAAATACTTGGATACCCCCATAAACCGGTAATAGATATCTACGGCATTTATCACGCAGTTACTGGAGATTTTATCTTCAAAACTCCCCTCCACCACAGATACATTATTCTCGCTGTTATACAGCCAGAAAGGATACGGGCGGTCAACGGCGGAATTGGACTCATTCCTTACCATATCCACCCCTTTATGGTTATAGGTGCAGACTAAAACTTCCGGATTCAGTTTCCTGACCTCGGAACTTATTTTATTTAACAAAGCATCTATCGTAAGCTGTTTGAATTCCTTGTATTTTAAGAAAGCATCGTCCGAATCCTTTTCTTCCCTTGGCAGTTCCATCCCATACATATTACGAAAACGGGTTTTGCAGCTGTCACACTGGCAGATACCAACGTAGTTGTCGCTGTAATCCCTGGTCTGGTAACCGAACATATTAAAGAAAACGCCGTCCACCGGATATCTGGTCAGTACCTCGTTTAGTATTTCCAGGGTACATTCCTGCTGATACCTGCCATTTACACAGGTCGCCACCGTATCATGATATCTTACGGGTTCTCCATGTATGGATTTCGTAAACCATTCCTTGTGCTTTACATAAATGCTGGCGTGGGTCTTGCTAAAATCAAACCTTGCAATGACCCGGATTCCGTTTTTGTGGCATTTTTCCAGTAAAGTACAGAAAAAATCCCCTTCCATATAAGGATTGCGGTACTGAAATTCCAAATTTGTGGGATAAAAAGAGGTTATCCCACCGCAGCCCACCATACAGGCATTGGCTCCGAATTCCTTTAAAGTATCTATGTATCTGTCAATATCCATTTTTGCATCAATATCACGGA
>JAEYMI010000054.1 GCA_023461275.1 Actinomycetes bacterium | reverse complement strand
TTGTAAGCCACGGTGTAACAGGTCCGCCCTCCCGGAGTACGCCAGGTCTGCGGTTCATTCATCACAACTACTCCGAATCCCCGCACCGCTGCCAGCAGATGTCTCACCACCATGCTGACAGCCGGCGGGCTGGTGCCGGAACGTCGAGTTCGACGCGGAAGAACCAATTACCTAACGATCGCTCGGTGTCGGGTCGTGGTGTGCCGGGGTCGTAGTCCGACGCCCGTTGTCGACGGTGCGCCCGACGACACCGGCCGTCGACGACCGCCCAGCTCGCTGTGGCACAATCGTCTGCGCAGTATTCCCCCATGGTGTAATCGGCAACACTTCTGATTTTGGTTCAGGCATTCTAGGTTCGAGTCCTGGTGGGGGAGCACACAGCAGGTCAGAGGCCATATCGGCCCCACGCGGTGATAGCCCAATCCCGCGAGAATCCCACAGACCACGCCGCACGACGTGGGATTATGCGGGATTGGACCTCACAGAACGGCGTTTACCGCACGCCTGGTCTGGTCACTCGTGTCCGGCCACAGGTGCAGATACGTCCTCATTGTTTCGTTCGCCGAACCGTGGCCGAGGTTCTTCTGCACCGTCACCAGGTCCACGCCGTTGCCGATCAACAGCGAGGCGTAGAAGTGTCGGCAGTCATGCGGCGTCCACTCGGCACCAGGCACCGCAGCGTCTCGGGCAGAGACGAACAGCTCGCCGTACGTGGTCGATGTGAACTGACTCCCGCGGCGTGTGATGAACAGCGGGGCATCGGCGGCGAGGTCGGGGTCGGCCTTCAGGTGTGCTCGCAGTGCAGCGAGTGCCCGGTCGGGGATCGGTACCGTTCGGCGTGATGCGGGAGTCTTGAGCGGCTCCCACGCCCACGGATTACCCTTCCGACCCGCCTGATGCCGTACATGAAGCTCGGCGGCATCCACGTCGATGTTCGACCTACGCAGCCCGCACAACTCACCGGGACGTAGGCCAGTGCTGACCTGGGTGAGGATCATGGTCGCCAGTGGCGATGTGCTCGGGACAACCTCACCCTTCCGGTTCGTGGTTTGCCCAGCGGCGGCGATGATCGCCTCGATTGTCTCGGCGGTCGGGATCTCGTCGGCGGTCACCTCGGCGTGGTCGGTCACCTTCGGTGGTCGGATGTGTTCGGCGGGGGACTTGGCCAGCAGTGGGGGGCGTGCCTTCACTGCGCCGTTCAGTGCTGTTTTGACATTGCGAAGGTAGATGCCGATCGACGACCCCGCGAGCGGCTTGTCGTCCGCCCACGGTCGGCCATCGCGCAGTTCGTCGAGCCATTCCTCGATGTGAGTCGACTCGATCCTGCCGATGGGCATCTTGCCGAGCTTGCCGAGGTTTGCCGCCGTGGCGAGCTTGATTGACTTGGTATTCGCCGTGGCGGCTCTGGCGGCGTCCTGTTCGACGAGTTCATGCAGCGTGACTTTCTGGCGCTCGGGTGCGATCCAATCGCCGACCTGTAGCTTTCCCTCGATGTCGGTCTTGAAGGCGTCTGCGTGCTTACGTCGGGTGAATGACTTGGATCGTTCATCACCGGACGGATCTCGGTATCGCACAACATAACTGACGGTCTTTCCGTCCTTATGGGTCTTTCTCTGAATACTGGCCACGTGTGGGATTCTACTCGATCCCACACAAGGTATTCCAGGTTTATCAAGTGGGTCGGGTGTGCTTGGTTGCCGGCGGGTGGAGAGGTGGAACGCAAGAAGACCCGAAACACACTGTCTCACAGTATGTGTCGGGTCTTCTTGTGTCTGTTACTGGACGGCCCCGGGCTGGTCGGTCACGCCATTCTGTGGCTTCCAACTGTGCTGGTCTTCGCATAGGTGACTTACAACCTTGTGGGCAACCACCTCAGAGACAGTCGAAATGATGTCTGAGAGCACCTAGAAACCCGGGCTCGGGGGCATCCACTGAACATTGCGGCACTGGCGGCGAGGGGGTGTGGGGGGCTCTATCCCCCTGTGCCACAACGGAATTGGGGTTGCGCGGGCGACGCCGGCCGTGCTAGATCTGATTGCGGCAGCTCTGCCACCAACCCACTCACTCGCCTCACAGGAGGTCTCTCTCATGTCGTGCCTGAACCCCGTCGCCGATCAGATCCGCACCGCACTCTCGGCATCACCCCGCGTCGACGCCGACGTGATGGCAGCAGCCGAGCTCGCCGTCGGAGGTTGGGCCTACCAGGTCGCCGACCGCGCTGGGGACCGTCGCACCGAGGTCATCCGCCTCACGTGGCGACTGGAGGATGCCTTGGATTTCGACCAGGCAGCGGTCGCGACAAGCCTCGCAGCCTTGAATCTTGTTGCCGCGCAAGTCCTTCGCTGAACCCATTCGAACCGATCGGAGATACCAACCGTGGCGACACAATTCGTCGAGCGCGTGAAAGCTGCCTACTACGCCATGCGCGACGCCCAACTGGCCCGCGCCGAGGCTTGGGCATGCGGGTACGAGGGCGATCTCGCCCTGTTCTACTCCGAGATGGAAGAACGGGTCACCTACAAGGCCGTCATGGTCGCCGTCGCGGCCGAGCTACGCGCCGAGCGTGTGGCCGAGCGCGCCGAGGCCGAGGCGTGGCAGACGGCAGAGCGTGAGCACTTCGCCGTGTGGCTCGACGAGACCCTGGTCGACGTGGCGACCGAGGATGCCAGCGACGCAACGTTCCGCAGTCGGTTTGCTGCCCTGGTCTGGTCTGCTCTCGCCCGGCGATCAGCGACCATGGTCTCGGTTGCTCGCACCGCGCATCGTCGGATCACTCACCGATCACTGACCGTGGCACCCACGGAAAAAGCTGTCTCGCAGCATCATTCGGAGGCACCGTGGGTGACGTGGTGTGCCGAGGTCATCGCGGGTAGGTCACCTCCGGATGCACTCGACACCGAATGACCATCACCCCATCCTCACTCCCAAGGACTCCACCATGTTCGCCGCTATCGCTCTCAGCATCGTCGCCGCCTTATTCCTCGCCGGCCTCGGCGACAACCAATCCCGTACCCGCCGGACACGCTCTACGTACCGACCACGTCTCTCCGATTCGCCCGCACGACGCCGTGAGGCCGAGGAGATGCGCTACCTCGACCGCTTCACGGACATCCGTTTCGAGGAAACGCTCGCCGAGGTGAAGCGGTTGATGCTGCTCGTAGAGGAGGCGCAACACGACGAGGACCCGGGAGTGCGCTTCTTTCAGCTCGACAATGAGCTCGGCGATGCCATCATGGCGCACGGGCTGGCCGTCGAGCGGCGGGCGAATTTTGCCGCTATCGCGATCTGACGGAGTCAGTGTTGCGCGTTGCGTATGGGCGTATGGGACCTATTGCGCAACAACGTATCTCGATGGTTCACTGTCGGCAGCGGACTCGGCACCGACGCCGGTCCCAAGCAGAGAATCGAGACGACCATGTCGAACACAGCAATGGATACACTCGGCTACGAGATCCGCGTCGAGCACGAGATCGTCGACGGCCAAACGCTGATCGTCCTGGAGCGCGCTGGGGAGGTCGTGTTCGACCTCGACCCACAGGACGCGGCTCGACTTGGCGCCGCGCTGGTGCTGGCCGCTGGCTGAGCACCTGCCCGCACATACGAGAACACCCGGCATCCGTGGGAGTGATGCCGGGTGTTTCTGTTTCTGCGAGCGTGTCGGACTTCGTCAGATGCCTACCATTCGTGCGACTGCGTCTCGGTTGGTTCTGCGATAGACCGATCGCACTCGGCGGTGAGGCTTCGCACGTTTGGCCGGGGTCGGAGCAAGTTCGGTGGTGACGTGTTTTCCGTTGTCGGGCATAGCGTCTCCGGTTCGTGGTGGTGATACGAGGACAGCCCTCGGCTCAGAGGCGGACACCAGGGTTGAGCCGAGGGCTGTTGGTCGGGCAGAGCGGCAGGTGACATCGCAAAATTTCCCTGTGCCGCCTGCTCGACGGTGTGGTGCCTGCGCCGAGTCAAGATGCGTTGGCCCGGCGCGGGCAGGTCTTACGGGGCGATGTCGACCTTGGCGATGTGGGCCGGGTTGACGACTCCGAAGGCGGCGCGCATGGTGATCCGGATCGCGATCGAGTCCTTGGTAAACATTGCGCTGGTGTCGGTTTCGAGCTTGGCGTCGCGGCGGATCGCCAGCACCATAGCCTCGGGCGAGGTCACATAGATGGTGCCTGCGACGACGTGGGGGCTCACGATGACGGGCAGCCCTGCGACGGCGAGCGTCTGCACATCGGTGCTGGCGGACTGGCCAAGCAGCGGAACATTGCTGCCGGTGCCGGTCTTCGCCTTGGCCAACGTCGAGTAGACATCGGGGCTGGTGACGATGTGGCTCGGGTTGCCACCGGCGGCACGAATGAGGGCGATGGCGTCTTGGACGGCGTCGACGTTGGTGAGGTCGGTGTCGCCGGCATTCTGCATGTCGCCGTGCGCGGCCTGCAGGCCGGACCATCCGTTGGCCGGTGCGGCATTGCCGAACGAGGTCCGGTCGATGCGGTTGGCCAGTGACCGAGCGAGAGAGCGACCGACGATGTTGAGTGGCCCGCCGCCTGCCTTATGTGCATCTTCGACCGTTTCCGAGGAGATCGAGACCAGAGACGCGATCTTCTTCCACTGGAACACCTTTTCGGTGATCGACGGGTTGGCGATGTCGAGTTCTGCTGCCTCGGCTGCGAACTGAACGTGATCGTCGTCGTCGGCGATGATCGGCACGCGAACGGCACTGCCGCCGATATTCGGCATGACGGTGGCGATTTGCGAGATCTTCGAGGCGTCGAGCAGAGGCTCTACCAGGAGATCGGCGATCGAGGCCTCATCGACAAGGGCCTGGGAGTTGGTGCGTGTGATAGCCATGGTTGGTAATCCTTTGTGTTACAGAGTGTTTGGAGTACCTGCCGCCATCACGCGCACGAGGTTAGAGTCGGCAGCGACTACGCTTACCTACACAAATTGTCCCAAGGTTTCAGAACCGTTCAAGTCCTTCAGAATAGGTCTGCGAAGCTCGCCTTCCGCCGGCCCGATTGCTGAACGGGTTGGTGCTGGCCTTGATTGGCGTATGTCCCCGGGGTCGGCTTGCGTAGTGCGGCAGCGGCCAGACCTGGCCTGCATTCGAGCAGCGCGTCGAGGGCGGCGGCGACCTTGGCCGGGTCGATGAGTCCGGTGTCATCTGCGAGGTCAGCAGGTGTCACGCCGCCGTACTCCCACAGGTCGGCAACGACGGCCAGCTTGCCCGCTGCGACCCGTTCAGCCTCGGCGCGGCGCAGGGTGTCAACCATGGCCGTGGCGGCGTCACGTTCGGCTTCGGCCTGTTGGGCTCTGACTCTCATGCGGGCGGCGCGGCCGGTGGGCTCCTGGTCGTCGTCATCGTCCTGGGCGTCGTCGGACTCGTCGTCGACTGGCGGCGGTGGGGGTGAATCGTCGAGGTCGTCGAGGATCACATCGGCGTCGGGCAGGAACTCGGTGTCAGCCGTGGTGTCAGTCAGGTCGGTCATGGTGGTCAGTCCTCAGGGTTGGTGTCGAGTCGGTCGTCGGTGAGCTCTTGACGGCCGGCGGTGAGCGTCTGGCATCGGATCGCCCCGGACCAGGTGTTCAGGCACGTGACGCCGCGAGTGTCGTCGGGGTCGAGGATGCCGTGGTGGACGAGCAACGCGATTTCGAGGGGCGTGGCAGGTCGACGCCAGCGCCGGAGTCGGTCATCAGCTTCACGAGTCGAGATCCACTCATCCTCATGTAATCCATAGTGCCGGTGAGTAATTGGGCCGCGCAGATCGCCGACGGGCAGCCGCTCACCGAGCGTGGTGAAGTCGTAGTTCATCGGGCCTCCAGTGCGGTCAGCCGGGCGTCTATCCGGTCGACCCGCTCGCGAAGGTCGGCCAGCGTCGCGGCGGTCTCACCTTGGAGTCGTGACACGTCGTCGAGAGTCACGATCAGGTCGGCGTGTAGCTCGACGACGCGGTCTCGTAGTCGCCGGAACTCGTCTGGCTCAGATGTGTTGTTGTTCAATGGTTTTCCTTGTTGTGATGTCGATGAAGTAGATGCGCCGGCCGGGCATCGCTGCCCTGGCTTCGGCCTCGCTGTGAAAGGACCGCGCTTGATCGCCGGCCACGGCAACGAACCGGGCATCGACCGGTCCTCGGATGCGGCGTCGTAGGCTGCACGCCGCCGCTCGTCGAGGATTACGGTGCTCCTCGGAGCACCAGCAGTAGCGGACGTGGACGATCACGCGCCCAGCCTCACGTGGATGACTTCGTGCCGACCTTGGCAGCCGTCGGCGAGGCAGCCGAGTCGGTCGATTGCGGCCAGTCGGTCATCGGCTGCCGAGGGCGTGGTGTGCAAGCTCGCCCGTGGTGAATGACACCACGCGATCACCGCGACGGTGCCGTCACCGGTGATCTGGGCGCCCGGTATCGCGCATGCCATGAAGTCGTGGCCGTCGTGGTGGATGGCGGTGCAGCCGTGCCGTCGCCACGTTTTCATGCTGGCCTCGCGAGGGCGTCACGCTGGCGGGCTGCCTCGATGCACGAGTCGTGCGCACCAGCGGCGGTGTCAGATTGAAGACTCATCGGGAAGCCGCAGATTCCGCACTTATGCGTGACATGCGTGCCATCCGTGACAGCCTGGGATAAGTGCAGGTCAAGTGGTGTTTCTGCCGTCACGCCTTCGTCACGGCTTGTCACGCTGTCACGTGACACGAAATCGTCCGTGACGCGCTGACCTGCAATGTCACCGTTGTCACGGTTGTCACGCACAGGGGCGGAGTTTGACGATAGGTAGCGCTCCCATGCCTGCCCGAGACCACTGTCGCCGTCGACCTCGTAACCCTTGGCGCGGCCCGACCCGATCCGCAGAGTCTTCGATTCCACGCCGTAGCGCTTCAGTTCCTTGGCGAGTCGTCGGGTATCGAGTGGCTTGCCCCAGAGGTCGCCCCACTCGGCCTCGTCGTCGTCGAGAAGGGCCGCCAGCACGTCGCCTGTGAACATGCGGTCACGGTCACCGAACGTGACTTTGAGGTCACGAAGGAGGCGTTCTCCGAGAGACAGTTCGGGTCGCTCGCCAAGGACGAAATGCTTGCACGCCGATCGAGCACGCTCGGGCCAGTCACCACCAGCAGCGTCGGCGATGGCGAGCAGCGCTTCCCAGACCTCGGCGGGGCGGTCTCGCACACCCTCGGGCATCGTGGGGCGAGCACTCGCGAGATCGTCAGCCTGGCTGGCTACCCACGTGGCGAGACGGTCACGAATCGGCGCCGACAACTCGCACGCGTCACGTTCTCGGTACTCGGCCACGTATTCGTTGGCGGTGCGGCGTCGCATGTGGATCGTCACGGCGCGGGTGGTGATAGTTGCGGGCATCTTCCCTGCGAGACCCGCGAGCGCTACGGGGGCGAACACGGGGAACTCGCGGACCTTCATGTTCTTGGCGTCCCCCTCGCAACGGTCGACCGTTGCGCCACGCTTGTAGCCCGCGTTGAACAGTGCTCGTAGATCCTCGGACTGAGGGTTGTTACTGCGACCGAAAATCGCGTCGGCCTCATCCTGAAGCACGGTCGGCGGATTATCCCCGGCGGCGTCGATTCGGCGGTACAGTGCCGCGGTCGTAGTCGAGAGCGTCAGCTTGGCCGAATGACTCAGCAGCGCAAGCAATTCCAAGACTCTGGTCTTGCCTGATCCCGGCTCGGCAGAGTCGAGGATCAGGCGCGGGGTGACGTAGAACGATGGGGTTGCCCAGGTGTGCGCGGCCCAGAGGGTAAGGACGGTCAGTGCGTGCTCATCAGGCAATGAGAGATACCGGCCCATGAACGCCGCTGCGTCAGCGAGGGCACGGTCCCCATCGGGTAGCACGGGAACGAACTCGTCAACGGTGTGGCCAGCGGCGATGTGGTCAGTGGCGTCCTTGCCGGTTGCTGCCTTCACCACGGTGGTGCTGGCGGCGGTGTCGTGGAGGGCTGCGACAACCTGTGCGGCGTGCCGTTCTCCCGGTTCGTCGTTGTCGGCCACCACGATGATCCGCTTGCCTTTGAGCGGGGAGAGGTCCGCAAGATGCACCTTGCCCGCACCTTGGGCGTTCGAGACTGCCACGGCGCCAACGGAATGCAGTGTGTCGGCGTCCTGCTCGCCTTCGACGTAGAACACGGTCTCAACGTCGTCGGTGATGGTGTCAGAGCGGTACAGGGCGGTTCCCTTGGTGTTACCCGACTGTCGGAACTTCTTGTCAGGCGTGCGGTGCACCTTACGTCCATCGGGATAGTCGTACGTCCGCCCGGCGGGATCGTCGAATAAGTCGGCGACGGAGAGATCAAGGGCGGCAAGTACGTCCTCGGTGAGGTCTGAGTGGCAGTAGACAAGCGCCTTGCCCTCACTTGATGTAACTCGAACACTTCGGTCTTGGATAGAATGACCGGGCGCCTGGCAATCGGCGTGACTGCCGGTGTCGTCTACAACGAGGCCGTTGTCGAGGAAGCGTGAAAGTACCCGCTGATATGCGGTGTCGTGTGATATAGTAATCTCCTAAGAACGTTTCAGAATCGCCCCCGTAGGTTGGTCGCCAGGGGGCGATTTTTTATTTGGCGTTGTCGCGCTCGTCGTGAATCTTCTGAGCCCAAACAACCAGGCGTGCAACGGATTCGGTGACTGTACCGGACTGGCCGTGCAGATTGCCGGCGATCTCTCCACGCGAGATTGCTTCGAGGATCTGCCGCTCGGGGACTCGCAGCACTCGGGAGATTCGGCCGGCGGCGATTTCACTTGTCGATGGTCGAGTGCATCGGGCGTCCAGCATTTCGAGAATGGCTGCGCGGCTGTACCGGCGGGACTTCGCCAAGGCAATGTGAGGCACGTTGTCTTCACCATGGTCGGCGATCATCCGCCCAATTGTGCGACGGCTGATGCCTGTCTCTCGCTCAATTGCACTAAGGGATACGAAATCCGTGAGTTCCGTGAGATCTTGCATGATTTTCGAGGCTCCTGAGAAAGGAAAGAATGACGCCGGGCGATCGGCTCCATATACCAAGACTGACGGGCATTCGGGGCAGACGCAAGGCCATTCGGGGGACGCGGCCGACAAGGCCGGGCAGGGTGTGAACCCCTGCCGGACCTAACGGGCCGCGACGAGGGCGAGATCTGGCGGCGAACCCGCTGGGGGCTTGTTCGCCAAGGCGGCGCCATAGGCGATACGCGAGAAGGTCGGCGAGAACTCGACCGTGGGAAGGTCGCCCGTCATGTCTCGGATCTCGACCCACTCGTCTGCGTAAATCCGGCGCTCGACTACGAACTCGCGACTCAATGGGATGTCAGGCGTTCGCTTCATTGTTGTGTGCCGCTTCCACATTCGAGGTGACATCCGCCGGCGCTTGGCCCACGCGCTCCACGCCATCGCGTCGGGGACATCGACACAGATGCGAAAGCGCCCACGATTGAGATAGCCGAAGATCGCACGAGCGTCCGGTGAGGCGATGCGCGGGTCGTCGTCGGCGACACCGAAGTCAAGGCCCTCGGCCATGTCGGTCAGGAATACGCACCCGACATCGCCCCCAACGTCACCTCCACGAAGCAGACTTGGCGACGTTGCGATGTAGCCACACTTGGTGATGGCCGTGATCGACTTGTGGTTGGTCCAGTGGTAGAGGATCACGCGCCAACTCGCATCTGCTCACCGATCCACTGCTCGATGCGCTCCATGTCGAACCGGATGCTTCGGCCTAGCCGAATGTGGGGAATTTCGTTGCGGGAGACGAGTTCGTAGACCGCGCCGCGTCCGATGCCGAGTCGTTTGCTCACCTCGGGCTGTCCTACGAGTGTCCTGGTTGTCACTAGTTGTGTTCCGTTCTGTCGTTCTGTACCTGTCGGTTTAGATCCAAACACGACACCTCGACGCAAATGCCCGTCTGAACGCTCTGACGCGCATGAAGGTCGATGGATGGTTCCGCCTTGGCGACGCCCGCGCCAATCCCGCAAGAATCCCGCACACCGCCAATAACGGGCCGACACGAGCCATCACGACTATGACGACAATAGCCGCCCTACCAGCACAGATAGGACGGCTATTGACAGAATGGCACGAGTATGCATGCCCCGAAAACTAAGGTTCAGGCATTCTAGGTTCGAGTCCTGGTGGGGGAGCCACGAGAAAAGCCAGCTCACGGCTGGTCTTACCGATGCTCATTTTTCAACCAGCGGGTTTCGAACTCAGTGCGGCATGCCCATTTCGGTGATCGAGCCGTCCGGGGAGATCGCCTGGAAGTGGTTGTAGGCGACCTGGATCCGTGAGAAGAGACCGGCGTCGTCGATGTCGTAGAGGATGACACCGAAATATTCGTACTGTTGCCCCTTCTCGACGGGGCCGAACAACGAGTCGGCATCCTCGCGATCGGCTTCGAAGCGGGTGCGCATCCGGATCGCGAGTTGGTTGTCGTCGCTGACGAAGCGTTCGACGTTGAGCTGCTCGATGAAGGTCTCCCAGATCTTCGCGTAGTGCTCCTTCATGCCGTCGATCCCGTGGATCTCGAGGCCACCGTTGAGGCAGACCACGTCGGGGGCGAGGAACTCCGCAAAGGCTGTGGTGTCGCGATTGTTGAACCGGCGGATGTAGTCGTCGAATCGGCTGCGCTGCATGATGTTCTCCGTAGTCGTTGTGGTGGGGCATTGGTGGCAATGGTCGGCAAATTCTTCAGCCCAGGACCGAGCCACCGCCGTCTATCACCAGATTGGTACCGGTGATCCATGACGCGTGGTCGCTGCAGAGGAACAGGGCAGCGTCGACGATGTCTTCTGGTTGGCCGTGACGGCCCAGCGGGATGCGGGCGAGCATTGCGCGGGTGTCCTCGCTCGGATCGGCGATGAACTGCCTGGTGTTGTCGGTTTCGATGAGTCCGGGACTGATGGCGTTGACGCGGATTCGGTGCGGGCCGCCCTCAACTGCGAGATTGCGGTTGAGTGAGAGCACACCCCCCTTGGCAGCGCCGTGCGCGTTCTGCGGGGTGAACTCCACGCCACGCAGACCGGCGATCGATCCGACGTTGAGCACCACTCCACCGCCGCGTGCGACCAGATGTGGCCATGCCGCGCGGGTCACGTAGAAGACGAGGCTCAACTCGTTGCGCATCGTGAAATCCCACTCGGCGGGAGTGAGTTCGGTGATCGACCCGAACCGTTGCGTCGACGCATTGTTGTAGAGGATATCGATGCGACCGTGGATCTCGGCTGCTTCGTCGACCCACGCGGACGCCTGGTCTGCGTCGCCGAGGTCGACGCCCGACATCGCGTGCAGTTCCAGGCCGCGTTCCTTGGCGAGCAGGATCGTCTCGCTGCAGGCATGGGAATCGAGGTCACAACCTACGACGTGCGCGCCGGCCTCGGCGAACATCAATGCCGCGGTACGGCCGATCCCGCCACCGATCCCGGTGATGAGTGCGACCTTGCCATCAAGGCGAACGAATCCGGTCATCGCAGTGTCCCTTCCTGCTGCCAGTGATTGTGGTTGATAGTCGCCGCGTCCAGTGTCAGGTAGTCGACGAACAGCCCGTCCGGATCGTAGGCGGACCGAATCTGTTGCAGGCGTGCGAAATTCTCGTCGGACATGAACTTCACCTGACGGTTGGTCAGATCCGAGTCACCCAGGTATTGCCCGGCGGTGATCGGTTCGAGCCGCCGCATCTGCGTGTCGGTCCACTCCCGCGTCGTGGTGTCGGTGTCCGCGTCCGCGGAGACGGTGTAGAGCGCGCAGTAGACCTCGCTCTGCATCGAGAACGCCATATCCGGGAGCGCGCGCAGTGGCGCCATTGAGAACCACAGGGAGAATGACTCAGGAGTGGCCCACGTGGTGAACGCCTCGTCGAGCAACTCCACCGAGGTCGCAGCGTCGGCGTCGAGCCATGCGTTGTCGACGGTGTAGCGGTGACCGTCGGGATTGTTGGCGTATTGCGACGCGTACTGCTCGGTCAGGGTGGTCGGTGCACATTGGACGGCAAACAGTGCCCGATGCCCGATCGGGCAGGAATCGATGGGCGCCAGAGCTTTTCCTGCGTCTTCGACGGTGTCCTTGAACGCCAGCGCGGACACGATCAGGACGTGGCGGTCATGCGGCACAGGCAGTTCCAGCTCGGCGGGCGGGCGCTGACTGACGGCGACGATCTCGACTTCCGGGTCCACCTGGGCGTGTGTTGCGTAGAGCCAGCTCATCACGTCGCGGTAGTCGTCGATGTCGAAGACCAACACACTGTGCGACATGGCTTTTGGTGCCGGGCGGGTGCGCAGGTGGAATCGTGCGATCACCCCGAAGAAGCCCGGGCCGGCTCCGCGGGCAGCCCAATACAGGTCGCTGTGGTGATCTGCATCGGCCCGCACCATCTCCCCATCCGGGGTGACGACGTCGATGGCGACGAGATATTCGGCGGCCCAGCCGAATCCGCGGGCGCACCAGCCCTGCCCGCCCTGCAGGAGGAAACCCGCGACGCCGACCGACGGGCAGTGGCCGCCGGGAAACAGACGGCCACGGTCGGCGAGGAACGGCGCGAGTTGTTCGCCGCCACGCACTCCCGAGTCCACGGTGGCGATACCGCTCGCCGAGTCGTAGCTGATGCGGTTGAGCTGGTGCACATCGATCAGCAGCGCTTCTTCGCGCAGGCCCCATGCCGCCCAGCTGTGGCCACCGGAGCGCGAGACAACCTGCCAGCCGCGCTCACGTGCCAGCCGGACACCGGCGACAAGGTCGTCGTAGGTCTCGGCGAACAGTACTGCGGCGGGGCGACGTTCGGGGCGCCGTGCGTTGAACACGCGGCCGACGGCGGCCTCTTCGAATCCGGGTTCGTCACGCAGGATCAGGCGGCCGGTCAGGGTAGGAGTCGCGGTGGCAATGTCGGTGGTCCACCCGTTGGTCGGGGTACTCATCGGGTCGCCTTGACGGGACGGATCGCGAGCGCACCGAGGAGGGCGAAGATGGCGGACGCCAGGAACAGGGCGACGAAGTTGCCGTCGGCTCCGGTGACGAAGGAACCGAACGCCGGGATGGCCAGGAACACAGGGGCGATGGCCGGGGCGAGAGCCGGCGGCAGGGTGTTGGCGACGGTGAACAGACCCATCGAGCGTGCGGCGTCGTCCTTGTCGGGCAGGACGTCGGCGACGAGTGCGAGGTCGACGGCAACGTAGATGCCCTCACCTAGTCCGGTGACCGCCATACCGACGAGGAACAGTGGCAGCGAGTGGGCGAGCGCAACCGCGATCAGGCCGAGCGCGTAGATCACCGCACCCGCGCCGACGAAGATCTTGCGACGGCCGAGACGATCCGAGAGCCATCCGGCGAACGGACTGATGGCGAAGGTGAAGAAATAGTGAACCAGGGTCGAGATGGCGACGATGCCGGCGACGTCAGTGATCGAGTAGCTCAGCTGATTGATCAGGTAGAGCACCTGGAAGGTGACCAGGGACGCACTGCCCATGAACAGCAGGAACCGGCTCAGCCAGGTCCAGGCGAAATCGGGGTGCTTGCGGGGACTCATCCAGTAGCTCTTGGCCAGG
This sequence comes from Actinomycetes bacterium, assembly GCA_023461275.1. GTDB lineage: Bacteria > Actinomycetota > Actinomycetes > Mycobacteriales > Mycobacteriaceae > Gordonia. Next base: position 83,075 of record JAEYMI010000054.1, on the reverse strand, counting down.
CCGGTGAGGCCGAGCTTCGGCAACCGCGCCGCCGCCTCGGTTGACAGACGGCGGTCGTCGACCATAATGACCAGCAGCACGACACCGATCACCAGGAACGCCGCCGGGGTCAGGAACATGGCGAGCGGACCGATCTGCGACAGGCCGGGCACAAGCATCGCACCGACCACCGCGCCGACCGGCGTACACATTCCGGCAAGACCGGAGACCCGACCGCGCAGCGACGGGGGTACCTGATCCGGTACCAGTGCGATCAACGCTGCGACCACGGCGTTCACGCCGAGCGTAGCCACGAGGTAACCGGCGAAGATGCCGGGCAGCGACGGCGAGAGGGCCGATGCGGTCAGTCCGACGACCGTGACGACAGTGCCGCCGACGATCCAGGGCATCCGCATGCCGAACCGCGACGTGGTGCGGTCGCTGAGCGCGCCGACGATCGGATTGGTCAGCACCGACACGATGCCACCGACCCCCAGTACCAGCGACAGCGCGCCGGCGCGGTCACCGGCGGGAAGCACCGACGACAGCCGCAGCGACAGGCTCACGATCGGCGGGGTCAGGTAGGTGACCCAGAAACCGAAGTATGCCAACAGGAATGCGATCAGGAACTTCGCATTGTGCCGGGCCACGGTGAGATCTGGCGGAGCACTGAACGGTGTCGCGATGGGGCCCGCGGGATAGGTCGCGACGACGGGGGCTGCGGGTTCGGGCATGGGAGTTCTCCTCGGTAAGACAGGTCAGAGCGAGTTGTTGTCGGGATACGGGTGGAGCGAGAATTGTGCTGACAGCGGGCTGGATTGGCTTGCGGCGGAGCCTGTTCGCGGTCCTAGACCGGCGGCGCGACGAAGCATCCCTTGTCGACGTCGTTGAAGCTCTCCTTCGCGACGAGCTCGCTCATCGGGTCGGAGGTGCCCCACTGGTCCTGGGTCAGCGGATCCTCGGTGTCGTAGATGCTCGGATGCCAGGTGTCCTCGTCGATTTCGCACAGGGCGGTGGTGTATTCGACGGTGTTGCCGTGCGCGTCGAGGAAGTAGGCGAAGGTGTTGTCGCCGGCCATGTGCCGGCCCGGTCCCCACACCTTGCGGTACCCGGCGCGCATGATCTTGCCGGTCCCGCGCATCCATTCCTCGATACCGCGCATCTCGAACGACGCATGGTGCAGCGCGGTGTGCGGCCCGCGGGCGATCGCGAAACTGTGATGCCGGTTGTTGCAGCGCATGAAGTACATCAGGTCGCCCATGTGGTCGTTGGCGAGGGTGTCGCTGAGCTTGAAGCCGAGGTGACGCTCGTAGAACCCGCGGGTCCGTCCCGGATCGGACGAGTTCACCACAACGTGCGACAGGCGCACCGGAACCGCTTCGCGCTCCTCGATCTTGCGGTGCTTGCGCTCGGCGACACCGGTGGACACCTCGATGGTGCGGCCGTCGACGTCGAAGAACCGGAAGCCGTATCCCGCACCGGGAGTCTGCAATTCGCCGGGTTCGGTGATCAGCGGTACGTCGGCGCTGCCGAGGCGTGCGGCGAGCGCATCGACGTCGTCGGCGTTCTCGGCACCGAAGGCGATGAGGTCGAGACGCTTTTCGTAGGCTTCCCGGAGGCGTACGACGAACTGCTCCGGCGACCCTTCGGCGGCGAGGTAGACGATGCCGGTGTCGTCGGCGGTGCGAACCAGACCCCAGGTCTTCTCGAAGAATTCGACGGCTTTGTCCAGGCCGGGGACGGCGAGGTCGAGGTGACGTAGATGGGTCAGGAGACGTGATTCGTCAATAGTGTTGTGCGACATGATGTGTCGTTCCTTCCGGGGCCGGTCAGCCGACCCAGATCGTGCGGGTGTTGGTGAATTCGAGGAGTCCGTCGGAGGCGAGTTCGCGGCCATAGCCGCTCGATCGGGTGCCGCCGAACGGCATCCGCGGATCAGAGGCGACGACGGCGTTGACGAACAGCGCCCCGGAGGTGAGGCGGGACCCGAGCCGCAGTGCCCTGGCCTCGTCGGCTGTCCAGATGCTTGCGCCGAGCCCGTATTCGGTGGTGTCGGCGAGTTCGACGGCGTGGTCGGCGTCGCGGGCGCGAATGACAGCGGCCACCGGACCGAAGGTCTCCTCGGTGAACACCGGCATGTCGGCCGTGACGTCGGAAAGCACGGTCGGCAGGAAGTATTCCCCTTCGACGCCGTCGACCCGGCTCCGGACCGCTCCGGTCAGGATGCGCGCGCCCAGGGCGACCGATTCGGTGACCTGCCGCTCGACGCCGTCGACCAGGTCGGGCCGCGCCATCGGACCGATCTGGGTGTCGGGGTCCATCGGGTCACCGACCCGAAGGGCTGCAACGGATCTCGTCAACCGGTCGGTGAACTCGTCGGCGACCGAGTCCTCGACGATGAATCGCTTGGCAGCCAGGCAACTCTGGCCACCGTTGAGGAAACGGGAGCGCACTGCCGGCCCGTCGGGGCCCGCGATCTCCGCGATGTCCGCGTCGGCGAGGACGATGAACGGATCGGAGCCCCCGAGCTCGAGCACCACCTTCTTGGTCGAGCGACCGGCTGCGGCGGCGACCGCCGCACCGGCACGGTTGCTGCCGGTGAGGGTGACCGCGGCAGTGCGCGGATCGGCCAGCAGGCCGTCGACGACATTGGCGACCACCGATTCGTCGATGATCAACGCGCGCAACAGATGCGGCGGAAACTCGGCAGCGAGGAACGCCTCCTCGATGGCCAACATGCTGCGCGAGACGTTGGCGGCGTGTTTGACGATACCGGCGTTACCCGCAAGCAGTGCCGGCGCGGCGAACCGGATGACCTGCCAGAAGGGGAAGTTCCATGGCATCACCGCGAGGACCACACCCATCGGTTCCTGCGCCACGTACGATCGGCGCGCCGAGGTGACCACGTCGCGGTCGGCGAGCACCGCCGGTCCGTGGTCGGCGTAGTAATCGCATGCCAATGCGCATTTGCGCACCTCGGCGACTGCTTCGGTGATCGGCTTGCCCATCTCCCGGGTGATCAGTTCGCCATAGGCCTCGGCACGGTCGCGCAGGACCTGAGCCAAGTTGCGGAGCAGTCGAGCACGTTCGGACACCTCGACCGTCCGCCACACCTGTTGTGCGGTGACGGCCTGCGCGAGCATTCGATCGACCTCGCTCGGGCTCATGGTCGCGAGTGCGGTGCTGTCGGCCGCGGCGATGACGCTCATGACGCCACCGCCGTGGCTCCGGCGCCGACGCGGGCACCGCGGACGACGTGGCCGGGCGAGATGCCCGGTACGACGGTGTTCCGAATGGTGCCGAGAACATCGACGGTCATCGTGACGGTGTCACCGACTGCTAGCGGCGCCGGCTCTTGACGTCCGGTGCGGCCCCAGATCTCGGCCAGCGCACCGGTGTGGCAAGTGCCGGACGCGATGACGTCGCCTGCCCCGACCCATGCGCCACGGCTGGCATGCGAGAGCAGTTCCGCGAACGACCACGCCATGTGACCGCTGCGGTCGCGTCCGACCGGCCTGCCGTTGATCTCGACAGTCATCTCGAGGTCGAGGATGCCGTCGCGATGCTTGTCGGCGACCTCGTCGGCGGTGGTGATCCAGGGCCCGAGGGTGGTCGCAAAGTCCTTGCCCTTGGCTGGCCCGAGGCCCACCTGCATCTCGCGTCGTTGCAGGTCACGAGCTGACCAGTCGTTGACGACGCAATACCCGGCGATATGGTCGTAGGCCTCCTCGACCGACAGGTCGCGGCAGCGTCGCCCCACGATCGCACCGATCTCGAGTTCGAAGTCGAGTGCCGAGGTCAGCGGAGGCATCGGCAGATCGTCGGCGGCACCGATGAGTGCGTGCGGATTCATGAAGACGAAAGCGGGTGCCTCGTACCAGGCTTCGGCAACCGCGTCGGTGCCGTCGATACTGCGGCTGACACCGACGACGTGCTCCTCGAAGGCGACGAAATCGCGCAGCGCGGGAGAAGCGATTGGTGGAAGCAGGCGGACGTCGGTCAACGGGATGCCCGTGCCGGAGCGGGCCATGGTGTCGAGTGCTGCGCGCTCTGTCGGCGACAGGGCGAGCGCGTCGAGCACATCGACACCGGCCGGCAGCGGAAAGACCGTGTCGTCGTCGACGACGACGGCGCCGACAGCGGTCCCCTCGAGTTCGATGGTGGCCAGTCGCATCTCAGAAATCCAAGGTCTCGTAGAAGTCGCGCTGACGGTTCTCCAGCGCGGGGATCGCCTGGCCGAGCGCCCAGGTGACGAAGTGGTCGTAGGTACCGTGCGCCTTGAAGGCGGTCTCGTCGTCGTAGACCTCGAAGATGCGGAAGACGCGAGGCTCGTCGGGATCGACGTAGGCTTGATAGTGCAGACAGCCCGGTTCGGTGCGGCTGGCCGGCGACAGGTGTCGCAGGGCCTCGCGGACGACGTCTTCCTTGCCTTCCAGTGCGGTCCAGGTGGCCGAACAGATGAACGCCATGATGTGTGCTCCTCGATGATTCGCTCGGGTTGTGATGTGGTGCACAAAAACGTAAGTCCGAGGAGTGGTACGGCAGAACCATGGTTCGCCGATGCCTGGTATCGCCAAATTGTGTGTTCTGCGCAACATCGAGGTCACATAGCGTCATAGATCACCGGGTCCGACGCTCTTCGCGAGCCCCCGGCCTTTCATCTCCAACCAGCCAGTTACAGGCAACGAACAGGACTGACCATGACAGTGAACAGAGTTCTTGTGGTGGGCGGCGGCATCACCGGTTCGGTGGTGGCCGTGGCTCTCGCCCGACGCGGGGTACAGGTCGACCTCGTGGAGATCGCCAGCCGATGGTTCGGCGTCGGACACGGAATCACCGTGCAGGGCAACGCCTTACGCGCCCTTCGCGAGATCGGCGTGCTCGACGATGTGCTGGCCGACGGCGTCGGCTTCGACACCATCCGCATCACCGACGCCGACGGCACGCTCGTCGACACCGTGACCACCCCGGCCATGGGTGGCGCCGACCTGCCCCCGAGCATGGGCACGGTACGGTCCGCGCTACAGGAGACCCTGGTCAAGGCCGTTCACGACGCCGGTGTCTCGGTACTCCTCGGCACGACAGTGACCAAGGTCGACGACCGCGAGGATGCCGCCGCGGTCACTTTGTCCGATGGTTCGACCGCCACATATGACCTGGTCATCGCCGCCGACGGCATCGGCTCGGCCATGCGCGGCCTGATGGGTATCGAAACCGACCCGCAGCAGGTCGGGATGGGGATCTGGCGGATCGTCACCGATCGCCGCCCCGGCATGGACTGCGCCGAGCTCGCCTACGGCGGTCCGCGATTCAAGGCAGGCTATGCCCCCATCTCCGACGACAAGTGCTACGCCTACCTGCTCGACGAGGTCTTCGACCCCGACGCCGACGGCCGGTCGCGTGCCGAGGTACTGCGTGAGCGCTGCGCCGCCTACGGCGGCTCCTGGGACCACATCCGCGCCGGTATCACCGAGGACACCGTCATCGACTACCGGATCATCGAATCCCTCCTGGTCACCGGCCCATGGCACCGCGGACGCATGATCCTGATCGGCGATGCGGCCCACGCCTGCCCGCCGCTCATCGCGCAGGGCGCCGCGATGTGCACCGAAGATGCCGTCGTCCTGGCCGACATGCTGACCTCGCCGGAGGCGCCATCCATCGCACTGGACGAGTTGCTCACCGCGTTCGCTGACCGCCGCCGCCCGCGGGTGGAGATGGTGGTGCGCAACTCCATGCAACTCGTCGACTGGGAGACCCACCCCGGTACGCCGGGCGCCGATCCTGCGGCCCTGATGGCCGAGTCGATGGCTGCTCTACAGGTGCCGGCGTGACCGGCGTCGACGGCACGCGTGTCTGTGAGGACTGGAGCGCGCGCACCGTCGTGATCACCGGGGCCGCGCGCGGGCAAGGTGCCGCCGAAGCGCTGCGCCTCGCTGCCCTGGGTACCCACGTGATCGCCACCGACATCGTCGAGCACGCCGACGACCTCCTCGCGCAGGCCGCCGGTCTGCACGGCGTCGTCGAGTACCGGCAACTCGACGTCGGCGACGAGTCGAGCTGGGCCGACCTCGACCGCACTCTCGGTGACACCCCGTTGCACGGCCTGGTCAACAATGCCGGTATCCCGCAGCGTTCCCGACTCGCGAACGTCAGCACCGACGACTGGGACCGGGTCATCGCGGTCAACCTGACCGGCCCGATGCTCGGAATGCGAACGCTCGCACCTCGGATGGGTCCCGGCGCCTCAATAGTCAATGTCGGCTCGGCCGCTGCACTCACCGCGCACCACACCGTCGCGTATACCGCCAGCAAGTGGGGTCTGCGGGGTCTCAGTCGTGTTGCCGCAACCGAATTCGGTCCGCGCGGCATCCGCGTCAATGCCGTGCATCCCGGCTACATCGAGACGCCGATGATGGCTGGAGCCAATCCAGCGATGCTGCCCGCTCAGCTCTCGCTGACGCCACTGGGCCGCGTCGGCATACCCGACGACGTCGCCGACGTCGTCGTGTTCCTGCTGTCCGACGCGTCGTCGTACGTCACCGGCGTCGAAATCCCCATCGACGGCGGATATACCGCACACGGCGGCGCCAAGATCATCGCGGACGCCGTCGCCGGCTGACCGCACATCTACTTGTTTCTCTTGGAGGACAACAATGTTCGAATACTTCCCGGGCAACTACGTCTGGAATCTGGCCGTCGTCGGCACCCTGAACAACGGGGGCACCATCGGCGAGGTCGATGAGGCATGCCGCCCTATCCTGGAGGCGTCGCGGGCCGGTGAGGACGCGGGTACCGCAGAATTCCTCGCCTCCTGGTCGCGGGTCGCCGATCGACTCGTCGCACTCGCCGAGGACGACGAAGCCCGTGGCCGCCGCTTCTCGGCAGGCGACAAGTACCGACGGGCAGCCCTGTACCTGCTCAACGCGGAACGCATGCAGAGTCCCGACGGCGACCGTATCGCCGTCTACCGTCGCGCAATGGAGTTGCAGCGCAAGGCGATCGAGCTGTCGGACAGCCCGGTGCAGATCGTCGAGGTGCCCTACGAGGGCGGCGTCCTGCCCGCCTACTTGTGGCCCGCACCCGGCAGCGACCGCTCGCCGGCACCGGTTGTGGTGCAGTGGAACGGTTTCGACAGTTTCAAGGAGCAGATGCTCGGCTCGAGGTTCCCGGAAGAGCTCGCCCGCCGCGGCGTCTCGACCCTCATGGTCGATCAGCCCGGCACCGGCGGCGCCCTGCGACTGCATGGCATCCACGCCGTCCCCGATGCCGAACGCGCCGGCACCGCCTGCCTCGAGTACCTGCTGACCCGTCCCGAAGTTGACCCGGACCGGATCGGCATCGTCGGCTGGTCGCTCGGCGGGTACTACGCGCCACGGGCAGCGGCGTTCGAGAAGCGCTACGCGCTGTGCGTCGCGTGGGGCGCCAACCACAACTGGGGGCAGACCCAGCGGCGGCGCTTGGAGCGCGAAGGTGAGAACCCCGTGCCGCACTACTGGCAGCACGCACTGTGGGTGTGGGGTTGCGATGATCTGGAGAGCTTCGAAAAGCTTTGGGACAGAATTACTCTCGACCGGGTCGTCGAGCAGATCGAGGTGCCGTTCCTGATCACCCACGGCGAGAACGACCGCCAGATCCCGGTCAGCGACGCCTATCAGAGTCACGCACAGGCGACTGCCAGCCCCAAGTGCGACCTGCGCGTGTTCACCGACCACGACGGCGGCGTCGAGCACGTACATCTCGACGCGATGGACAATGCGACGCAGTTCATCGCGGATTGGGTGGCCGAGACGTTCGCCGAGATGGCTCCGACATCGTCGGATCATGACCGGCAGGTCACGCGGCGGGTCGTGACCGGTCACGACGACGCGGGTGTCTCCGGAATCCTGTTCGACGGCGCACCGACGGTGACCGAGCTGCCCCACGACGGTGTGTCCTTCGTCGAGGTCTGGTCCACGGCGACAACCCCCGCGATAGTGAGCCCCACCGAACCGGATCCCGCCGCCGGAGCGATCCACATCCCGCCGCCGGCAGGTGGAACGCGCATCCGGATCAACGAGTTCGCTCCCGGACATCTGCGCGACGGACGCCAATCACCCTGGCACCGAACCGAATCCATCGACTACGGCATCGTCATCGACGGCGAACTCACCCTCCTGCTCGAAGATGGTGAAGTGACCCTGACCGCAGGAGACGTCGTCGTGCAGCGCGGTACCAGTCACGCCTGGGCCAATCGCGGCAACACCGTCGCGCGCGTCGCGTTCGTCCTCGTCGACGGGCAGTTCGACGACGACCTCGCCGACCGGATCGGCCGCGACGCGATCGCCGAGGCCGGCGCCGCCCGTACCCACGTGGTCACTGCGGAGCACGGACGGTGACCGCCGCCACCCGGGCAGCCGCCGTAGCGACCACGAGCGGGACGCTCACCGCGACTATGCACCACGTGGGGATCACCGTCGTCGATCTCGACGCCGCCTGCGACTGGTACGTCAGTGCATTCGACATGGCCGTGGAGTTCGCATTCGGCGTCGAGCCCATCGGCCTGCGCGGCGTGGTGCTTCGTGCACCGTCGGGCTTCGGCATCGAACTGATCTCCCGCGTCGGGGTGCAGACCGGCGACCGGTTCACCGGACCAGCGGATGCGGCGCTTATCGCCGGTCACAGTCACATCGCGATGCAGGTCGACGATCTGTCCGCGGTGCACGCCCTGCTGCTCGGTCGCGGCGCGATCGAACGGATGGTGCCCCAGCAGTCACCGCAGCCGGGCTGGCGCATGTCATTTGTCGCCGACCCCGAGGGCAATCTCATCGAGCTCGTCGAACCGATCGGTACAGCTGACCCCGTCCACTAGTCTCAATCAGGCTGGTCTCAACGCCTCGACCATCAGTCTGATCGGCACGGGAGATGCTCCGATGAACCTGGCCAACGTGGACCTCAACCTGCTCTACGGTCTGTATGCGCTCCTCGAGGAATCCAACGTCACCAGGGCGGGTGAACGACTCGGGGTCGGCCAATCGACGATGAGCAGCACCCTCGCGCGCCTGCGTCGTCACTACGGCGACGAGCTCCTGGTCCGCGTGGGCCGGGAGTACGAGTTGACGCCGCTTGCGCGGTCACTGCTTCCTCAGGTCCGACGCACGATCACCGCCATCGATCGTGCGCTCGGACGGGCGACGCCGTTCGACCCGGCGACCTACGAGCGGACGGTGCGGGTCGCATCGTCGGACTTCGCGAGGATCGAACTCGCCGGACGATTCGGTCGTATCTGTGCCGCAGCCCCGGGGATCAACCTCGAACTGCAGCCGCTGCCGCCGCAACCGATCGTCGACGATGCGCATCTGCTCACCTACGACTTCGTGGTGGCGGTGCCGGGCATCGGCTTCCAGGGTGAATCGACGACGCTGTTCGTCGACCGCTATGTCTGCGTCGCCGACCGCGAGAACCCCCGCATTCAGGACGGGTCGCTCTCCTGGGCGGACTTCTGTTCGTCATCGCATGCGCAGGCGATGTTCGGTCCGGGCCATCACACACCGGTACAGCGGCGGCTCAGCGAACTCGGCATCGCTGTCCAGGTGGCGGTGCGCACCCACAGCCTTGTCCTGCTGCCGCGCATCGTCGCGGGCACCGAGTTGATCGCCCTGGTCCCGAGTCGCCTCGCCGATCAGCTGTGCGCGGTGACCGGAACGGTCGCGGTCGAGGCGCCGATCGGACGCCTCGATCTGATCGAGGCACTCTGGTGGCATCCGTCTCGGACCACGGATCCGGCGATGGAATGGATGCGCGCGCAACTCACCACGACCGGACCGGTGATCGGGGCAGCGACGTGACGAAGGATTCACTGCCCCGCCTCGACGCGAATCTGCTCGTCGCGTTCGATGCGCTGCTCGCCGAGCCTCGGATCAGCCATGCCTGTGAACAGATCGGGCTGTCGCCGGCTTCGATGAGCAGTTCACTTGCCCGGCTCCGCACGATCCTTGACGACCCGATCGTGCTGCGGTCCGGAAAGTCGGTGACGCTCAGCCCCAAAGCCGAAGAGATGCGACCACTGGTCGCCGACGCAATCACCGAGATGACCCGAACGCTCGGTGTGCAAGCACATTTCGACCCGGCGACAAGCCATCGGGCGTTCTCCATCGTCGCCTCAGACTATGCCCTGGGCATGCTGACCTCCCCGTTACTCGAGGCGATCGGGGCAGAAGCACCGGGTGTGACGCTGGCCGTCGAGACTCTGCCGGAGGATCCGGCCGCCAGTGGTTTCGATCTGCTGCGCCGCGACGTGGTGATCGCGGCCGCGGGCCGCGCACCGGGTGCGCGGCGAACGCTGTTCACCGATCAGTTCGTCTGCGTCGTCGCCGACGACAATCCGCGACTGCGCGACGGTGCGCTCACCTTGGAGGATCTGCGCCAGCTCGGCCACGTCGTGGTGACCTTCGGGGAGACCACATCGACGCCTGCCGACCATGCGCTCGCGGAGGCGAACATCATCCCGCGGCGTGCAATCACCACCCGCGGCTTCACCGCCGCGCCGTATCTCGTCGCCGGGACCGACCTGGTCACCATCGTGCCGAGGCAGCTTCTGTCCGCGCTGCCCACTGAACTACACCTGGCGGTGGCCGTGACCCCGCTACCACGCGTTGATCTCGAGGAGGCCGCCCACTGGAACCCCGGCAGCTCGTCCGACCCCGCCTTGCGTTGGCTACTCACTCACCTCGAAGCCGTGGGCGCCGACCTCATGCGCGCAGACTGAGTTGGCGAATTGATACTCACGGCACCGGGATAGCGAACGGCCCGGCCACGCCGAACGCAAGGCGTCCAACGTGACCGGGCCGAACCGCTAACCCAGCCGAACCGTTAACCCAGCCGGATCTGACTCAGTGCACCATCGCCGGAGCTTCGGTCTCACCCTCGGTGACCGGCAGCTTGCCGCTGGGGATCACGAGTGCGGAGATCAGCGACCCGACCGCGAACACTCCGGCTGCCACCCAGAACGCGGTGGTGTAGGAGTGCACTGCGGCAAGCTGTTGCAGCGCAACCGGATTGGCCACGTGAGCCGCGTGGCTGGTCGCGTACGACGTGGCGGCGCTCGCCGCGATCGTGCTCAGCAGTGCGGTACCCACGGAGCCACCCACTTGCTGCATGGTGTTGACCGTTGCCGACGCGACGCCGGCGTCGTCGGGGGCCACACCCGACACCGCGCCCTGCATGGCCGGGGCCATCGACGCGCCCAGGCCCAGGCCCATGACCAGCAGACCGGGCAGGATGTGCGCGGCGTAGGTGCTGGTCTCGGTCAGCTGCGTGAGCAGCAGCATGCCGACCGCGGCGATGAGCATGCCACCGGCCATCAGCCAGCGCGGACCGAACCGGGGGAGCAGCACGCCGGTGGCGGTCGTCGCGGTGACGATCAGCACGCCGATCATCGGCAGGAACGCCAGACCGGTACGGATCGGGCTGAACCCGAGGTTCTGCTGCAGGTAGTAGGTCAGGAACAGGAAGATGCCGAACATTCCGATGCCGACGATGAACACCGTCAGGTACGAACCGCCACGCGTGCGGTCGAGGATGACGCGCAACGGGAGCAGCGCATGTGCGGTCCGCGACTGCAGCCAGACGAACGTCGCCAACAGAACGGCACCGGCAACCAGCCAGGTGATGGTCGCCCAGTCGGCCCAGCCGTTGGTCTCGGCGTTGGAGAAGCCGTAGACGATCGAGAACAGGGCGGCAGACACGGTCACCACGCCGGGCAGATCGAGCTTGGGACGATGGTCGGCGGTGTGCTTGCCGATGAACAGGACTGCACCGACCAGCGCGATCGCCGCGATCACCAGGTTGACGTAGAGGCACCAGCGCCAATCCGCCCACTCGGTGAGCATGCCGCCGAGCAGCAATCCGAGCGCACCGCCACCGCCGGCGATGGCGCCGAAGATGCCGAAGGCCTTACCGCGCTCCGACGGGTCGGTGAATGTGGTGGTCAGCAGCGATAGGGCCGCGGGTGCCAGCAGCGCGCCGAAGACACCCTGGCCGGCACGAGCCATCACCAGCATCTCGAAGTTGACCGCGGCACCGCCGACCGCCGACATCGCGGCGAAACCGACGAGGCCGACGATGAACGTCGTCCGACGGCCGAACAGATCCGAGAGCCGACCGCCGAGCAGCAACAGGCTGCCGAAGGCCAGCGAGTATGCGGTCACGATCCACTGGCGGTCGGCGTTGTCGAAGCCGAGTGACGCCTGGGCGTGCGGGAGTGCGATGTTCACGATGGTCGCGTCGAGGACCACCATCAGTTGGGCGAGTCCGAGAACGCCGAGGACCAGCCATCGGAGTCGGTGGTGTCGTTCGGTGGCGGTCTCCTCGTCGGCCGACGCGCGGCCCGTGGAGTCGTAGGTGGTGGTCATGAGTCCTCCGATACGGAATAGTGGAGATGGTTCCTCCGTTTACGAAGGAGCCAACGAAGGTTAAGCGGAGATGATTCCTCCGGTTGAGAGAATGTGACGATGACCATACAAATTGGTGCCACCGACGACACCGGTCGCCCGCTGCGCGCTGACGCCGAACGCAACCGACGTCGGATCATCGCTGCAGCTCACGAGCTTTTTGCCGAGCGAGGACTCGACGTCTCGCTCGACGACGTCGCCGCCGCGGCCGGCGTCGGGGTGGGGACGGTCTATCGCCGCTTCGCCAATCGCGACGAGCTGATCATCGGTGTCTTCGCGGCGCACCTGGAAGAGGTCGAGGAGCAGACCAAGGCCCTCCTCGACGACGCGGGCACCGATCCATGGGTCGCGGTGGTGACGTTGGCCACCACGGTGTGTGAGGCGATGGCCGAAGATCGCGGACTGACCGCCATCATGATGCAGATCGACCACAACGACCCGACCATCCACGCGGTGAAAGCGAGGCTGACCTCGCGGTTGCAGGAGGTCTTCCGTCGAGCGCGTGAGGCCGGAGTCATCCGCCGCGACATCGAGTCCAACGATCTCTACGCCATCTTCTCGATGGTGTCGGGCTTCGCCGCCCAATCGGAGCCGGTCGCGCCGGGGGCGTGGCGCCGCTATCTGGAACTGCTTCTCGACGCACTCCGCACCGACGGCGCGATCACCTCGTTCACCGTGCCCGCGCTCACCGACGAGCAGATCCTCGCGGTCCAGAAATGCCAGCGCGCAGAGCGTCGACGCGACGGGTAGCCCGACGGCGCTGTGCCCGTGTCGCTCAGAGCATGTGCACCCGGCGATAGATCCGCGCGGCTGCCGGCGTGAGCAGCCCGACGTCGTCGAGGAACTCCATCAAGTGCGCGCAGCTGGTGCGGACCATCGACTGGAAGTGGTGGTTGCGTCGCATCTCGGCGACGGCACGATGCCTGTCGAGTCCGGCGTCGGCGTAGGCCTGCGGGCGGACCAGGCTGGTGAAGATGAACGACGCCGCAAGGGCGGTGAGGAAAGCGCTCGTCCGACGCCGGATCGGTCCGGCGCTGGCCATCGATTCCCGCACCTGCTCGCGGGCGAAGCGCATGTGGCGGGATTCCTCGAGGACGTGAATCTCGTTGACGGTGCGGATAAATGGCAGCACGCGGTCGTCGATCATGCAGCCGCGCTGGAAGACGTCGAGGATCTCCTCGGCCACGAGGATGCCGGCATAGGCGACCTCGTCTTTGGCGACGCCGGCAAAAACCTTGGCGGCCCGTCCGATTCGCGGATGCGGGTGATACGACGTTCCGACCATCTTCTCGGTCGCCTTGGCGAACATCAGCGAGTGACGGCATTCGTCAGCGATCTCGGTGAGTGCGAATGCAAACTCCGGTCGGTGGTAATCGGCCAGGTACTGATCACGTAAGACCATCTCCTGCAACGACATCTCGAACCAGATGCCGATCGACATCACCGACGCGAACTCGTGGCGGGTCAACGAGATTCGCTGCTCGACGGTGAGTTCATCCCAGTACGACGTGCCGTACAGCGTCGACCACTCCGGGCTGCAGCCGTACTTGTCTGGCTCCATCGGCGCATCCCAGTCGATCTCGACCAGCGCGTTGCGGGAGGCCATCGCGGCCGACGCGACGAGCCGCTGCGACACCTCGTCGATGCCGCGCTCGTGCGTGCTCGAGAGGGCTGTTGTGGACATGCGGCCACCTTCCATTGATGCCATCGAATGATGTCACGATAACATCGTTCAATGTCACCGTGAAGGTGGTTTAGCGGTCGGGACCAAATCCGGTCACCGCGGTGTTGAAGGGTTCGACGCCACAGCCAGTGGTGTTCTCCCAGGAGGAACAGTGACCAGCAATCAGCACGGCACCAGCCATAATCAGCACAGCACCAGTCATAATCAGCACAGCACCAGTCATCTCACGCCCGCCCAATATCGCGTGACCCAGCAGGACGGAACCGAGCCCGCGTTCGCGAACGAGTACTGGGACAACCACGAGCCCGGCATCTACGTCGACGTCGTCTCCGGCGAGCCGTTGTTCTCGTCGACCGACAAGTACGACAGCGGCACCGGCTGGCCGAGCTTCACCCGACCCATCGCCGCCGACGCCGTCACCACCCGCAGCGACCGCAAGCTGCTCATCAAGCGCACCGAGGTCCGCTCGGCGCTGGCCGACAGTCACCTCGGTCACGTCTTCGGCGACGGACCCCGAGCCGACGGCGGGCAGCGGTACTGCATGAACTCCGCGGCACTGCGGTTCGTGCCGGCCGACGAGCTCGAAGTCCAGGGCTACGGCCGCTTCCGCGACCTGTTCACCACCACAGAAACGACCACCACAGAAACGACCACCACAGACATGACCACCACCGACAGTGAGGACACCAACCGATGACCAGCGGACCCACCGACGACGGCAGCATCACCATCACCCCGGGCACCGAGACCGCGGTTCTGGCGGGCGGATGTTTCTGGGGCATGCAGGATCTCATCCGACGACAGCCCGGGGTGATCTCCACACGCGTCGGCTACACCGGCGGCACCAACGATCACGCCACCTACCGGTATCACCCGGGCCACGCCGAGGCGGTGGAGATCGTATTCGACCCTGCCGCAACAACTTACCGCGACATCCTGGCGTTCTTCTTCCAGATCCACGACCCGTCGACCAAGGACCGTCAGGGCAACGACGTCGGATCGAGCTACCGCTCGGCGATCTTCCCGCTCACGCCCGAGCAGGAGCAGGTCGCGCGCGACACCATCGCCGACGTCGACGCCTCGGGGCTGTGGCCGGGTAACGCGGTCACCACCATCGAGCCGGCCGGGGAGTTCTGGGAGGCCGAGCCGCAGCATCAGGACTACCTGCTGCACTATCCGGACGGCTACACCTGCCACTTCCCGCGGGCGATGTGGGTGCTGCCCAAGCGATCCGAGGTGCCGAGCGACCGTTAGGTCAAACGTCGGGGAAGGTTCTTCCGCGTCGATTCAGGTCGTCCGTGTCCTGCTGGTGCCGGAACGCCGAGTTCGACGCGGAAGAACCGGAGGCGGCGACGCGGAAGAACCGGACGTTTAGCGCACCAATCCTTCGCTTTTCAGCCAGTCGTAGGCGACATCGGCGGGGTCCTCCCCGTCGATGTCTACGCGGCCGTTGAGTTCCTGCATCACCTGATCGGTGAGCCGCTCGGACAGGTTCGCGGTCAGCGTCGCGATCTGCGGATGGGCGTCGAGAACCGATTTACGCACCACCGTGGTGCCGCTGTAGGGCAGGAAGTACTTCTTGTCGTCTTCCAGCACAACGAGATTGAGGTTCTTGATCCGACCATCGGTGGTGTAGACCATGCCGAAGTTGCACGGCTGGGACTTGGCGGTCGAGGTGTAGACCACACCGGAGTCCATCGTGGTGACATTTCCCGACGGCACGCCGTCGGGAGTGTTGTACTCGATCCCGTAAGCCTTGAGCATCGGAATGAAACCGTCGGAGCGACTGAAGAATTCATCGTTGATGCAGAAGGTTCGCTCGTTCACCGGCAGCTTCGCGACATCGGACAACGACTTGACGCCGAGACGCTGCGCGGTCGGTGTCGACGCCGCGAAGGCGTAGGTGTCGTTGAACTTGGCCGGCGGCAACCACTCCAGGTTGTTGTCCTTGAGCTCGACGTCGTGGACGCGTTGCCAGAGCTCGGCGGGATCCGGGATCACCTCGGTCTCATGGTGATAGGTGACCCATGCGGTGCCGGTGTACTCCCACAGGATGTCGACGTCGCCATTGAGTTGGGCCTGGCGGGACGACGCCGAGCCGGGAGCGCCGGTCAGGTCGGTGACGTTGGCGCCCGCCGCGGCGAAGTACGTCGCGCTGATCTTGCCGAGGATCACACCTTCGGTGAAGTTCTTCGACGACACGGTGACCGAGACGCCGTCGAGCGGTCGTTGGCCGTCGGGCAGCGAGGCCTTGTGGAAGGTGCCCGAGGAACTCACCAGCCCGCAGGCGCCCACGGCGGTGACCAACGCGATCATCAAGGCGCTGAGCAGAACTGACAACCGCGCGCGCCTCATGACAGGCCCTTGGGGGTCGCGACCAACTCCACCAGGCGCCCGAGCCAATCGATGACCAGCGCGAGCAACCCCACCAGGATCGCTCCCGAGACCAGAAGTTTCGGAAGGAACAGCGTGATGCCGGTGGTGATCAGGGTGCCCAGGCTGGTGGCGCCGATGAAGGTACTCAGTGTTGCCGTGCCGACCAGGATCACCAGCGCGGTGCGCACACCGTTGAGGATCACCGGCACCGCCAGCGGCAGCTCGACCTGGAGAAGCGTTCGCGCAGCGGAGTATCCGATGCCGCGGGAGGCCTCGATGGTGCGGCGATCGACCTGGTTGAGTCCGACGATGGTGTTTTGCAGGATCGGGAGCACCGCGTACACCACCAAACCGATGACGGCCGTGCGGAATCCGGTGCCGAGCCAGAAGGTGAACAACACCAACAGGCCTACCGCCGGGGCCGCCTGGCCGATATTCGCGATGTTGACCGCGATCGGGTTGAGCCACTTCAGTGACGGCCGGGTCAGCAGAATTCCCAACGGGATCGCGATCGCGACCACGATCACGGTGGCCACCAGCGTCAGCTGGATGTGATCGAGGATGGTGGTGCGCAACGTCGGCCACGACAACGACGCGAGTTCGGTCTCGGTGAAGGTGGTCGTTTGGTACCAGATCGTGTATCCGACGCCCAGGATGACGATGATCAGCGGCTCGAGCCAGACGTCCATCGGCCAGTGTCGTAGTCGGGAGACCAATCCACCCGGCGTACCGGCCGCGGTGGTGAGCACGGCCTCATTGGTTGCGGCAGTGGTCATTCCGCACTCGTCCCGGTGGCCGCGTCGAGGTCGGTGTCGTCGGCGACCACCAGCGGCGTCTCGATCGGCCCGGTGCCCTCCTTGTGGGTGACGTAGCCGTTCTCGGATTCGTCTCGCGCGTCGGCGAGTTGGCCACGGATGACATCCATCACCGCCTTGATCGACAGCGATCCGATCACCCGGCCGCGGCCGTCGGTGACGAGTGTGCCGCCCTGGCTCGCGGCGAGCATCGTGTCGAGTGCGTCGTTGAGGGTCGACGACGTGGCCACCGCGGGCAGGCGATGGTCGACGTAATCCGACACCTGCTCTTTGGATTCCAGTTCCTCCAGCGACGGCCATGCGCGCGGATGACCGTGCTCGTCGACGACGACCACCCAGGTGTGCCCGGCGGCCACCGCGCGATCGCCTGCGGCACGCGAGGATTCGCCGACCCTCGCGGTGGTCACCAGATCGTGCTCGACGTCGCGCACACGCGACAGCGTCAGATGCGCCAGCGTCGCACCGGATCCGATGAATTCTTCGACGAACGGTGTCGCCGGATTGGCCAGGATCTCCTCGGGTGCCGCGTACTGCTCGATGTGCCCGCCCTGCGAGAGGATGAGCACCTTGTCGCCGAGCTTGGTGGCCTCCTCGAAATCGTGGGTGACCACCACGATCGTCTTGCCCAGTTCGTGTTGGATGGCGATCAGCTTGTCCTGCAGTCGAACCCGGGTGATCGGATCGACCGCACCGAACGGCTCGTCCATCAGCAGGATCGGCGGGTCGGCGGCCAGCGCGCGGGCCACCCCGACTCGCTGCTGCTGACCACCGGACATGTCCTTGGGCAGCCGGTCGGCGAACTGTCCGGCGTCGAGTCCGACGAGGTCGAGCAGATACTCGGTGCGGTCGGCGATGCGCTTCTTGTCCCAGCCGAGCACGCGGGGGATGGCGCCGATGTTCTTGGCAACCGACCAGTGGGGGAACAGGCCGCCGGACTGGATGACGTACCCGATACCCTGACGCAGCTTGTCCGGATTCTCGTGTGTCACATCGCGATCGTCGATCAGGATGCGGCCCTGGGTCGGCTCGATGAGGCGGTTGATCATCTTCAATGTGGTGGTCTTACCGCAGCCCGACGGTCCGACGAAGGCCACGATGTGACCGGCCTGGATGTCCAGGTCGAGCTTCTTCACCGCGGGTTCGGACTGCCCTCGATAGGTTTTCACCACGCCGTCGAGGCGGATGGATGCACCGGTGACCGTCTGCTGCGAGGCCGGGGGAGAGGTCTGTGTATCGGTCATGCCAGTCCTTTGGAGATGGTGAGTCGGCCGAGGAGTACGAGAAGTGCGTCGAAGACGAGCGCGATGATGACGATGAGAATCGTTCCGGTGGCCGCCATTTCAAGCGCGTTGGCGCCACCGAGGCGGGACAGACCGCTGAAGATCAGTGATCCCAGGCCTGGGCCGAGGACGTAGGCGACGATCGCGGCAACACCGACGATCATCTGGGTCGACACCCGAATGCCGGTCAGGATCACCGGCCAGGCCATCGGCAACTCCACCGACAGCAGAATTCGCCAGCGCGGCAAGCCGATTCCGCGAGCGGATTCGATGACCGACGGTGGAACCGATCGCAGGCCGACTACGGCGTTGCCGATGACCGGCATCGCGGCGAAGAACGCCAGCATCAGAAACGACGGCACCACACCGAGTCCGAACGGCACGATCAACAACGCCAGCAAGGCCAGCGACGGAATCGTCAGTGCCACACGGCTCCACGTCAACGTGAAAGCGGACATGAACGGCAATCGGTACACCAGTACCGAGATCAGCAGAGCCGCCAGTGTTCCGACCAGAACGGTCTGAAAGGACAGCGACGCATGTTGATAGGTGAGAAACGCCAGATTTGAGGCGTGTCCGTGGATGTAGTCCCACAAGCTGCCCACAGCAATCCCATCGTCAGTGGAACCGGCCTTGTCCCCCCGGGGCGACGGCAGCGGAGCTGTGGCCGGAATGTCTCAGCCTATAAACCGGTGGGCGTCGAGGTAGCGCAACTGGCGAAGACCGCTCGGCGTCCGCCGTGAAACGTGTCCGGGTACAGCGCGTTGACCTGTGTCGATGACTTGATCTGTCTGCGCAAACCACCGGGTCACGTTTTAATCACGGTGAGCGTAAGTGCCGTTCGGGTGCCGGTAGTACTCGAAAAACCGGTCACGAGAGGTGGGTCAGCAGAAAGCCCAGAATCCGGGTCCAGGCGTCGCGCTCGGCGGCCGCGATCGCGGCGGGCTCCCCGCCACCGATGAGGCCGGGGGATCTGGTGACGGTGGTCGGAGCCGCCGGTGGCCGGATGAAGTGTCCGACACGTGGGTAGATCACCAGCTGATCGTCACCGGACGGGCAGTGCGCGTCACGCGCGCGACGGTCGATGATCTCCTTGGCCATCGCCGCCGCCGGGTAACACTGATCATCGGTTCCGGCGATCGCCAGGATCGGGGCATCGATCTCCTCTACCGGGATTGTGGCGGCTTCTACCGCCGTCCGGTCCCGCAGGCCGCCCTCGTAGGCTTTGGTGGTGGCCAGTGCCGTCGATGTCGGGCCGCGAAACAGCTTGCTGCGCAATAGATTTACCGCCAGTTGCGGCAACAGGCGATCGGCGCGCACCGGTACGTACGGCAGGTCGACGCCGGCATGGGTCAACGCCGATGCCTTCTCGGGCGGGCCGTCGGTCCGCAACGACTGGAACACCACGTGGCTCGGCGCGACGACCACCACCGCCTTCGCCTTCGTCCCGGTCTTGGTCATGGTGGCCAGTGCGGTCTGCACTCCCACCGACGCCGCGTGGATGGCGATGGCGTCAGAGTTGACGTAGGACAGTGCGGACAGCGCGGCGATCCCGTCGGCGATGGCTTCGGTGCGAATCCGGACGAAGTGCTCGGGAAGTCCCGGCCGCTGGGTGTAGTAGAGGACCGCGGTGACATACCCGTGTGAGGCCAGCAGCGCTGCGGTGCCGGTCACCGTGCGGCTGACCATCGTGCCGGGGAGCACGACGACGGCGGGCAGTGGCCCGCTGTGTCCGTGCGGACGATAGACCGCCAGCTCCCAACCGTCACCGGTCAGGTTCTCCGACGCCAGATCGCGCCCCCAGATTCGCCGCACCGTTCGGCTTGCCGACTCGGTGCCGTCGAATACTGTTGCGGTGAAATCGAGTTGGGAGTCGGTTGCCTCGAACGTCGTCGGTGTGGCACCCGGATCGTCGAACCGCATCGTCGTCCACGGCGCGTCCGGATCGGTGATCACCAGCTCGCCGGATCCGTCGAGGCGGTAGTCGCCGTCGGATCGCCACCGGGACCCTGCCGCGTCGTATCCCGACACGGTCAGGGTCACCTCGGTGGCGGTGGTCTCCGACACCCGGAACCGCACCGTGGAATCTACGAGTCCGTCGTCGCCGACCACACCGAGTTGCATGCCGCAATCCTTCCCGTGGGCCTGATCAGGAGAGCGTGAACGCCGCTTTCGATGCCGCGCCGAACTGCAGGATGTTCGCCTGCACCGACTCGCCGGGCGACGCTTTGGTGCCGATGGTGTTGGTGAACCCCAGGATGTGCCCGAGCGAGGAGGTGTAGGACACGTGGCTGCCGAATCGATAGTTGTAGGAGTACGTGACGTCGACACCCATGTCGGCCGGATTGGCGGCCCATGCGCTGACCACCGCGGTCGCTCCGGGCGCGAGAACCGCCGGCGGTGCGTCGATCCAGCGGACGTCCAACGAACTGCCCGCCCCGACGCTCGTGTTCGGGAAGTTTTCCAGGTTCAGCGGCCACCCGGTCTTGTTGTTGATGAACATCACCGCGCTGGATCCGCCGGGCGGAATGGGTGCGGCCGATCCCTCACCGGCCCCGAGGGCGGCCAGTCCGAGCGTCGATGCCGCTGCGACAATGACGGCAGCAGTGGTTCGGGTGATTCGATTGCGTAAGTGTGAACGCATGTCAATGTCCTGTTCGTGACTGTCATTTCCGACTCCTCCAGCGGGGGGATGGTTCGGCCGGAACGACGATCATCACGTTATGAATTCCGCATTCATCCGATAAGTCCCAAGAATGGGGGGAAAATGGTCGCAGTGGCTGACAAGTCGGAGGAGCCCATGACAATCAACGACGTGTTTCGAGTCGGTATGGTCGACGACCACCCCTCGGCGATCTGGGGAATCGAACGAATTCTCGCCGACGATGATCGTCTGGAGCTGGCCGCATCGGCATCGACGCTGCCGGAGCTGCTGGAACAGACCACCGACCTCGACGTGGCCATCCTCGATCTGCGTCTGACCGACGGTTCAACTCCGCACGACAACGTAGAATGCCTGCACCGCAACGGGATCAGCGTGTTGGTCTACACCTCGGGTGAACATCCCGAGCTGATGCGCTCGGCAGCGCGGGCGGGTGTCGCCGGTGTGGTCCGCAAGAGCGCCGGGCGAGCCGACGTCATCGCGGCGGTCCTTGCCGCAGCGCGTGGCGAGCAGGTTTTCGGCGTCGACTGGGCCGCCGCCATCGATTCCGATCCCGATCTCGCAGTCGTCGAACTCAGCCCACAGCTGCAGCGAGTGCTCACCCTATACGCCAATGGCGAGACCTCACGTCGGATTGCCGAGACAATGCATGTTCAGGTGGATACGGTTCACGAATATCTCAAGCGAATTCGGCAGAAGTACGCCGACGCCGGAAGGCCCGCACGGACCAAGGTCGACCTGTTCCGGCGGGCCGTCGAAGACGGTTTGCTGGTGATGGACTCGTCACAGCCGCGGGTATGACCGCGATCGACGGCAGGCGTATCGAACGACTGCTGGCACGGTTCATCGGCGTGGGCTTCGTCGGTTTCTTTCTCGTTTCGCTGCCTGAACTCGACCGCACCGCGTCGCTGGTCGCCGCCTGGTGGACACCGATCGCGGTGGGACTGGTCTTCATCCCGGGTATCGGCCTGTTCATGTCGACCTTCGGTGTCGGACAACGGTGGATGCCGGGGGCGGCAACCGCTGCCGCGGGGGGCTACCTGCTGGCGAATCTGCTGTGGCTACCTGCCTGGAATGGGCTGACACTCAACGGTTTACACTCACGCTCCAATTGGCTCGTGATGTTCGCCGGGCTCGCCGGACTCAGCGCCGCGCTCGTACTGCGCGCCTGGGCGGCGATGGCGGTTCAGGTCGCCGCGTCGGTGCTGTCGGCGACGACCGACCAGATGGGGCTCGCGGGTGGCCAGGCGCTCCCGGCCCGGATCGCCTATGAGGCCGCCTGGTCGGTCGCGGTCAGCGGTGTGTTCGTCGCCGCGGTACTCGTCGGGCTGGCCACCGCACGCGATCTGGACCGCACGCGCGCCGTCGTCGCCGGCCAGGCGGCAGCCGCGGCGGCACGAGAAGCCAGAACACAGGAGCGGGCGAGGTTCGACGCGCTCATCCACGACCAGATCCTGGCGGTGCTGCTCGAAACACACCGCGGTCCGGTCACCGACCGGACCCGCGACCATGCCCGGGTTG
Source organism: Actinomycetes bacterium (assembly GCA_023461275.1). Classification (GTDB taxonomy): domain Bacteria; phylum Actinomycetota; class Actinomycetes; order Mycobacteriales; family Mycobacteriaceae; genus Gordonia. The sequence goes on along the minus strand of JAEYMI010000054.1, from coordinate 60,327 downwards.
CGCTGCGCGAGTTGGACTCCACACTCGCGGGGGCGACCGATGAGGGATGGGTCGGCGCATCCGCTGTTCGGGACCGATTGGCCACCGTCGCCGCGCAGATCGACGACCATCTGGTGATTTCCGCGACGACGGCGCCCGATTGCGGTTCCTACCCGCCGCATGCCATCGCCGAGATCACGAACGCGATGGCAGAAGCCCTGCGCAACAGTGTGTTACACGCCGGCGACGATGCCCATCGGGCGCTGACGGTGTCGGTGGCGCCCGATGCCGTCGACGTCGTGGTCACCGACCTCGGCGTCGGGTTCGATCCCGCGCGCACCGGCGGCCGGCTCGGAATCGCGATGAGCATCACCGAACGCATGCGGCGCCTCGACGGCGGCAGCTCGCGGGTGCGAAGCCGGCCCGGGGCGGGCACTGTGGTCGAGATCCGGTGGCAGCGATGATCCGGTGGCAGCGATGATCCGGTGGCACCGATGATCAGCCCCGACGCATCGACGATGATCGGTATGCAGTCGCGTCGGGCTTCGGTGGTGGCATCAGTGTTCGTCGCGGTCGCCTTCGTGGTGGCGGTCGGTTCGACCGGTCCCGACCAGCGCCTGATCCCGGTGCTCGGGGCGTTGACGCTGCTGGCCCTCGGGGCGGCTGCTCTGCTGGTGATCGCCGGTGATCCGATGCCGACAGTCCCCGCGGCGGCGGTCGCCGCGATTCCCGCGCTGCAGGTGGCGCTGATCTACCCCACGCTTCCGACGAGGGTCGCCAACGCACTCCCGGTGACCGTGACGCTGGGCGGGGGCGTGATCCTCTGCGCCTTCCTCTGCGTGCGTGGCCGTGTCGTGGCGGCGTGGGCCGGGCAGGTCACGGCGTTCGTCGCCGCCGGCATCGTCGTCACGGCCAACAGCCTTGCCTGGTCACTGACCGTCGGCATCTTCGTATCCAACCTCGCGGTGCTGGTGACGGCCACCTTCTTCGCCTATCTGATCCGCCCGGCGAGCAAGGCGATCTTCGGCCTGCGTGCCGAGCAGACGCGTATCGCCGCGGAGAGCGCGGCGCTGGAGGCAACCCAGATCGAGCAGGCCACCCAGAAGTCGCGCCTGGACCGGTGGGCGCGGCCGCTGCTCACCGCGATCGCCGACGCGCAACCGCTCGCGTCGTCCGATATCGAGCGGTCCGGACTCGTCGAGGCATACCTGCGCGACGGTATCCGGGCCCGGGCGCTCGACGTTCCGGCCATCGGCACCGCCGCGTGGCGGGCGCGGCGGCGCGGCGTCGAGGTGACGTTGCTCGACGACGGGGGGCTTGACGCGCTCGATGTGCCGTCGGCGGCCAGGTCACGGCTGCACGAGGAACTGGCCTCCTGCCTCGACGCGGTGGCGTCGGGAAGCGTGGTGATCCGGGTGCAACCGCCGGGCCGTGACCTGGTGGCGACCGTTGTCGTCTCCGACGCCGGCGAGGTGACAAGCCACGGATTCGAGACCGCGTGGCTCGTCTCGTAGGGTGGATCCATGGCAGTCAGTCGGCCCGCAGACGGGTCCGAGGAGGTCAAGCGCGCGCCACGGGCCCGGATGACCGGCGCCCAGCGTCGGCTCCAGCTCATCGAGGTGGCGCGCGGCCTGTTCGCCGAACGCGGATTCGAGGGCACCTCCATCGAAGAGATCGCGCAGCGAGCAGGGGTGTCCAAACCCATCGTTTACGAACACTTCGGCGGCAAAGAGGGCCTGTACGCAGTCGTCGTCGACCGTGAGATGGAGACGCTGCTGGAAATGGTGACGTCCTCGCTCACCAAGAACCGGTCGCTGTACCGGATCCAGCAGGTCGCGCTCGCCTTGCTGACCTACATGGAGGAACGGACCGACGGATTCCGGATCCTGGTTCGCGGCGACAGCGCGACCGGCGGCAGTGAGGCCGATACCTATTCGAGTCTGCTCAACGACGCGATCAGTCAGGTCGAGCACATCCTCGCCGGTGACTTCGAACGTCGTGGATTCGATCCCGCGCTCGCGCCGCTCTACGCGCAGGCCCTGGTCGGCATGGTGTCGGTGACCGCGCAGTGGTGGCTCGACGTGCGCGAACCGGCCAAGGAGGTGGTGGCCGCGCATCTGGTGAACCTATGCTGGAACGGCCTCACCCGACTCGACGCCAACCCGCACCTCGTCGGCCCGGATTACAGCGAGTCCCGCGCCGATACCGAATCCGACGGCCAATAGCGTCACACGTGGGCCATAAGCAGCCCGACGCCCGCCACGATCGACAGCACCATCCCGGCGCGGGCAACCGTCGACGACGTCAGTCGATGGGCGACGGCGCGTGCCGCGATCGCCCCCAGCGCGACCGGGACCGATAGCGCCGCGGCGGTTGCGATGTCGCCGACGTGCCCGCCGCCCACCACGATGACGGCGCACGCGGTGGCCGCCGACATCACCGCGAACACGGTCGACAGCGTCGAACGCATTTGCGCGGCATCGGGCGTCCGGTATGCCAGCGCCAGTGCCGGGCCGGGCAGTGCGGCCGCGTAATTCAAAGCACCCGAACAGAATCCGGCTGCGACGGCAGTGCGCCCGGTGGCCCGGACGCCGACGCCGGCACACCCGAGAAACCCCGACGCCATCACCACGACCGCGATGACCGTCATCAGCACGTCCGGATCAACGAACCGCAGCGCCACGAATCCGACTGCGCTTCCGGGTATTGCTGCCAGCACCGCCCGACCGACGAACCCACGATCGATGTGGGCGCGTTCGGCCCACGCACCTGCTGCGCAGACGGCGGCGGCGAGCCAGAGCAGCGGACCCGGCACCAGATGTGGGGCGATGAGCAGCAGGACCGGCGCGGTGAGGACACCGAATCCGGAACCGGTGCTGCCCTGAACGAATCCGCCGACGACGAGTATCGCGATCACGGTGACGATCATGAGCCGGGGGCGGTCACGAATGGCGGCCAGAAGTGCACCCCTTTAGACTGGCCCCGCGCACTGTCATGCGAAAAGCTCCAGTTGGAGCAGAAATGTAGGGGCCAGATGAACGACGCGGCCGAAGGGGAGGACTTCAGTCCGCTCGCGCTGGACGCCGAGTCGTCGGTCCCGCTCTACCGTCAGGTGCGTGCACTGCTCGAGGATCATCTCGCCAGAGGTGTCTACGGTCAGTCCAGGCCGATGCCTTCGACGCGCTATCTCGCTCAATCCCTTGGTGTTTCGCGGAATACCGTCGCGCTGGCCTACCAGGAACTGATCGGTGCGGGCGTGGTGGAGAGTCGGCCGCGGTCGGGTCTCTATCCGGTCGACATCGCCGGCCGAACGGCCACCGCGCGGTCGGCACACGTCCGATCAGGCGGACGCGATCGTCGAGGCATGGACTGGCAGTCGCGACTGGAACGACACCGTGGGGGTCAGCAGCAACTTCCGGTGACGCGCGCTCCGGCCTACCCCGACTGGACCGATTATCCGTACCCGTTCATCTCCGCGCAGCCAGAACTGCGGTCTTTTCCGGTGCGGGCCTGGCAGCGTTCGATGGTTGCGGCACTGCATAATCCGCACCTGACCTACAGTGTCCGCGACGCCGGTGATGCCGACGACCCGCTGCTGCTCGCCGCGCTGTGCGACGAGATCCTGCCGGCGCGTGGCGTGGCCGCCACCCCAGCCGAAGTACTGATCACCTCCGGTGCGCAACAAGGACTCTCACTGATCGCCGACGTGTTGCTGGGGCCGACGTCGCGCGTGGTGGTGGAGAATCCGGGGTACGTCGACGCATGGCACATCTGCTCGCGGGCCGGCGCATCGGTGGTGCCGCTGGCCACCGACCAGTGGGGCGCGGTCATCGAAGACGCCCCGAGATTCGACGCCATCTATCTCACGCCGAGCCACCATCATCCGACCAACGTCACCCTCAGCATGCCCAGACGCCGACTGCTGATGGAGATGCTGGCGGACAACGATTCCTTTGTGGTGGAGGATGATTACGACAGTGAGTTCCGGTTCCGCGGACAGCCGACGCCGGCGCTCAAGGCCATCGACACCGCCGGTCGTGTCCTCTACATCGGCTCGTTCTCCAAGTTCCTCGCCGCCGGACTGCGATTGGGATTCGTGGTCGGACATCCGGATGTGATCGCGCAGTTGCGAATCGAGCGTCATCATCGGTCCAAGCATCTGGCCGGGCACCTGCAGCGCGCGCTGGGCATCTTCATCACCTCCGGCGACTACCACAAGGTGCTGCGCGGTCAGCGCCGCCGCCTGCGCACCAACTGGGAGACCCTCACCGCGGCGGTGTCGCGTTACCTGCCACAACCACCCGACGCGGCAGCCCACCCGCCCGGCGGGGTGAGTCTGTGGTACACCGCGCCGGACGAGATCGACTGCAAGCGTTGGGCTTTACGAGCTCGCGAGCGCGGCGTACTGGTCGCCGACGGTTCGCGCTACTACTTTCCGGGCACCTGGCGCAACAGCAACCTGCGCCTCGGATACAGCTCGTTGCGGACCGAGCAGATCGAGCCCGGGGTGCGCGAACTCGCCGCCGCCCTGCCGTGAAGGTGCTCAGACCGCGCACAGTGCGTCGTCGAGCACCGCGAGAGCTTGCTTGGTCTCCTCGGCGGTGACGATGCACGGCGGGGTGAGGTGGAATCGGTTCATGTTCTGGAACATCAAGAGCCCGTTACGTTGTGCGCGATCGGCGATGGCCTTCATCTCGGGGGAACTGCCACCGTAAGGGGCGAGTGGTTCCTTGGTGTCGCGATCAGAAACGAGTTCGATGGCCCAGAAGACGCCGAGGCCGCGGACGTCGCCGATGATGGGGTGGCGTTCGGCGAGTTCGCGCAGGCCGGGCCCGAGGACGTCGGTGCCGATCGTTGCCGCGTTCTCGACGATCTCCTCCTCATGCATCGTCTCGATGGTGGCCACGGCCGCCGCCGCTGCCAGCGGATGACCCGAGTAGGTGAGTCCGCCGGGGTATGGGCGGGTGGCGAATTCGTCGGCGATCCGCTCGGTCATGATGACCCCGCCCATCGGGACGTACCCGGAGTTGACTCCCTTGGCGAAGGTGATCAGGTCCGGGGTGACGTCGAAGTGGTCCAGTGCCAACCACTTTCCGGTTCGGCCGAATCCCGCCATCACCTCGTCGAGGATCATCACGATGCCGAAGCGATCGCAGATGTCGCGAACGCCGGCGAGGTAGCCCGGGGGCGGCGGCATGATGCCAGCGGTGCCGGGCACCGATTCCAGGATGAGCGCGGCGAACGCCTCCGGGCCCTCGAACTCGATCAGCGTGGTGAGGTGCTCGAGTGCCCGTTCGCACTCCTGCTCTTCAGTCGTCGCGTGAAACTGGCTGCGGTACAGGAACGGCGCGAAGAAGTGCACCGATCCCGACGAGCCGTAGTCGTTGGGCCAGCGTCGGGGATCGCCGGTCAGGTTGATCGCCTGCTGGGTGGCACCGTGGTAGCCGCGGAAAGCAGACAGTGTCTTGTAGCGGCCGGTGGCCAGGCGCGCCATCCGGATGGCGTGTTCCACCGCGTCGGCACCACCATTGGTGAAGAAGACCTTCGTAAAGCCTTCGGGCGCAACGTCGACGATGAGCTCGGCGGCCCGCGCCCGGGCGGCGTTGGCGTGCGCGGGGGCGATCGTGCACAGCGACGCGGCCTGCTCGGCGATCGCGGCGATCACCTTGGGATGCTGGTGGCCGATATTGGTGAAGACCAGTTGGGAAGAGAAGTCCAGCAACCGGTTTCCGTCGCCATCGATCACATGGCAGCCCTCGGCGCCGGTGATTACCAGCGGATCGAGGTTGGCCTGCGCCGACCACGAATGAAAGACATGAGCTCGATCCGAGGCGTAGATGTCGGCGGCGTGCGGGTCCTGGGGTGCGGGCACGATGGGTCTCCTTGCTGATTGCTGCTCGCGGGGTTTCGCGGTGTCAGGTTCCACCGTCGCATCAGAGGTGGCTCAGGCAAAAGGGCCAGAGTGTGCCGCAATGATGGTGCCAGTTCACGTGTTCTCGAGATCGCCATCACATTCACTGCGTTCCGGTTACATCTGGACCTCACGAAAGAGTGTGTGGTGGCACTTCTCGCTGCGCCAGTTGCTCGTCAGGCTGGGTGCATCAGTTCCGTCGAGAAGGAGAACACAGATGGCACACCAGTCCGATACCCGCCGGCCGACCGCGGTGGTGACCGGTGCCAGCAGCGGCATCGGCGCCGCCACCGCGTACAAGCTGGCCGCCGCGGGCCACGATCTTCACCTCGGGGCCAGGCGGGTCGATCGTCTCAAGGATCTCGCCGACCAGATCCGCACCGCGCATCCCGAGTGTGTGGTGTCCGTCGGCTATCTCGATGTGACGCAATCTGATTCGGTCACCGACTTCGTCGCCGAGATCTCGTCGGCCGACGTGCTGGTGAACAACGCCGGTGGCGCGATCGGCACCGACTCGATCGCCGGGTCCAACGACGCCGATTGGCAGGCGATGTTCGACATGAACGTGCTCGGCGTGCTGCGGGTGACCAGGGCGCTGCTCCCACTGCTGCGGTCGTCGTCGTGCGCGACAGTGGTCACCATCGGTTCGATCGCCGCCGTGGAGCCCTACCTCGGTGGCGGCGGCTACAACGCGGCCAAACATGCTGTGCGAGCGCTGACCCGGGTGCTGCGCCTCGAACTGCTCGGCGAGCCCGTCCGGGTGTGTGAGATCGATCCGGGCATGGTGGAGACGGAGTTCTCGATCAACCGATTCGGCGGCGACACCGCCAAGGCCGCCGCGGTGTACGAAGGATTGACACCACTGTCGGCCGACGACGTCGCCGACGCGGTCTGCTGGGTCGCCACCCGGCCACCGCACGTGAACGTCGACTCGATGCTGATGCTGGCCACCGCGCAGACCAGCGCACAACGCGTCCATCGGGCGAGCGCATGACGGCGTCGGATGCCGCACAGCCGCAACTGGTGCCGGCGAAAGCGGCCCGGCCACAACTGATGACGTCGAAAGCGGCGCGGCACTGGGGGATTCGGATCACGGCGCTGCTGGTGTTCCTGCTGTTGTGGTGAGGTATCACCAAGGCGGGGCTGGTCAAACCGCTCTACCTTCCCGGTCCCGGGGAGGTCTGGGATGCCTTCGTACGGGCCAACACCTGGCATCAGGTGGCGCCCGGGGTGCCGCGCGAAGTGCTCGGCGAGCAGAACTACTTCCTGTGGGAACACCTCATCGCCAGTCTGCAGCGGATCTTCCTCGGGGTGGCCGTGGCCATCGTCGCCGGGATCGCGCTCGGCATCGCGATGGGGACGTCCAAGGCGATCGCCACCGCGGTCGACCCGTACCTGAATTTCCTTCGGGCACTTCCACCGTTGGGCTACTTCAGCCTGCTGATCGTGTGGTTCGGCATCGGTGACACCTCCAAGATCTGGCTGCTGTTTCTCGCCGCATTCCCGGCGATCACGGTGGCGACGATGACCGGCATCCTCGGCGTCAAGACCGACTATCTCAACGCCGCCCGCAGCCTGGGAGCGTCGCGGATGCAGGTCGTGAGCCGGGTGATCCTGCCGGCCACCGCCCCCGACATCATCAGCGGCATCCGGCTCGCCGTCGGGTTCGCGTGGACGACTGTTGTTGCCGCCGAACTCAATAACGGTATTCCCGGTATCGGCGGCCTGGCCTACGTCGCCGGAACCCAACTGCGCACACCGCTGGTGATCGCCTGCATCATCGTCATCGGTATCACCGCTCTGGTGCTCGACTCCGCCCTCAAGTGGCTCGGGTTGTGGCTGGCACCCTGGAAGGGAAAAGCATGACCCACAACAAGAATCGACCACGCACGCTCGTTCGCGCGGCAGTCGTCATGGCCATCTCGGCGGTCGTCGCGATCTCGGCGTCGGGTTGCATCGTGAAGTCCGGCCGCGGCGAACAGAGCAGATCGCTGATCACCGCGGTGGAATGTCCGGTCGCCCCGGATGCCTCGATCACCGGGCCGATCCGGATCGGCTATCAGCAGATCCCCAACGGGGACCTCATCGTCAAGGACGCCGACGTGCTCGGCAAGTGCATGCCCAAGGCGCAGATCGCCTGGACGCAGTTCTCCTCCGGTGCCGACGTGGTTCGCGCGTTCGGCTCCAACTCACTCGACCTCGGCCTGTTCGGTTCGGCACCGGCCGCGAAATCGGTATCGGCACCACTGAACCTGCCCGTCTCGGTGGTCTGGATTCAGGACGTCATCGGCGGCGCGGAGTCGCTGGTGGTCCGTGACCCGGCGGTGAAGTCCATTGATCAGTTGCGCGGCAAGAAGATCGGTGTCCCATTCGGTTCCACCTCGCACCTGAGCCTGATGGCGGCGCTGACCAAGGCGGGCATCACCGGCGATGTCACCGTGATCAACCTCGAGCCCAGCGCCATCATGGGCGCGTGGCAGGGGCAGCAGATCGATGCGGCCTGGATCTGGGAGCCGACCCTGTCGGAACTGACCCGCGACGGACACATCATCATGACCGCCGCCGACACCGCCGACACCGGAAGTCCCACTTTCGATCTCGAGGGAGCGCGAACAGCATTCGTGCAGCAGAATCCTGCCGCGATGCGGATGTGGACCCTCGCCCAGAACTGGGCGGTGGAACTCATCAAGAACAATCCCGAGGAGGCCGTGGCGCGGATCTCCGGTCAGCTCGGTGTCTCGCCCGATCAGGTGCGCACCCAGCTCAAGGGGTACATCTACCTGACCGCCAAAGACCAGGCGCAACCGCGGTGGTTCGGCGGCGGTCTGGCCCGATCACTGTTCGACACCGCGAGCTTCCTCAAAGAACAAGGTGAGATCGACGCGGTCAATGCGCCGCAGGTGTACACCGACGCCGTCTACCCGAACGCAATCAGAGAGGTTGCCGGACAATGAGTTCTGACACACTGACCCTTACCGATGTCGGCCAGACCTATGGCACCCCGTCCGACGAGGTGGTCGCGCTCTCGCCGATGGACCTCACCATCGACGCAGGCGAATTCGTCTGCCTGGTGGGGCCTTCCGGCTGCGGCAAGACCACCCTGTTGCAGATCATCGCAGGCTTCATCGAACCGACGCAGGGAACCGTGATGATCGGTTCCCAGCACATCCGCGGACCGGCGCCCGAGCGTGGCGTCGTCTTCCAGGCGCCGACGCTGTATCCGTGGCTCACGGTGTCGCGCAACGTCGAATTCGGGCTCAAGATGCGCGGAATGGGCAAGCAGGAGCGGGAGGCCAAGGCCGCGGCCATGCTCGAGACGGTCGGGCTCGACGGCTTCGGCGGGCGTCGCCCGTACGAGCTGTCCGGCGGCATGCAGCAGCGAGCGCAGATCGCGCGCGTGCTGGTCAACGATCCGCGGGTGATCCTGATGGACGAGCCGTACGGCGCGCTGGATCCGCTGACCCGCGAACGCCTTCAGGTCGAGTTGCTCACGCTGTGGCGACGGGAACGCAAGACGATCATCTTCGTTACGCACTCCGTCGAGGAGGCGGTGTTCCTGTCCACCAGGGTGCTGGTGATGAGCGCCCGACCCGGGCGGGTCACCATCGACCGTCGAATCGAGCTTCCCGGCGACTCCGACGATTCGGTGCGCTCACCCGAGGTGATCGCGACACCGGAGTTCCAGCAACTCAAACTCGAACTCGCCGAAGCCATTTACCACGCGCACAGCTGAGTACCACGCGCAGAGCTGAGTGTGACCAGCCTCAGGAGACCAGGACGCTGCGTTTGGCCAACCCCATCCAGAAGCCGTCGATGACCTGATCGGGCTGTTGCTCGGGGTCGTCGCCGGCACCGAGCGCGACGAACAGCGGCGCGAAGTGCTCGATGGTGGGGTGGGCATACGGCATGCCGGGTGCGCGTCGTCGGAAATCGATGAGCGACTCCACATCTCCGGCGGCCAGTGCCTCGTGTGCCCAGATATCGAATTCGGCCGACCACGTGGGCGGAGTGGCCTCCGGCCGACGATCGGTGAGAAACGGCAAACCGTGCGTGGTGAAACCCGATCCGATGATCAGGACACCTTCGTCACGCAGCGGGCGTAGGCGACGACCGAGGTCCAGGAGCCGTTCGGGATCGAGGGTGGGCAGCGAGATCTGCAGGACCGGGATGTCGGCGTCGGGGTACATCACCGTCAGTGGCACGTATGCGCCGTGATCGAGGCGCCGATGCTCGTCGTGTGCGACGTGCTCACCGTCGGGCATCAGGGCCGCCACTTTCGCGGCCAGCTCCGGCGCACCCGGCGACCAGTAGGTGGTCTGGTAGTAGCGCTCGGGGAAACCCCAGAAGTCGTAGGTGAGCGGGACCGTCGAATCGGTGGCACCGATGGTCAGCGGCGCCGCTTCCCAATGCGCCGACACGACGAGGATCGCGGTCGGTCGGTCCAGCCGGCCGGCGAGACCAGTCAGTTGTGACACCCACCGCCTGCTGTCGACGAGGGGAGGTGCGCCATGGCTCAGAAAGAGCGTCGGCTGGCGTGTGATCGTGTCGGACATGCTCATATCATAGCTAACAGGACCGCGGTCCGTTTATGTTCCCGTCGGTGTCGGAGCTGCGACAGACGCGACGCGCGCCACATGACACGGACTGCCTAGAATCGCTGAAGTGTCCATCCCCGCTCTTTCCGGACTGGCGTCGGTCATCTGTGCCGACTCATCGCTGGCCGCACTGTCACAACGCGCAGGTGAGGACCGGCTGGACATCACCGCCCCCGACGCCGCTCGTCCCTTCCTGGTCAACTGCCTGGCCCAACAGGCCGACGCCGGGCCGCTGCTGGTGGTCTCGGCCAACGGACGCGAAGCCGACGATCTCACCGCCGAACTGAGTGAACTCCTCGATGACGCGTCGGCGGTGGCGCAGTTCCCGTCGTGGGAGACCCTGCCGCACGAGCGACTGTCGCCCAGTGCCGACACCGTCGGGCAGCGGCTCGCGGTCCTGCACCGCCTGGCCAACCCCGACGACGGACCGCGGCTGCGGGTCGTCATCACCACGGTGCGGTCGCTGGTCCAGCCGATGGCCCCCGGCCTGGGGCGCCTGCGCACCATCGCGCTGCGCGAAGGCGCCGAGATCGATTTCACCGACCTGCTCGAGCAACTCGTCGAGATGGCCTACGAACGTGTTGACATGGTGGGCCGACGCGGTGAATTCGCGGTCCGCGGTGGCATTCTCGACGTCTTCCCGACGACCGCGGAATATCCGGTGCGCGTGGAGTTCTGGGGCGACGAGATCAGCGAGATCCGCGCTTTCTCGGTGGCCGACCAGCGCAGCCAACCCGAGATCGACACCTCGATCGTGCGCATCCACCCGTGCCGGGAGATCATCCTGACCCGCGAGGTCCGCGACCGCGCGGCCGCCACGGCCACCGAGTACTCCGACGATCCGACGCTCGCGGAAATGCTGACCAAGATCTCCGAGGGCATCCCGGTGGAGGGGATGGAAGCGCTGATCCCGGTGCTGACCGACGGGTCGATGCAACTGCTGACCGAGGTGATGCCCGAGCACACCCGGGTGTTGCTGCTCGATCCGGAGAAGATCCGCACGCGCGCAGCCGATCTCGCCAAGACCGGCGAAGAGTTCCTGGAGGCCTCCTGGACGGCGGCCGCGCTCGGGGCGGATGCACCGATCGACACCCGGCGCGGCAACGTCTCCGGAATCAACCTGCAGGCCAGCGCTTATCGCTCCATCGATGAGGTGGAGAAGGCCACCATCGCGGCCGGGCGCACCTGGTGGACGATGAGCCCGCTCTCACCTGGCGTCGGGGAGAACCTCGAGCTCGACATCGCCGCCGGGCCGGCACCGCGTGGTGACGAGAAAGAGATCGCGGCGACCTTCGCGCAGCTGCGCGCCCACATCGGCGACGGTGGCGTTGCGGCAATCGTGGTGGCGGGCAAGGGAACCGCGCAACGCATCGCCGAGCGGTTGGCCGAGGCAGAGGTGGACGCGGCGATCGCCGAACCCGGTGTGGTGCCCGAACCGGGCAAGGTGTCGGTCTACCACGGCACCCTGCGCCACGGCGTGATCTGCACCGGCGTGCGTGCGGTGGTGGTCACCGAAGCCGACCTGACCGGCACCCGGGTGGCCGGCGTCCGCGACGGCCGTCGGCTCCCCGCCAAGCGCCGCAACCAGGTGGATCCGCTGGCGCTGGCCGCCGGCGACCTCGTGGTGCACGACCAGCACGGCATCGGCAAGTTCGTCGAGATGATCGAACGTACGGTGTCCGGGGCCAGGCGCGAGTACCTGGTGATCGAATACGCGCCGAGCAAGCGCGGCCACCCCGGCGACCGGCTGTTCGTGCCGATGGATGCCCTCGACCAGCTGTCCCGCTACGTCGGCGGCGAGCAGCCATCGCTGTCTAAGCTCGGCGGTTCGGACTGGCAGAACACCAAACGCAAGGCGCGCAAGGCGGTTCGGGAGATCGCCGGCGAGCTCGTCGCCCTGTACGCCGCGCGCCATGCCGCGCCGGGTTTCGCGTTCAGCCCCGATACCCCGTGGCAACGCGAGATGGAGGACGCCTTCGATTTCACCGAGACCATCGACCAGATGACGGTCATCGGTGAGGTGAAGAGCGACATGGAACGCGCGGTCCCGATGGACCGGGTGATCGTCGGCGACGTCGGATACGGCAAGACCGAGATCGCGGTACGTGCCGCGTTCAAGGCGGTGCAAGACGGCAAGCAGGTCGCCGTACTGGTGCCGACAACCATTCTCGCGCAACAACATCTGCAGACCTTCACCGAACGCATGGCCGGCTTCCCGGTCCGGGTGCGCGGGCTCTCGCGGTTCACCGACCCCAAGGAATCGCGCGAGATCATCGCGGCCATGGCCGACGGCGAGGTCGACGTGGTGATCGGCACCCACCGTCTGCTGCAGACCGGGGTGCGCTGGAAAGACCTCGGACTCGTCATCGTCGACGAGGAGCAGCGATTCGGCGTCGAACACAAAGAGCACATCAAGTCGCTGCGTACCCACGTCGATGTGCTGACCATGTCGGCCACCCCGATTCCGCGAACGCTGGAGATGTCGATGGCCGGCATCCGTGAGATGTCGACCATCCTGACCCCGCCCGAGGAACGTCATCCGGTGCTGACCTACGTCGGCGCGTACTCGGCCAAGCAGGTGGCTGCGGCCATCCGTCGAGAACTGCTCCGTGACGGCCAGGTGTTCTTCGTCCACAACCGGGTCTCGACGATCGACAAGATGGCCCGCGACATCGGGGCGTTGGTGCCGGAAGCGAAAATCGCTGTCGCACATGGCCAGATGAACGAGGATCAGCTCGAGCGCACGGTCGCGGGATTCTGGAACCGCGAATACGACGTGCTGGTCTGCACCACCATCATCGAGACGGGCTTGGACATTTCCAATGCCAACACCCTGATCGTCGACCGGGCCGAGAACTTCGGCCTCTCGCAGCTGCATCAGCTGCGCGGACGCGTCGGGCGTAGCCGTGAACGCGGCTACGCCTACCTGCTCTACAGTCCCGAACGGCCGCTCACCGAAACCGCCTACGACCGGCTAGCGACGATCGCACAGAACAACGAACTCGGCGCCGGTATGGCCGTCGCACTCAAGGACCTCGAGTTGCGTGGCGCCGGAAATGTCCTGGGCGCAGAGCAATCCGGTCACGTCGCCGGCGTCGGATTCGATCTGTACGTGCGCCTGGTGGGGGAGGCGGTCGAGGCCTATCGGGCCGCGGCCGACGGCAAGCCGGTCGAATCGACCGAATCCACCGAGGTCCGTATCGATCTGCCCGTCGACGCCCACATCCCCGTGGAGTACGTCGACTCCGACCGGTTGCGGTTGGAGGCGTATCGGAAGTTCGCGTCGGCGATCGACGACGCCGCTGTCGATGCGGTGATGGCCGAACTGGTGGATCGCTATGGTGAGCCGCCGGAGGAGACCCGACGACTGGCCGCCATCGCCCGACTGCGACTGCGGTGCCGTGAGCGCGGCGTCACCGAGATCGGCATGGTCGGTACCGGCGTGAAGATCTCGCCGATGTACCTGCTCGACAGCGAGCAGGTACGGCTCAAACGCCTCTACTCCTCGGCCACCTATCGGCCCACGACGTCGGTGGTGTCACTGCCGATTCCGCGCACCGGGGGAGTCGGAACCGGTGCCGGGAGACTGCGCGACGAGCCGCTGATCGACTACCTGGTGACGTTCCTGCAGGCCCTCAAACCCGATAAACCCGCCGAGCCGAAGGGTGCCACCTCATGACGGTGGTCTTGCTCGATCCGCGACGCCCCGACCGGATTTCGCTGTCCGCGCGGACCGCGCTGACCGGCAGCGTGCTGGTCACCGAGGACGTACCGGCCTCGGTGCTGTGGGCGCTGGATCACTTCCAGACCGCGGCCCCCGACAGTGATCGGTCGTTGACGCTGGTGGGTTCCGACGCCGAGCATCCGTTGGTGCGCCAACGAATAGCCGAGGGCGACACCATCATCGCGTTGACGCCGGCTTCTGGTGACGCACTCATCGAGGCCGTCGCGTTGATGGACACCCTGCGTCGCAACGGCCCGTGGGAGTCCACCCAAACGCACTCCTCGCTGCGCCGGTACCTCATCGAGGAGGTTTACGAACTGCTCGACGCGATCGACGACGGCGATCCCGACAACCTCCGTGAGGAACTCGGCGACCTACTCCTCCAGGTTCTTTTCCATGCCCGGATCGCCGCCGACAATTCCGACTCACCCTTCGACATCGACGACGTCGCACGCAGTTTCACCGCCAAGGTGCGTGGACGCACCCCCGGCGTGCTCTCCGGGGCGCACAGCGACCTGGAAACCCAGATTCGCGAATGGGAGGAACGCAAGGCCGCGGAGAAGAAGCGTGGATCGGTGCTCGACGGGATCGCCACCACGTCACCGGCGCTGGCGCTGACCCAGAAGGTGCTCGAACGCCTGACCGCGGCAGGCTATCCCGTCGACACCATCGACCCTGCGGTGCTCACCGTCACCGTCACCGCGGGCGACGGCAGCGTCGAAGACGATGCCCGGTCACGCACCCTGGCGCTGATGGATCAGGTGCGCGCCGCCGAGCAGCGCGCGAAAGATGTTGGTGTGCAGCTGGATTCGCGCGACGCCTGGTTGAGCGTGCTCTAGGGCGGCGTCGACTGTGCGTGGCCGGCTCACAAAAACCCGACTTCTCGTTAGAAACACCACGCGTGCGCAGTGTTTCTAACGAGATCTGGTGTTTCTGTGCCGCCGAATTACAGTGCGCCACTGGCGATCTTGCGACGCCGACCTCAGTCCTTGTAACCGAACATCTGCTTGCCGTACCAGTCGCCGATCTTACTCAGCCCGGGCGGCACCGCGAACAGTGAACTCGAGATCGGCGAGACGTATTCGTTGAGCTGATCCTGGGCCAGATTGTTCTGGATGCGGACGAACTGCTCGTGCGCGTTCTTCTGGTATGCCATGAAGAACAGTCCGGCGGCGAGAGTGCCGGTGCGCGTGTCGATTCCGTCGGTGTAGTTGTAGCCACGGCGCAGCAGCTGGGCGCCGCCGTTGTTGTCGGGATGGGCCAGACGCACGTGGGCGAAGCGGTTGATCGTCGGCTTCCCGTCGGGTCCCTTCTTCTCGAAGTCCAGTGTGCTGAACTCCTCGCCACCGGACATCGGCGCACCGGTGTCCTTGGTGCGCCCGAAGATGAGCTCTTGGTTGTCGATGTCGTCGGAATCCCATGCCTCGATGTGCATCCGAATTTTGCGGGTCACCAGGTAGCTGCCGCCGACCATCCAATCCTGGTCGGTTTCGGTGCCGACCCACACGTGATCGGCGGCCACCTCCGGCTGCTCGGCCTTGATGTTGGCCGTTCCGTCCTTGAACCCGAACAGGTTTCGCGGTGTCACCTGCGTGGTGCTCGTCGACGAGGCGCGACCGAACCCTTCCTGCAGCCAGCGCAGGGTCACCACGGAGCGCCCGATCCGAGCCATGTTGCGCACCGCGTGAAACGCGACCTGCGGGTCCTCGGCACATGCCTGGATGCACAGATCGCCGCCGCTGATCGACGGATCGATGGTGGTGTCCACCGCAAGCTGCCCCAGGGGCTTCAGTGCGGCAGGCATTTTCGACGCCAGACCGAATCGGTCGTTGAAGAGCGTCGGCCCGAATCCCACGGTCACGGTCAGCCGGTGCGGACCGAGGTCGAAGGCCTCGCCGGTGTCGGCGGGTGGCGATCCGGGTCGCGTCTCCACCGGTCCGACGCTCTTGCCCTGAACCATCAGGCTCGCTGCGGCCGCCCAACGCGCCAGCATCGTCTGCAGTGACTCCACGGTCGCGGTGTCGTTGACGTCGAAAGCGGCGAATACCAATGAACTCTGTTGTGGGGTGACGATTCCGGCCTGATGTGGGCCGTAGAACTCAACGGCGTCGTAGGCCGCATCGTCTGGTGGGGTGTGTGCCGCGTAGCCGATCGCCGCGCCCGCGGCACCACCGGCCACCACCCCCGCGCCGGCCAATCCTGCGCCGGTGAGAAATCCGCGACGATTGATCCCTCGACGGGTACGCGGTTCTTGCGTTGGTGATGGTTCGGTGGTGCTCACGGTGTGTCCTTCCCCGATTCTTCTGTACCGCTGCGATTCAGCTGGCTGCAGCGATCTTTCCGCCGGCCTGCGACAACGGTTCCTTGACCGCGACGATGGCCTGTGCGATCTGGCGCTTCTGCTCCGCCGACACCTGGTCGAACGGCTTGAACCCGCCGGGCGCGTTGGGGTCACGCAGCGCGTCGACCTGCTTGTCGACGTTGTCGAAGGCGGTTTGGATCGTGGCCGTCAGCTGCGGATCAATCTGCTGCAGAGCGGGTTTGACGATGGCGAAGGCCTGCTGGGAGCCCTCGATGTTGGCCTGCATGTCGACGAAGTCGATGTGCGAGTAGGCCTCTTCCTCGCCGGTGAGCTTGGTGGTCGACACCTCGTCGAGCAGATCGCCTGCACCGTTGACGATGTCGGCGGGTGCGAACGAGAAGTTCGGCTCGTTGACCAGGCGCTGCAGATCCTTGACGTTCTTGACCAGGGTGTCGCCGACCGGCTTCATGCCGTCGAGATTGTTGTTCTCCCACAACTGCTTTTCGATGACGTGGAAGCCCTCCCAGGTGTCGCCGGGGCTCACCGCGTCGGGCCGTGCGTCGATGGCGAAGTCGAGGTTGACGGCATTGTTCGACGAGCAATCCGCCGCGCCGTTGGCGCAGAACGCGCCGGCCACCGGCTCGATGCGCTCGTAGTACGGGCGGGCCTTGATGTAGGCGGTCTTGGCTGCCTCCACGTCGCCCTGCTGCACGGCGGTGTTGAGTGCCTCGGTGGCGGTCACGAGGCTGTTCACCTGGGTGATCACATACTGCTTGTACTCTGCGGCAGCGGCTTTGAGCTGATCGGCGACGGTGCCCGAGGCCTGCGCGGCCTGGCCGGTCACGGTGAAGGTGGTCTTCTCATTCGTGGCGCCGGGGCAGTAGATCTGATACTCGCCACCGTCGAGCTTGTGCGAGAACGTCGCGGCCGCCATGCCGGGGGCGAGGTTTTCACGCTCGGCGAGGATCTTGCCGTCCTTGAGGAGTTCGACCTCGCTGACCGCGGCGGCGTTGGTGTTGGTGATCTCGAAGGTGATGGGGCCGGCGTCGACCTTGTCGGGGTTGATGGTGCAGCCCTGATCGGTCATCTCGACTTTGACCGTCTTGGTGTCCGATGACGACGCGCTGTCGTCGTCGCTGCTACATGCGGCGACTCCGATGAACGCGACGGCCGTCGCACCAAGCGCGACAATCCGACTGGCCCTCATATGTCATTCTCCTTCTGTTGTGGCCCCGCGGGCCGTGTTCTTGCTTGAGGTCACCGCAGGCTGAAGCTGTTCGTCGGGCGGCGGTTCCAGCCCGGTCGGCGTGGTCCCGGCACGATCGCCACCTCTGCTGAAACGGCCACGGAGCATCGCCAGCGAGATGGCGGCGAGCACGAGTCCGACGATTGCCAACGTGAGCGGCACCGTGACACCACGTGTGTGGTGTTGATGCTGCTCGTCGGCGGCCGCGGCGAAGGTCGACGCCTCAGAAGGCGAGAGTGCATGCGCGGCACGCAATTCCACGACTTTCCCGAGTACGGTGGCCGCTCCGCGCTCCGGTGTGACGGTGGCGGTGACGGTGTACTTGACGGCGGCGTCGGTGGGTCTGTTGAACGTCGTATCGGTCGAGACCTGCACCGAGGCGACCACGGCGTAGACGACCGGCGCCGACGCACCGAAGGTACGCGGATCGAGACCCACCGGCAGGCGACCGCCATTGGCCGCGACGATCTGCTCGACGGTGACCGTCGTCGGTGCGTCGGCAACGAAGGCACTGATCGGGATAGTCGGGCTGACGATCTGCTGGAAGGCGCGGGTTTGTACACCGTTGGCCTGCGACGTATCCCCGCCCCGCAGGTTCGGCAGGTCGGTCACCACCGAACCGGTGCGCAACCGCCCGGTCGCTTTCTCCGGGGCCACGTCGGACACGGTCACCTCGAGCGGTGCCGGGATGGCGGCGGGGCGGCCGGCGAGGATGCCGCTGACCACGGGCGCACCGTCGGTGGACACGGTCAGGGTGTCCGACGGTGCGGTGGGTTGCGCGGGTGCGGTGGCGAAGACCGCGACCGCGGCGATCAACGATGCCGCCGCAGCAGCGCCGAGGCCCAACCCCACCTGACGACGGGGGAACGCACGACCTGCCGGCCACACCACGATCGTGCCGACGACGATCACATAGATCAGCCAGCCGATCGCCTCGATCAACGTGACCTTTGGTGCGACGCCGAATACGCCGGTGAGCAGTGACGATTGGATGGAGCCGGGGGAGACCAGCCAGCTCAGATCGAGGACCGTCTGCTGTCCGATGTTGAGCCATCCGGCCTCGTGCGCGGTGCGCAGCGCGCTCATCACCAAGCCGGCCGCGACGAGCACGAGCAACAGTCCGGTGATGGTGAAGAACTTGCTCAGGTTCAGATGGATGCCGCCGCGGTAGATGCCGTAGCCGAGCAGCACCGACAAGGCGATGCCGATGACGGCGCCCGCGGTGGCCGACAGTGCGTTGGCGCTGGCGTTGAATGCGGCGAGCAGGAAGACCGAGGTCTCCAGCCCCTCGCGCAGTACCGCCAGGAATGCCATCGACACCAGCGCGATCACCGATCCGCTGCGGACCGCCCCCGACGCCGCGGACTCCAGGTCACCCTTGAGGTCGCGGGAGTGCCGCTTCATCCAGATGATCATGTAGGTGACCATCGCGACCGCGACCACACCGATGACGGTTTCCAGGCCCTCCTGCTGCTTCTGCGGCAGATCCTTGGACAGGATTTCCAGGCCGACGGCCACCGCGACGCAGATCGTCACGGCCACCGCGACGCCGATCCACATCCAGACCAGAGCGTCCTTGCGGCCCTGCCGACTGAGGAATGCGGCGATGATGCCGACGATGAGCGCGGCCTCGAGTCCTTCGCGCAGTCCGATGATGAGGGTGGCGAGCAAGCTGACTCCAGGCGTGTGACCGGCGGTGATGGCGGACGTGCGGGGTGCCATTCGCCTTGACGAGGTAAGGCTACGCTGCGCTGGGCGGCTCGATCAATGTGAAACCACGGGAACTTGCGAATATGGTCCGTAGTTCTCACTGGGATATGAGTAGAAGGTCCCCGTCCGACCGTGCTGTTGTCGAACTCGGGGGCGGGTGGAAAGTGGTGTGTGATGGGTCAGCGGTCTGCGGGCATTGCCGCAATCGCAGTGGCGGTCTTGGTCTCGGCGTCGGCGTGTGTGCATCTGCCGTCGCTCAAGCGGCCCGACATACCGGAAGGTATTCCGCCGGGCGCCGGCGCTCCGACGCCCTATATCAACATCAACGCACCTGGTCGGACCGCTGAACAGCTCCGCGAGTGGGCCCGGCCGATCTCCGAGGCCACCGGCATCCCGTTCATCGCGATGGAGGCCTACGGCAACGCCGCCGAGATCCAGCGGCAGCAACACCCCGAGTGCGGGCTGTGGTGGACGACGCTGGCCGGCATCGGTGGCGTCGAATCCAAGCACGGCACCCATCACGGCACCGAGATCGCACCCAACGGTGACACGTCTCCGCCGATCCGGGGCGTACCGCTCGACGGCACCAGCGGGAACATGGAGATCCCCGACACCGACAACGGGCGTCTCGACGGTGACCCCACCCATGATCGGGCGATGGGCCCGTTCCAGTTCATCCCGGAAACCTGGAAACGCTATGGCGTCGACGCCAACGGTGACGGTCGCGCCGATCCGGACAACATCGACGACGCCGCACTCTCGGCGGCGCGCTACCTCTGCGTGTCCTCCGGCGGCGACATGACCACCGCCGAGGGGTGGGAGAAGGCGGTCAAGGTCTACAACAACTCCATGCAGTACGTGCTCGACGTCCGCGATCATGCGAACGCCTACTCGGTGAACGTCAGCTACTGATTCCGGCTCGCCGCATGCTCGCACCGCGCAGCGATTAGGCTTTGACGCGTACCCGCCGGCGTCGAGGTGATGTCGGCAAGTCCACCGATTGGGGCGACAGCTGTGGCAATTATCGAGCAGGTTGGTGCACGGGAGATTCTCGACTCGCGCGGGAACCCGACTGTCGAGGTCGAGGTGGTTCTCGACGACGGCACGTTCACCAGGGCCGCGGTGCCGTCGGGTGCGTCGACGGGTGAGCACGAGGCCGTCGAACTCCGTGACGGCGGCGACCGCTATCTGGGCAAGGGTGTCACCAAGGCCGTCGAGGGTGTTCTCAACGACCTCGCTCCCGCGGTGATCGGTAACGAGGCCGAGGATCAGCGCCTCGTCGACCAGGCGCTGCTGGACTGCGACGGCACACCGGACAAGGGCCGGATCGGCGCCAACGCGCTGCTCGGTGTTTCGCTGGCCGTCGCCAAGGCTGCTGCCGAATCGGCCGGCCTGCCGTTGTTCCGCTACATCGGCGGACCCAACGCGCACATCCTGCCGGTCCCGATGATGAACATCATCAACGGCGGTGAGCATGCCGACAACGGCATCGACTTCCAGGAATTCATGATCGCCCCGGTCGGTGCGCCGACGTTCAAGGAGGCGCTGCGCTGCGGTGCCGAGGTCTACCACGCGCTGAAGTCGGTGCTGCACAAGAAGGGCATGTCCACCGCACTCGGCGACGAGGGCGGTTTCGCCCCGGATCTGCCGAACACCGACGCGGCCATCGAGGTCATCGGTGAAGCGGTCGGCAAGGCCGGCTACAGCTTCGGCAAGGACGTGGTGATCGCGCTCGACGCAGCGTCGACCGAGTTCTTCAAGGACGGCCTCTACTCGCTGGAGGGCAAGAAGCTCACCAGCGACGAGATGGTGCCGTTCTACGAGAAGCTCGTCGCCGACTTCCCGATCGTCTCGATCGAAGACGGTCTGGCCGAGGACGATTGGGATGGTTGGGCCAAGCTCACCGAAGCCGTCGGCGACAAGGTTCAGCTCGTCGGCGACGACCTGTTCGTCACCAACCCCGAGCGTCTCGAGGAGGGCATCTCCAAGGGCATCGCCAACGCGCTGCTGGTGAAGGTGAACCAGATCGGCACGCTGACCGAGACCCTCGACGCCGTCGCGCTGGCCCACAACAACGGCTACAAGACGATGATGAGCCACCGTTCCGGCGAGACCGAGGACACCACCATCGCCGACCTGGCCGTCGCGTGTAGCTGTGGTCAGATCAAGACCGGTGCGCCGGCCCGCAGTGAGCGCGTCGCCAAGTACAACCAGCTGCTGCGCATCGAGGAAGGCCTCGGCGACGCGGCACGCTATGCCGGGGACCTCGCCTTCCCACGGTTCTCGTTCGGTTCGTGATTAGCTAGTCCCCATGGCAGCTCGACATGGGGTGCCCCGTAAAAGTGCTCGGGGTGACGGGGACCGGGTGTCGGTTGCACGCGACCGCGCCCGGTCCCGCTCTCATGCCTCCGACGAGTTCGATGCTTCTGACGACCTTGATGTCGCTGACTTCGACGACTCAGAAATCGATTCCGTCGAGGATCGTGTCACCCAGACCGGTGAACACGATGATCTGCAGATCGATGATGTTCGCCCGATCCGTTCGCGTCGTGGCGGCGACACGTCGCACGGTCTGCGTCGACGGTGGGCCAACATGGACACCAAACGTGCGGTGGTCTTGGCGCTGGTCCTCAGCGTCGTCGCCCTGACGTTGGCGATGCCGTTGCGGACCTACTTCTCGCAGCGTTCGGAGTTCGATCAGCTGCGGTCGTCGAATCAGCAGTTGGCCCGGCAGGTGGCCGACTATCAGCAGAAGGTCAACGAGCAGAACGACCCGGCCTACATCGAGGCCAAGGCGCGTGAACGCCTGCAGTTCGTGAAGCCCGGCGAGACGCCGCTGGTGATGATGTTCCCCGACGACGACGCCCGCAAGGCCGCCCAGAAGCAGGCCGAGGAGCGTGCGTCGAATCCGTGGTACGGCAACCTGTGGGATTCCATCGCGAATCCGCCGGCTCCCAATCCCCCCGCAGCCAGGTGAGTGTTGACGCGTTGAGTGTTTCCGATGCCGATCTCGCGGTCATCGCCGAGCAGTTGGGGCGTGAACCACGCGGGGTCATCGAAGTCAGTTATCGCACGCCCGACGGTCGGCCCGCGGTGGTCAAGACCGCGCCGCGACTGCCCGACGGCACCCCGTTTCCGACGCTGTACTACCTGACCGATCCCCGGTTGACCGCTGAGGCGAGCCGCCTGGAGTCCGACGGCGTCATGCGGGAGATGACCGCTCGGCTCGCCGAGGACGAGGAGTTGGCCGCGGGCTATCGGCGGGCACACGAGTCCTACCTGGCCGAGCGAAACGAAATCGAAAGTCTCGGAACCGATTTCACCGGCGGTGGCATGCCCGACCGGGTGAAGTGCCTGCACGTGCTGATCGCGCATTCGCTGGCGAAGGGTCCGGGAGTCAATCCGCTCGGCGACGAGGCGGTGGCGTTGGCCGCAGTGGGCCCGTTGCGCGGCACGGCGATTCCGGCCGACTGGCCACGCATTGCCGGTCCCGACGCATGACCGTCGTCGGAGCCGTCGATTGCGGCACCAACTCGATCCGCCTGCTGGTCGCCCGTCCCGGCCCCGACGGCAAGCTCGTCGACCTGCATCGTGAGATGCGCATCGTCCGGCTCGGGCAGGGCGTCGACGCCACGGGCCAGTTCGCCGACGAGGCGATCGAACGCACCCGGAGCGCCCTGGCCGACTACGTCGAGACGATGAAATCTCTTGGTGTGCAACGACTTCGGATGGTTGCGACGTCAGCGACGCGTGATGCCGCCAACCGTGACGTGTTCTTCGACATGACCCGCGAGCTGCTCGGGTCGGTCGTCGGGGGATCAGAAGTCGGGGGTTCGGGAGAGGACGGTGCGGTCGCCGAGGTGATCACCGGTACCGAGGAGGCTGCATTGTCGTTTCGCGGTGCCGTCGGCGACCTCGATCCCGCGCAGGGGCCGTTTGTCGTCACCGATCTCGGTGGCGGTTCGACGGAAGTTGTTGTTGGGGAAGGGGATCGGGTCGATGCGGCGTACTCCGCCGACATCGGCTGCGTTCGGCTGACCGAACGTTCCCTGCATTCCGACCCACCGACGCCCGACGAGATTGCCGACGGTCAGGCATTCGTGCGATCACGTCTGGCCGAAGCCTTTGCCGCGGTGCCGGTCGAAGGTGCGCGCACCTGGGTCGGCGTCGCCGGCACATTCACCACGCTCGCGGCGCTGCATGCCGGGCTGGCCACTTACGATCCCGAAGCCATCCACCTCTCGCGGGTGCCGCTGACCGAGCTCGACGAACTCTGCCGCACGGTGATCGCGATGCCGCGTGCCGAACGGGCCGAGCTGGGTCCGATGCACCCGGGCCGGGTCGACGTCATCGGCGGCGGATCACTCGTCGCCATCGAGTTGGCCGGTGAATTCGCCAGTCGCGCAGGGATTTCCGAGCTAGTGGTCAGCGAGCACGACATCCTCGACGGGATCGCGCTCGGGCTGCTCGACTAGTGCTCAGAGGGCGGATTCGTATCGGCCGTCGGGGAGTGGGATTCCTGCGTGCGGCCGGTATCTGTCGATGAGTTGTCGGTGACCGTGCCGGGCTCTGACTGCGACTGTCGCTCGGTGCTCGCATCGTCGCCGGTCGCATCGTCTGAAGTCTTCTGATCGGCGGCCTTGGGAAGGCCGGCCTTCGGAACCTTCACCCCCTGAACTTTCACGCGAGTGTTGTCTGACGCCGGAGATGTTGTGTCCGTGAGGGTTTGCGGCGTGTCCGTTGCCGGTGTCGTCGTGCCGTCGCGGCCGTCGTTTCCGATGAAGCCCGGCTTGCCGCCCCGACCGACCGCGGCGGCAGGCTCGTCGTCGGTGGTGGCGACGACGTTGCCGCCCTGCCCGTCATTGCCGACCAGCCAGCCTCCACGGCCACCATCGCCACCATTCGCGGCGACGCGCAATGCGTTACCGCCCTGCCCGCCATTGCCCCACAGGCCGGCATTTCCTCCGTTTCCTCCGTCAAATCCGTTGCCGCCGTTGCCGTAGAGCAGTCCGCCATCTTCACCGCCGTGATGGCCGGCGTTGCCGTCGGCGCCGTTGCCGATCCACAAGATGCCCGCGGGGCCGAACACCCGCAGACCGTTCTGCGGATCGATCGAGACGAGCATCTCGAAGGTGACGGTGACGAGGAGGTCGTGCACCTGGATCAACGGCGCTGCGTTCCCGCGCGGTGCTGCGGTGGCGACCACAGTTGCCACCGCGACTGGCGAGAATTGGTCGGGTACCCGGCTGGGGATTCGTGCGATGTCGGTCCGCAGCCGTGCGGCCAGGTGTCGAAGCTCCGGGCCGGCATGTGCGGCAGCATAATTCAGGTCTCGAATGAACTCCTCAACGTCGGCGGCGGTGATGTAGATGCCGCCTGAGGGCGTCGTGAGCGGCGGGGTGAAGGGGGCTGCCGGCGCTACGAGGTGCACCACGTCCGGGTGGTCGGCCCAAAGTGCATGGACCGCCGAGGCGTTCGACGACGCCGGTGCTATCGAGGTGGGGGAGAGTGCCGCGGACGACGTCGTCGTGGCAAAGCCGATCGTCGTGGCTGCCGCGATAACGATACCGGCATTCGACAGCGCGCGGAACGACCTCATCGATTCACCCGTTCTGGTTCTCCGGCCCCGCCCGGGTGGAACTCTACCGCATGTCTCCCATTACATTTGGCGGTTTCTTCAAGGCTTTGGGAGGTCAGAGGAGGGGAGTGTCGGAGATGGTGCTGATGGGTGTAGCTCCTTCTCGAAGAACACTCGCGCAAAGCCATGCTCGGTGGCGCGATGCGTCTCGACGTAGCCTCGTCGCGGGTAGTAGTCGAGGTTCTCCGTCATCGCTTCGTTGGTGTATAGCCGCAGTCGGGCGCGTCCGGCTGCGCGGGCGACCCGCTCGGCATAGCCGAGCAGCCTGGCCCCGATGCTCCCGCCCTGCGCACTCGGCGAGACGGCGACGTTCTCGATCAGCACCGCATCGTCCTCGACATCCCATACCACCAGACCGACCAGGGATTCCCCTGTCGTGGCGAGCACGCACCGACCACACGCCGCGACCAGCTCGTAGTCGACGGTCATCGGCGCGGGTTCGCGACCGATGCGATCGACATACTGCACGTACGCCTCGCGGACGAGCTGCCGCATGTCGTCGGCATCCTCAGGTCGCGACGGGCGCAGTGACACAACAGGTTTCGACGGCATGGATCAGAGGCTACGGGCCCGTGTTTGGCGCACGGCAAGCAGATGGAACTCGGGAAAGCGGTGCTCCGCGTCGGGTCGGCTGATCATTCGCCATGCCTCGTCGAAGCCCGCATCTCGCAGGATGGTGGCGAGAGCGTCGGGATTCCAGCGCCACGCCCGCGCGACCCGATGGTCGAACTCCGCATGGCCCTCGGTGTCGAGTGCTTGTCCGGCGATCAACAGATGTCCGCCGTCGGAAACCCTTGCCGCCCAGGTCTCCACGATCTCGGGCAAGGTAGTCGGGTCGACGTGGATCAAGCTGTATCGAGCAAGGATGGCGCCGACGCGGATGCCCGCGGCCGGGCCGGCCAGATGTGCGTCGTCCTCGATGAAACGACAGTCCGGATAGGTCGACTGTGCGATGGCACGCATCCCGGAACTCGGCTCCACACCGACGACGTCGAGGCCGAGTCGGGATAGTTCGGCGGTCACATGCCCGACTCCGGACCCGACGTCGATGACTGTGCCCGCAATCGCCTGTCCAACAACAGCATCGGCGAAGCATGCGACGGCGTGCGACTCGAGTGGGCTCTGGTAGGGCGTCGGAAAGGTGTCGGCGTACAGGGCCGCGAGCGCGTCGTACCCGGGTTGTGACACGCGTTCAGTCTTGCAGAACCGGACCGAGCAATCAGCTCGACGCGACCTCGGTGGGCTGACGCAGGGAGATGTTGTTGCAGGCCTTGCAGACATCGTCGGGGATGACGCCCCAGCGCTGCAGGTAGCCGAAGATGGTGCAGCCCAGGCAGAATCCGAACGCGAACTCCAGGAAGGCCGCGCCGATCAGGAGGCCGACGACGATCTGCGCCGCGAGCCCGAAGCCCAGCAGCGACAGCACCAGAGCGGTTCCGCTGAACGCCAGACCGATGGTCTGCGCGAAACGCTTGGGCGGGCCGGGGACGAGCTTGGTCTTCTTCCAGATCTTGGGAACGATGAAGCGCACCGACAGCTGGCCGAACGGCGAGAGCTTGGGGCCGGCCATCACGCGCAGCAGGAAGCCGATGGCGAGCAGTGCGTAGACGACGGGGTGGTTGACGACGATCGCCACGATCGCGAGCGCGATCACCAATCCGGCGGTGGAACGCGCCGCGTAGTCGTTGACGGGATTGGGAAAGGTGAGCACTGACGGTGCGGGCATCGAAGAACCTCCTGGGCAGATCAGCTGCTGAGCGTAACGATCTCTGACCTGCGGAACAAAGGTTGTGCCCACCGTGAACGTAAAGGAATACCGACCCTGAGCTCAGTCTTGCTCGAGCTCGGCTTTCGGTGCGGCGCTCGGCAGCGCGGGTTGCTCACCGGCAGCTTCCAGGTCGAACTCGGCATCGAGGTCATCGAGGTCAGCGCCGTCGTCGTCGAGATCGTCGACGGCGCGGCTACTGGCCAGGTCAGACACACGTTCTTCGTCGAGTCGTGCCTTGCGTGCCGCGTCGCGCATCTCGAAGCCGTCGGTGATGATTTCGCCGATCTCGCGCGCTACGTCGGCGACGGCACGGGTGATGATCGTCGCGATCCGCCCTACGTGGGTAGCGGTGGATTCGACGACCTCCTGGGCAATGTCCTTGCTGCTCTCAATACGGTCGACCATCGTCTCCGGTTTTCGTCGGCGTCGCGGCTGGGGTGTCGCGGCGGGGTCGGATGGAGGGCCACCACGGGGCGGTCTCCTGCCATCCGACCCTACCGGTCTAGTAGCTTCGGCTCACGCGGCTCCGGCGTCCTTATCCCGCTCAATGTGCAGCACGATGTCGTTGTCGTCGCGGGTCATGAAGTTCGGCAGCGAGAGTTTCGCGATCTTCTTCCACGTCGACGTCAGCTGATGTGACAGCGATCCGGTGTTGTACGGCAGGCCGTAGCGTTCGCAGATCTCGCGCACCTCGGCAGCCATCTCCGGGTAGCGGAAGGCGGGGATGTCGGGGTAGAGGTGGTGTTCGATCTGATGCGACAGGTTGCCGCTCATGATGTGGAACAGGTCGCTGCCCTCAATGTTGGCCGAGCCGAGCATCTGACGTAGGTACCACTGTCCACGGGTCTCGTTCTCGCACTCTTCCTTGTGGAAAGTCTGTGCGCCGGTGGGGAAGTGGCCGCAGAAGATGATCGAGAAGGTCCATATGTTGCGCACCAGGTTCGCGGTGACGTTGCCTGCCAGGGTCGGCAGGAAGAACGGACCCGACAGCGCCGGGAACACCACGTAGTCCTTGAGGACCTGGCGACCGGCCTTGCGCCACATGCCTTTCAGCAGGCCCTTGACGTCGCTCCACTTGCGCTTGCCGGCGATGACGTTCTCTGCCTCGAGGTCGTGCAGCATCACGCCCCACTCGAAGAGCAGCATCAGTTCCGTTGCGTAGAGCAGGTTTCCGAGATAGTAGGGGTTCCACTTCTGGTCCCGTGCCATCCGCAGGATGCCATACCCGATGTCGCGGTCCTCGCCGACGATGTTGGTGAAGGTGTGGTGCACGTAGTTGTGGCTGTGCTTCCACTGCTCGGCCGGACACACTGTGTCCCACTCGAATTCGCGCGAGTTGTAGGTGTCCTCACGCATCCAGTCGTACTGACCGTGCATCACGTTGTGCCCGATCTCCATGTTGTCGAGAATCTTCGACACCGAGAGGGCACCCACGCCGGCGATCCATGCGGGCGGGAAGAAACCGAAGAACAGCAGGGCCCGGCCGGCGATCTCGAAGCTGCGCTGCGCGCGGATGATGCCGTACAGGTAGTCGCGGTCCTTCTCGCCGAGGTCGGCGACGACGCGGGCGCGTAGCTGGTCGAGCTCGCGACCGAGTGCCTCGACCTGCTCATAGGTCATCGTGACCTCGTGCTTGGCGGCGGGTTGTTTGGTGAGCGCCCGCTTGGCGGTGTCGTCAGTTGCCCGGGTGATGGGGGAAACAGTCATGTCATACCTCGATTTCCACGTCGCCGACCGGCGCGTTGATACAGAGTTGGATGGGCTTGTCGGCTTCGGTGTCGATGTCACCGGTCAGCACGTTGCGCGTGCAGCCGGTCTTCTTGGTTTTCGTGCAGGAGAAGCAGATCCCCATCCGGCAGCCGTGCTCGGGGGACAGGCCCGCCGCTTCCGCCTGCTCGAGGATGGTGCGACCGTCGTTGGTCGTCGACCTGCCGGACGCGGTGAACGTCAGTTCGCCGGTGATCGGCTCGTTGGGGTCGATGGTCACCGCGGGGGTGAGGGTGAACGCCTCACTGTGCAGACGGCCCGTCAGTCCCAGCTCGTCGTAGCGATCGGTGACGGCGTCCATCAGGCTCGACGGTCCGCACAGGAAGATCTGCGCGTTGTCGGAGACGCCGATGAGATCTTCGGCGTCGAAGTGCCGGCCTCCGGGTCCGCGGGTGTAGCGCAGCCGGAGGTCGAGGTTGGAGTTCTGCGACGCCAGGCGGCCGAGTTCGTCGAGGTAGGCGACGTCCTGCGGCGACCGCGCGTAGTGGATGAACACGATCTGTCCGGCGTAGCCCTCGGCGAGCAGCGTCCGCAGCATTGAGAGCACGGGTGTAATCCCACTGCCGCCGCTGATGAACACCGCCTGCTCGCCGAGCTCGGCGGGGAGGGTGAACTCACCGGCGGCCTGCGACAGTCCGAGCACGGTGCTCGGCTTGGCGGTGTGCCGCAGGTGCTTGGAGACGATGCCGTCGTCGTTGACGGTGATCAGTAGTTCGATGTCGCCACGCGGAGTCGACGATGCATTGGACGGGGAGAAGCACCGGGTCTGCCGGACGCCGTTGATGACGGTGCTGACCTGGACGTATTGTCCGGCCTGATGTCCCTTCCACTGACGGGTGGGACGCAGGACGAGTCGGAGTGTGCGGTCGGTCGGGTGGGTCGCCTCGATGACCTCGGCGCGCAGATCGCGCCAGGTGAGCATCGGATCGACGAGTTCGAGATAGCGGTCCACCGGATGCGGCGTGAGGGCCGCCTCCACGATGGAGCCGACGACGGCTGGTAATCGGATGGCCATGATCTGTACCTTTGTTCTGGGCTGCTGACCTATGTCTTTGGCTGTCGGTTGTGCAGGGAATCACCGTTTGAGTGAACATCTGTACACAAGAAGTGTGGCATATCTCGCGGGGTGTTCGTCAAGGGACATTAATGTGACCGCCATCACGAAGTCGGACATGGGACCGCCACCTGCGGCGTCGAGGCGTGGACGATGCCGACCAGGCACATACACTCGCTCTGTGACCCGGACCAGACATCACAGCGATGGACGCCGGCCGCGTTCCTCGCGTGATGACGAGCCGGACGTGGAGAGCAGGGCGCAACGCAAGGGACGTACGCGGCAGGCGTTGCTCGATGCGACGATGGATCTCGTTGCCGACCGCAGTTTCGCGAGCATCAGCCTGCGTGAGGTCGCCCGCGGCGCCGGCATCGTTCCCACGGCCTTCTATCGTCACTTCGCCTCGATGGAGGACCTCGGTGTCACCCTGGTCGAGGATTCGATGCGGGTGCTGCGCAGCACCGTGCGCGAAGGCCGACGCGACCTCGCCGCCCAGCAGGCGCTGCCGACGGCGCGCAACTCCCTGGACATCCTGTTGCGCCACGTGCACGAGAACGAGGCGCAGTTCCGCTTCCTGGTCCGTGAGCAGCACGGTGGTGTCGCCGAGATCCGGCGGGCCATCGACACCGAACTACGACTGTTCTCCCGCGAGCTCGCGATCGACCTGTCCCGGATGCCCGACCTCGCGCAATGGCAGTCCGAGGACCTCGAGATCGCCGCGGATCTGATCGTCACCATCATGCTGACCGCCGTCGCCGATCTGCTCGACGGTGACCACCGCGGCGTCGGCGCGGAGAAAGAACTCGTGGAGCGCACCCAACGACAACTCGTCATGACGTTCCTGGGCATGGGGCAGTGGAAACCAAGCTGAGCACAACCCTGGCGTCCGGTCTCGGGGTGCACGACGATGGTTCGTCGTGACCACCACGACAGTTCGTTCCACTCCCGCCGATTCCGGCGCTGCGCGCATCGAAACAGCCGACGCCGCCCGGACGGCCGCAGATGCCTTCGCGGCCGCCATCGCGGCAGGTGCCGTCGAGCGTGACCGGGATCGTCGGCTCCCGCACGAGGAGATCGAACAACTCTCGCGCAGTGGGCTGTTGGCGATCACCGTGCCGGCCCGCTGGGGCGGACCAGACCTCGCACCGAGCGTCGTCGCCGACGTCACGCGTCGGATAGCGGCGGCCGATCCGAACATCGCGCAGATTCCGCACAGCCACTTCGTTTACTTGAACCTGTTGCGGCTCAACGCCAATGACGCTCTCGCGGCACGTCAGTTCGCCGACGTGCTGGCGGGTGGGCGAATTGCGAACGCACAGTCCGAGCGGGGCGGTAAGACGATCGCCGACATCGCCACCCGGCTCATCCCGGGACCGGAAGGTTCGGGGCAGGGACTGCTGCTGACCGGCGAGAAGTTCTATGCGACCGGCTCATTGTTCGCCCACACCCTCGCGGTGCTCGCGCGACTCGACGACCCCGCCGGCGATCTGACGCCCGGCGAGTACGTCGCGTTCATCCCGGCCGACGCGCCGGGGGTGGAGATCATCGACGACTGGAATGGCATCGGGCAGCGGACGACCGGCTCGGGCACCGTACGTTTCACCGACGTCGTCGTCGACCCGGTGGATCTCGTGCAGCGTTCACCTGCGGTGTCGGCGCCCACCGGTTACGGGGCGTTCGCGCAATTGCTGCACGTGGCCATCGACGCCGGAATCGCCCGCGGCGCACTCGAATCCGCGGCCGAGTTTGTGCGCACCAAGTCCCGGCCGTGGTTCGAGGCGCAGGTGGATCGCGCCGTCGACGACCCGCTGGTGGTGCAGCGATTCGGTGAACTCGCCGTCGAGGTCGCCTCGGCCGAGGCGCTGCTGGTCGCGGCCGGAGCGGCCGTCGATCATGCGACCAAGGATGGCACCGAACCCGATCCGCAGGCGCTCGTCGACGCGTCGATCGCGGTCGCCACGGCCAAGGCGGTCGCCGACCGGGTGGCCAACAGCGTGACCTCGGCGCTGTTCGAGGTCAGTGGAACACGCAGTGCCGGAGCCGATCTGCGTCTGGATCACTTCTGGCGCAACGCACGGACCCACACCCTGCACGACCCGGTTCGCTGGAAGTATCAGCACATCGGCCGATACGTGTTGCGCGGCGAGAACCCGCCGCTGCACGGGGTGCTGTGACCGACGCCGTCGGACGGCGGCGCAGCGGCAGCATTAGTCTTAACAGCTGACAAACTGCGTCTTTACCAGCGCGTATGATCGCTCCATGGCGGAATCGCGCGTCGGCTCGGAGTTCGGCCCCTACCGACTCGAATCGTTGCTGGGCCGAGGTGGCATGGGCGAGGTGTACCGCGCCCATGACACCCGGCGTGACCGCACGGTCGCGCTGAAACTGCTCACCGCGGGACTGACCGGAGACGACGACTACCAGGAACGATTCCGTCGGGAATCGCGCGCCGCGGCCCGCCTGGGTGAGCCGCACATCGTCCCGATCCACGATTTCGGCGAGATCGACGGAGTCCTCTACCTCGACATGCGCCTGGTCCCCGGCGGCGATCTGCGGGCACTGTTGCGGCGGGAGAAGAAGCTGACGCCGGAGCGTGCGGTGTCGATCATCGAACAGATCGCGTCCGCGCTCGACGCCGCCCATGCCGACGGACTCATCCACCGGGATGTGAAACCGGAGAACATCCTCGTCTCCGACAACGACTTCTGCTACCTCGTCGACTTCGGAATCGCCTACTCCGGCAACGACACCCACCTCACCCAGGTCGGCACCGCGATCGGCTCGTTGGCGTATATGGCACCGGAACTCTTCGACTCCGCCCCGGTGACGGCATCCACCGACATCTACGCGCTCGCCTGTGTGTTGTTCGAATGCCTGACCGGCCGGGTGCCACATCCGGCCGATACCGTGAGTGCGGTCATCAAGGCGGTGGTGCTCGATCCGCCGCCGTCGCCGAGCGCCCTCAACGACGCGGTGCCTGCCGCGTTCGACGTGGTCATCGCCAAAGGACTCGACCGTGAACCCGGGCAGCGATTCTCCTCCGCCGGAGCACTCGCGCAGGCGGCACGCCGCGCGCTGACCGAGGACCTGACCCGCGGTCAGCTCGACGAGGAATCCGCGGACCAACCGACCACCGTCCTGGCCGCCGGTGAGCGCAGCGGTGACACCGATGCCCCGTCGTCTGGCGCGGCGCCACCAACACTGATCCCGCAGTTCTCGAACATCGAGTATCCGGCGACCCAGGTCCGGCAGGTCTCCGAGCCGCTGGCCTATTCCGATTCCGTGCCGTACCCGACGATCTCGGAACCGCAGAGCCTGGGACAGGGATACGCCGCCACATCGGGGCCGTACCCGATCGCATATCCACCAATGCCACAACAACCACCGGGTAAGCAGCGCGCCGACCGCGCGATCGCCATTCCGCTCATCGGCATCCTCGCCGTCGCCGTCGTCGGGCTGCTCGCCCTGGCGGCTTACTGGGTGCTGCACCAGCGGGCGGAATCGACCACCGCCGCCGGACCGTCGACGCCGACGGTCACTCAGACGATCACGCCATCGGCCGCTGCACCGGCCGCCCCGGTCGCACCGCCGGCCGGATCGAGCGCCTGCGATGCGACGGTGGGTGTCGGCAACGGTGTGACCAGCTGTCCGTTTGCCCAGGTGGTGCGCGATGAATATCTGCGTTCGGGGCCCAAGGGTGGCGCGCGGGCCGTCGTCGCCTACAGTCCCGTCACCGGAATCTCCTACACAATGGTGTGCGCCCCGGAGGGGGCCATCGTCACCTGCCGCGGCGGCAACGATGCCGTGGTCAACATCTACTGAGGACGTGTCGGTTGGGGATGTGTCGGTGACACCGAAGAAGATGAATGCGCGTCGACGCGTCGTGATGTGTTGGGCTGTGGTGTGTTTCGGTGCACTTCCGTTGGTGGCCGGATGTGCGACGTCGACGTCGAACACCCCGGTGTCACCGGTGACCGTGACGGTGACCGCGCAGCCATCGTCGGTGTCTTCGGTGCCACCAACGGCGTCGACATCGGCAGGTGGGCCGCTCGCGGCAGAGTTCGCCCGGTTGGGTGTGCCGGTCGGGGTGGCCATCGCACCGGTGGGGAAGTCCGCGGCGGCGCCGATCGTGTTGGGTCGGTCGGCACCGGTGGTTGCGTGGTCGACGATCAAAGTCCCGCTGGCGGTGGCCGCGCAACGTGCCAACGGGCCCACCGCAGCGGAGACCAACGCGATCATCAACTCCGACAACGCTTCCGCCGAGCAGCTCTGGGCATCGCTGGGCGACAACGCAACCGCGTCGGCGGCCGTCACCGGGGTGCTCCGGGAAGGTGGCGACGCCACCACAGTCGTTCCCTCGCAACGCCTTCGATCCGGTTACACGATCTTCGGGCAGACCCTGTGGCCACTCTCGAACGCCGCCACCTTCACCGCCCACCTGCCGTGCCTGCCCGGCACCGAGCACGTCGTATCGCTGATGGGGCAGGTGGCGGGTAACCAGCAGTGGGGTGTGGAGGTGATGGCCGCACCGAAGATGACCGCGGTGAAAGGTGGCTGGGGTCCCGGCCAGACGGCCGGATATGTTGTGCGCCAGATCGGTCTGATCACCTACCGCGACTCGACGATGACCGCGATCGCCATGAGCACCGTCGGCTCGTCGATGGGCGAGGGCATCGCGTCCCTCAATGCGGTCGCAAACTGGTTGAATCGCAACATTTCTCGTCTACCACGCGGCCGATGCTGACGCCGAACCCGCGAGCGCGGATGCTGTGGCTGGCGCTGGCGGTGATCACGGTCGTCGCCGGTTGCGGCCAGGACTCGGCCGCCCCGCGTGCCGTGTCGTCGACCCGGTTGTCCACAGCTCCGGCAGCTGGTTCGGCGTACGCGGCGACGTCTGCCGCGTCGTCGTCGCCACCGTGCGCGCCACCGACGATCGCCTTGGATCCCGGTCACAACCCGGTGCGCATCGATTCCTTTGATCCGGTCACGGGTGCCGCGCAGATCGATTATCCGAACGGTGCCGAGGACCACGATGTGTTCGCGGTTGCCCAACAGGTGCGGAACACGTTGGTCGGCAATGGTTATCGGGTGGTGTTGCTCAAGCAATCGGTAGATCAGAGCGTGACCTATCGCGAGCGGGTCGGCCGGGCCGAACGTGCCGGCGCCGTTCTCGCACTGAGCATCCACACCAGCCCGGGCGTGAACGCGGTCTTCCCGCAACGGGTGGGGCTCTATCGGGAAGGGGTCGGGCCCAACGGCACCGTCACCCGGATAACGTTCACCACCGAGTCGACGGCTCGCGCCAGTGAACGCGCATCGCAGCGGGTGGCCGTTGCCCGCACTGCCGCAGAAGGGCACCCGGTGGCGGTGACCGACAACGACTTCGGTGGCCGGGCGCCGCTCTGGTCGGGCAACATCCCGATCATCTCGCTGATCTCGACGCGCGTGCCCTGGGTCTACAACGAGTACTCCGCGCAAGGCCGGGGAGGGTCACTGGCGCTGACCCCGGCCGACATTTCCGCCTATGCCGCGGGATTGGCCGACGGCGTGCGATCGGCCGTTCCGCTGAACGCTGGTTGCCCCGCCGGGTAACAACTCGCTCACGGCGGCGCATCAGTTCGAATCGTCGGAGTTCGCCGGTTGGTCAACCGGTCGGTCAACCCCTAGTCTCCTTGTTACTGGTGTGGCTCAGGAGGTGAATGTGACTGGTGTGATCAAGCGTTCGTTTGCTGTCGTGGTGGTGTCCGCCGCTCTTGCGGCCTGCGTGGGTGTCGCCGGAACCGCCGGGGTGGCGTCGGCCGCGCCTGCGCCCGCACCGATCATGTTGCCGCCCGGGATCACACTGCCACCACTGCCCGCGCCGTTCGACAAGCTCTTCGTCCCCTACGCGTCGCCGCAGAAGAAGTTGGCGTCGAGCTTCACGCCGGTGGAGAAGTCGATGCGCGCCAAGTACCCGGGACAGTTCGGGGTATCGATCGTTCCGATCGGTGGTGACACCGCCTGGTCGTACGGTGGCCTGAAGACGGGCCGGGCGTGGTCGACGCTCAAGGTCCCGGTGTCGCTGGCCGCCGAACGCAAGAACGGCGCCGCGGTGGCGGAGAAGGAGGACAAGGCGATCACCTTCTCCGACAACGACGCTGCCGGTGATCTCTGGGGTTCACTCGGCGGTGGACGTTCCTCGGTGGACGCCGTGTCGGGAGTGTTGCGTGAAGGGCATGACACGGTCACCCGGGTCAGCTCGGAAATCGACAACCCGCCGTCGTATCCCGGCTACACGCCGTGGTCGTTGGCCGACCAGGCGACCTTCGGTGCACACCTGCCGTGCCTGCCCGGCAGTGAACACGTGATCCGGCTGATGAGTTCTGTTGCGCCGAACCAACAGTGGGGTATCGCCCGCGTCGGCCGCGATCAAGGCGCGATCACCGCGGTCAAAGGCGGTTGGGGACCGGCGGTCGGGGCCGATCGCGGCATGCTGGTCCGTCAGCTCGGCTTCATCGGCACCACCAAGGGACAAGTGGCGGTGTCGATGGCGGCCATCCCGCGTAGCGGGAAGTTCGAGGACGGGACTGCGATGCTCAACCAGATGGGGATGTGGTTGAGCCGCAATCTCGTTCAGCTCCCGATGGGCCGGTGCGCCGGCTGAGCGGGCGACTCGCGTAGCCGCTCAGTCCTCGATCCTGGCGTGCCGGCCGGTGGTGATCGTCGACGGTGCCGGCTCGGCGTCGATGGGTTCGATCTGTACAGCGCGGAGTTCGCCGGTGCGCAGGCGCTGCGGTGTGTCGTCGACGACCGGACGTCCACGCTCGCCGGACGTGCCCGCTGCCGGGGCGCCGGCCGGACGGGCCAGGGCGGCGGCGATGAACGTCGTCAACGGCACCGACAACGCGATCGCGATACCGCCGACGAACGAGCGTGCGAGTTCCACCGCGACGGCGTCCGTGGTGAGCAGCGACCCGATCGGTTGCTGCGCGACGGAGAACAACAGCAGCAGCGGCAGCGCGCTGCCGGCGTAAGCGAAGACCAGCGTGTAGACCGTGCTCGCGATGTGGTCGCGGCCCACCCGCATCGCGGCCCGGAAGGTGGCCAGCCGCGACGGCTCGCCGGCCGCCGCGAGTTCGAAGGCCGCCGATGCCTGGGTGATGGTCACGTCGTTGAGCACACCCAGGGTGCCGATGATGAAACCGGCCAGCAGTAGACCGCTGATCGAGATGCTGCCCTGATAGACCTGCAGATTGGTGGTCTGATCACCGGATAGACCGGTCAGGTGCATCGTCCGGATCGCCAGCCAACTCAGCACACCGGCCAGGATCAGCGAGCTCAGCGTGCCGAGCAGAGCCGAGCTGGTACGCAGGCTGATCCCATGGGCGAGGTAGAGCACGACGAACAGGATCGCCGCAGACGAGACCACCGCCACCGCCACCGGTGATTCACCGTTGAGGATGGCCGGCAGCGTGAAGACCCCGATCACCAGGAACGCGAAGACCAGACCGATGATCGAGCGCAGACCCTTCCATGCCGCGACCAGCACGATGGCCGCGACAAACAGGATCGCCCACAACAGAATCGGCACCGACCGACGGAAGTCATAGAAGGTGTAGCGCACCTCGCCGGTCGGGTCGGGCACCACGCTGAGCCGGATCTTGTCGCCGGTGTGCAATGTCGGCTGACCCGCCTGCGGCTGGTCGAGGGTATTCGGGTCGGGGGCGACCGAGTCGGGCCCGGTCCCGGATTGCGCGCGGTTCGTCGGGACCTCGAGCAGGGTGAACTTGCCCATGTCGGTGCCCGAATCGAGCCGAACCACGTTCTGGATGCACGGGCCGGTGCCCGCGCCGTCGATCTCGATGGTCGACGTCGGGGCGACGGTCCCGGCCAGCGGGTTGAGGCAGGTGCCGCGGGTCTGGCTGACCACCTCGCCGTCGACGGTCTTGATCGATCCGCCGTCGGCCGAACGGAACTGCGTCGGGATCGGATGATCCTGCTTGTCCGGCCACAGCAGAACCCCGCCCGCGACCACACCTGCACCGATGACTGCCAGAGCGACGATCACGAACCATTTCGCGAACGGCGACAATGTCGCCGGGATGTCGGACAGATTGTGCGAGTGGCCATGACCATGGCCTGTGGTGCGAGCGGGGGATCTGCTGTTCACGCCGTGAACTCTATGTCGTCACCGACGCAGGAGATACCTGCCCAGGGTTTCGACGACGCCTACAGGGGAAGCAGGATGTTCTGGACCGACGGGTCGGTGCGCAGGAATTCCTGGACCGCCGGGTCGGAGAACGTCGCGACCAGCTTCTTGATGTTGTCGGTGTCCTTCCA
Source organism: Actinomycetes bacterium (assembly GCA_023461275.1). Classification (GTDB taxonomy): domain Bacteria; phylum Actinomycetota; class Actinomycetes; order Mycobacteriales; family Mycobacteriaceae; genus Gordonia. The sequence goes on along the minus strand of JAEYMI010000054.1, from coordinate 22,314 downwards.
CTTGCTGCCGATGGTCAGCTGACCGGCGAACTCGTCGGGGGCCGGCGGCGCGAAGATCTGCTTCTTGATGTCGGCACCCGCGGCCAGGTAGTACTCGGTGTAGCCGACGGCTGCGTCCAGGTCGGGCAGCGACCGCGACTGCGCCGCGAAGTCGAGCAGCACGAACTGCAGGTTCTTCGGGTTGGTGGCGATGTCGTTCTGGGTCGCCTTCCATTTGTCGACGCCGGGCTTGAGGGTGATCAGACCGGCACGTTCGAGCAGCCACAGGCCCTGGGCCTCATTCGCCGGATCGGAATAGAGCGAGACCTTCGCGTTCTGCGGCAGGTCGGCGGGGTTGGCGACCTTGTCCGACCAGATGCCGAATCCCCATCGGAACACCGGTGTGGCGGCTTCTTCCTGAAAGTCGGGGTTGGCGGCGAGCACCTGCGAGAGCCACAGCTTGTGCTGGTACACGGTGCCGGCGACTTCGCCGTCGCTCACCGCGCGGTTGAGCGTCGTCGAATCCGACAGTCCCTTGAAGGCGATCTTGATGCCGTGCTTGGGGGCGACCTTGTCGGCGATGAACTTGACCAGCGCCTCCTCGGTGGCGTTACCTTCGGCGGTCACCACGGTCAGCGTTGCGCCGGGGGTTTCGTTGGCGGACTTGGCATCCGAGCCGGCGAAGCGCCAACCGATGAAGCCGGCGACCACAACCACGACCACGGCGATCGCGGCGAAGATCGGCCAGCGTCGACGACGATTGAGTTCGATGCCGGAACCGGGCGGCTGTGTGGTGGCCGTGCCGCCGCCGGGACTGCTTGTGGTGTCAGTGGTTTGAGACATGAGAAGTGGTGCCTTTCAGCGTCGGGAGCGAATCGACTGTTCCGGCGTGAGGTGCCGGACCAGGGTGTCGCCGATCACCTGGATGGCGGCGACGGTGATGACGAGCGTGATGATGGTTGCGATCATGACGCCGTGGTCGAAGCGTTGGTAGCCGTAGGTGACGGCGATGTAGCCGAGGCCGCCGGCGCCGATGGTGCCGGCGATGGTGGAGTATTCGATCATCGCGATCGTGTTGATCGTGAGGCCGCCGACGATGTTCGGCAGCGCCTCGGGAACCTGTGCCTTCCAGATGATCTGGGCGTTGGACCCGCCCGACGCCTTGGCGACGTCGATCACCGACGTCGGTACCGACCGCAGCGAGTTCTCCACGATCCTGGTGAAGAACGCGATACCCGCGATGGACATCGGCACCACCGCGGCGGCGATACCGATATTGGTGCCGGTGATCAGCCGCGTGAACGGGATGATCGCGGTCATCAGCACCAGGAAGGGCAAGGATCGTCCGACGCTGATCACCCACGACAGCGGGGTGTGCAGGGCCCGGTTCTCGAAAAGCCCACCGGGAGCGAGGTTGTGGACCAACGCGCCCAGCGGCACACCGACGAGCAGCACGACGACCATCACGATGCTCACCATCAGGACGGTGTCGATGAAGGCCGGGATCAGCAGTCCGGGAATCTCATTGGTGGGAATGGAGATGGCCAGGTCGACGGTGGTGGGCGCGGTACTCATGCCGCCACCTCCGCCGGTGCGGCGTCGACGATGCGTGCGGTGATGCCGAGATCCTGTGTGGCCAAGATGAATTGGCCGACGTGGCCGGCTGCCACCGACACCGTGAACTCGCCGACCGACACACCCTCGACGGTCTGTACGTTGGCGCCGAGCACGCCGATCGAGGTGCCGATCGCGGTGCCCACCCGGCTGATCCAGTCGGCCGGTACCGCGACGGAGTTGTAGGTGACCCGCAGCGGGACCTGTCCGTCGGCGACGGGGGCCGCCGCGCCGCGTGGTCGAAGTGATTGTCCGAGGCTGGAATCGGGATCGAGCACCAGATCCACCAGCGCACCCTGTTCGACGATCCGTCCGTGATCCAGTCGCGCGACCTTGTCGGCGATCTTGACGATGGTGTCCATCTCGTGGGTGATGAACACGACGGCGAGCCCGAGTTCGTCGCGGACGTCGGCCAGCAGTTCCAGGAAGGAGTCGGTGGCCTGCGGATCCAGGCCGGAGGTCGCCTCGTCGGAGAGCAGCACCGACGGCTTGAGTGCGAGCGCGCGGGCGATGCCGACGCGCTGTCGCTGGCCGCCGGAGAGCTGATGCGGATACTTGTCGGCCTTGTCGGACATGCCGACTCGGTCCAGCAGCTCGTCCACCCGTGCCTTGGTCGACGCCTTGGTGGCACCCAGGTACTCCAGCGGCAACGCCACATTCTGTGCCGCGGTGCGTCGCGAGAGCAGGCTCGAGGACTGGAACACCGTGCCGATGCGGCGTCGGGCGTTGCGCAGGGCGGCCGAGTCGAGGTTGGCCAGATCGTCGCCGTTGACGATCACCTTTCCCGACGTCGGGCGCTGCAGGAGGTTGAGGCATTGGGCGAGGGTGGATTTGCCCGCACCCGACGGCCCGACGACGGCGAGGACCTCACCGCCGTCGACGCCGAAGGTCACGTCGTCGAGCACGACCGTCTCGGATTCCTTGGTGCCGAACACCTTTCGGAGGTTCTCGACCTCGATCATCGTGAACTCCCGCTGAGGTCGTCGAGGTGGACGGTCGGGTTGCGGACCGAATCGTCGATGGTCGACAGTGGCCCGCCGGGACGGTAGGCGGCTCCGCGGTGGTTATCGGGCAGGTAGTCGCCGCGGCCGAACAGCTTGTGCCGCAATGTTCCCGGCGTGTACTCGCGCTGATAACGTCCGCGTCGTTCCAGGGCGGGGACCACGTGGGTGATGACGTCGGCGAAGGTGCCGGGCGTGACCGCATATGCCAGGTTGAAGCCGTCGACGTCGGTTTCGGCCACCCATGATTCGAGCGCCTCGGCGACTTCGTCGCCCGATCCGATCAGCACCGGACCCATGCCGCCGATGCCACCCCAGGCGGCGATGTCACGAACCTTCCACTCCTCGCCGGATTCGCTTGCCTGCTGGAATGCGGCGACCGCCGACTGGATCGCGTTGGATTCGACATTGCCGATCGGTTCGTCGATGTCGTAGGAGGCCAGATCGATGCCCATCCAGCCGGACATGAAGACCAGCGAACCCTCGTCGCTGGCGTAGCGTCGGTAGTCCTCTGCCTTGGCGTGGGCTGCTTCCGACGTCTCGTCGGTGATGATGGTCAGCAGCGTGTAGATGCGCGCGTCGTAGGCATCGCGGCCGGCGGCGACCAGCTCGTCGCGGATCTGCGCAACCACTTGTCGCAGAATGGCTTTGGTGGGTGCGGCGACGAAGATCGCCTCGGCGTTTTGGGCGGCGAAGCGTCGGCCCCTGGTCGACGCGCCGGCCTGGTAGATCACCGGCGAGCCCTGCGGCGACGGCTCGGAGAGGTGGATGCCCGGAACGGTGAAATGCTCACCCTGATGGCCGATGTGGTGCACCTTGGCCGGGTCGGCGAAGATGCCCGCCGCGCGGTCGCGGCGCACCGCGTCGCGTTCCCACGAGCCCTCCCACAGCTTGTAGAGCACGGTCAGGTACTCGTCGGCGTGGTCGTAACGGCTGTCGTGGGCGAGTTGGTCGTCGTCGCCCATGTTGCGTGCGGCCGACGGCAGGTAACCGGTGACGACGTTCCAGCCGATGCGGCCTTTCGTCAGGTGATCCAGCGTCGACAACCGGCGCGCGAACGGATACGGATGCTCGAATCCGGTGCCGGTGGTGACACCGAAACCGAGATGTTCGGTGGCATGCGCCATCGCGCTGACCAGCAGCAGCGGGTCGTTGACCGGGATCTGCGCGCCCTGGCGGATGGCCGCCTCGTCGTTGCCGGCGTAGACGTCGTAGGTGCCGAGGACGTCGGCGATGAACAGGCCGTCGAATCCGCCGGTCTCCAGCAGTTTCGCGAGATTCACCCAGTAATCGAGGGTGTTGTAGTCCCACGATCGGTCGTCGGGATGGCGCCACAGACCGGGGGACTGGTGCGCCACACAGTTCATGTCGAAGGCGTTGAAGCGGATGGGCCGTGACGGCCGTTGAGGTTCTGGCACCAGGAGATGGTGCGGATCAGCTCAGCAGATGGCCAGAATTGGGCGCAGCGCGAACCTAAGTTGACGCGACCACCCAGTCTTGTGTCAGCGGTCTTGTGTCAGCTGTCCTATGTCACTGGGGGAATTTGTTGATGTCGAACGCGTCGACCACCAGGGGATCGTCGTTGCGGGCCAGGCTCGCCGAGCAGAACAGCATCACCGAGGCCCGGAGGAATACGGCTCGGTCCTGGGGGACATCGGGTTTGAGTGCGTGCAGGATTCGATCCTGGTCGGCCTCGGAGTAGGTGTCGTAGGCCTTACACCGAACGGTGGCCGGATCACCGGTGAACGGGACGGTTGGCGTCGACGGCGCGGCCGTGCTCTCTTCGGGCGTCGGCGCGGTCGATGACAGGGAAGACGACGTCGTTGTGGTCGGGACAGTGTCGTCGGCTGCGACGGCATGACCGTCGATCGAGCCACATCCGCCGAGCAGCATCATGCCGATTGCCCCGAGCGCTCCCACCCCGTGTTTGATCACGCGGATAACCTACCCCGCTGTCGAGGAGTAGATGTTTAAGTCATGCGCTCAACAGAGGTCCTCATCGACGCCATCGGCCGAGTGTCGGAGAATGTACACACTGTGCTCGACGACATCACCGCCGTGCAGCTCGCCTATCGTGTGACATCGCAGTCGAATTCGATCGCGTGGCTGGTCTGGCATCTGACCCGTGTGCAAGACGCACAGGTCGCCGACGTCGCCGGAACCGAACAGGTCTGGACCTCGGGCGGCTGGTTCGAGGCGTTCGGGTTGCCGCTGCCGCCCGGCGACACCGGGTACGGGCACAGCCCGCAGGACGTCGGCAAGGTGGTGGTCACCGATCCGGCCCTGTTGCGGGACTACTACGACGCCACCCATCGCGCGACCCTCGAATACCTGAGTGGCCTCACTGACGCCGATCTCGACTGGATCGTCGACGAGCGGTGGAATCCCCCTGTGACACTGGGTGTTCGGCTGGTGAGCATCGTCGACGACGATGCCCAGCACGTCGGCCAGGCCGCGTATGTGAAGGGGGCGACATAGGCGACCTGACCAACGCACACCACCGGCCCTCTGGCCGGCAGGCTTTTAGGAGGTGCAGCCGGTGAGGGTCAGGAGGTCACCGGCAAATGCCTGACCGCCGGTGCAGGTGGCGGGCTTGCCGCCGCCGATCGACACCTTGGCGCCCGGTCCGGCGATGGCGATGGACAGGCCGGGCTTGTCTCCGACCATGGTGATCTCGGCACCCTTGCCCATGGCGATTGCCGCAGGTCCGGACGAGTTGTCGGCGGTGACCGCAGCCTTGCCGCCGTTGTCGACGATCGCCAGAGCCAGTCCGGTTTTCCCGGATTCCGCCGAGCAGTTCGTCATCGTCGACGACTGGCCCGGTAGCGCCGGACAGACCTGGGGCGCGGCCTGCGCCGACGGACCGGCGGCCAGCGAGATCGCGGCTGCACCGGCTCCGGCGACCACGAACCCGAGCGCGAGGCGGACTGGTTTACGCATGATGATTGCTCCTCGATGTGGGGGACGTAACACCAAGGGGTTCGGAGCGAGTGCGGCGAGGGATTGGGTTGCTCGATGCGTTGACTGGCCGCGGCATGGCGTTGGCGCACCCTCCGCGGCGTTGATGGCGCCCTCGCCCGCGTTGACGGCGCCTTCGCCCGCGTTGAGAGCGCCCTCGCCCGCGTTGACGGCGCCCTCGGCAGTTCGGTTGTGGCAGTTGCCCGTTGACTGGGCGCGGTTCGACGTTGACTGGGCACGCCCCGGAGGACAAAAACACCGATTCTCGCTAGAAACACTACGCACGCGTAGTGTTTCTAGCGAGATTGGGGGTTTCTGTTCCGGCGGATTTCGTTGCGCCGCTTACCAACTGCCGGTCGCGCCCCACCCGCTGGTCGAGTAGCGCGAGGCGCCAGCCGAGGGCGTATCGAGACCTCGCACCGCCGCCCGACCGGTTTTGTCAGACCCCCTTGCTGGTCTGTCGGTAGTGCAAATTCGATGATGCATGCTTTCAGTGTTGACGCGTGAATATTGCTGCGGTCCAACCCAACACACCCCCTTCTGTGGGGTGATTGACTGAAAGTGGTGTCAGGTGTTCACCTTTTCCGACCCGCGGTTGCCGACGACGCTGTGGTGTCGTCGATGCCGCGTGACGAGGTGGCCACCACCGCTGCGACGATGCAGTTCTCAGCCGACGTGGACGAACGGGCGTCGGGCGATGTCGGGTTCGGCCCGGCGGAGCACCTCCCTGGTGACCGGGGCGACCTCCCCCTCGCCGATGAACAGGAACCTGATCAGGTTGGTGAACGGATTGCCTTCGCTCCATTCGAAATACACGTTCGGGTTCACCCCGGTGGTGTCGCGCATGGCCAGCAGCACCGCGGCGATGGTGTTGGGGATGGCCGCGGCATCCACCCACAGAATTCGGTGACCGCCGGTCCGGGTTTTGCCGTGTACCAACAGATCAGTGGCGAACTCCGATGAATCGGTCACGTTCACCTCGAGGAAGATGATGTGCGATGCGTCCGGGATGTGGCTTTCCGCGCGCTGCTGGATTTCCTTCTCGTGATACTCGTGCAACGACCGCACATCGGGGTCGTGCGTGACGATCTCCAGCACGCCCTCCCGGGCGGCGGCGGCGATGATGTGTCGTGCCTCCGCGTCGAATTCGATGGAATTGGAACGCAATTCGAAGGCGCGATTGAATCGCGAGGCAAACGACACGACGATGATGGCGACGATGAAGAACGCGGCCACCTGCACACCTTCCGGACGTTCGAAGACGTTGGTGATGGTGGTGTAGAGGAAGATCACCGCGATCAGCGCGAACGCTATTGTCGCCCGGCGTTTTCGACGCTTACGAACCGACAGTGTCACCGCCACCGACGCCGACGTCATCAACACCAGCACACCGGTGGCATACGCCGCGCCCTGCGCGTCGACGCTGGCACGGAAATAGATGGTGACGGCGAACGCGATCACCGCGAACACCACGACGAGCGGACGGTTGGCTCGGGCCCAGTCGGGCGCCATGCCGTAGCGGGGCAGGTACCGGGGAACCAGGTTGAGCAACCCGGCCATCGCCGACGCTCCGGCGAACCACAGAATCAGGATGGTGCTGACATCGTAGACGGTGCCGAACACCGGACCGAGGTACTCGTGCGCGAGGAACGCCAGTGCCCGGCCGTTCGCCGGTCCGTCGGCCTGGAAGTCGGCCTCGGGGATCAACGTGGTGCACACGATGCTGCTGGCGATCAGGAAACAACTCATGATCAGCGCGGAGGTGGTGAGCAACCGGCGGGCGCCGACGATGCGCCCCCGCGGGAATCGTTCGGTGTCGGTGGGGGAGCCCTTGATCTGGGGCATCACCGCGACGCCGGTCTCGAAACCGGACAGACCCAGGGCGAGTTTGGGGAAGACGATCAGCGCGATCGCGATCATCATCCACGCGTTTCCGTGTTCGGTGACCATCGCCTGACGCCAGTCGACGATGACGTGTGGTGAGGCGATGATGCGGACGATTCCGTCCACGACGACCACCAGGTTCAGGGCGAGGTAGACCGCGACGAGCCCGACCGCGACGGTGATCGCCTCGGTGAATCCGCGCAGGAACACCGCGGCGAGCAGGCCGAGCAGAATGAGCGTGATCAGAATCGGATAGTTCGCGAATGAGTGTGGGATCAGCGGGTTCTCGACGAAGTGGGCCGTCGCGTCGGCCGCCGACAGTGTCATCGTGATGAGGAAGTCGGTGGCGGCGAATCCGAGCAGCACCAGGACGAAAAGCTTTCCGCCCCAACGCGGCAGGAGGTGCTCGAGCATCGCGATGGAGCCCTCACCGTTGGGCGACTTGCGGGCCACGTACCGATAAACCGGGAGCGCGCCGAACAACGTGAGCGCGACCAGCACGATGGTCGCCAGCGGGGCGATCGCGCCCGCGGCCAGTGCGGCGATACCCGGCTGGTAGCCCAGCGTCGAGAAGTAGTCGACGCCGGTCAGGCACATGACCTTCCACCACGGATGGGTGTGCGCGGATTCGGCGGGTACGCCGTGGGGGCCCATGTGTCGGGCGGGCTCGGTCGTCGAGTCGGACATGAACCATTGTCGAGCCTTGGCAGGCATCGCAGGTCGTTGCACTGGCTCACAGTAATACCCGACGCATCCGGCCGCTGTGCGGTTGGTGATGCCATGATGGCGAGGTGGCCGACCCTGAACCTTCCGACTCGAAGGTGACCGTGGTCATCGCGTTCGCGATGAACGTACTGGTTGCCATCGCCAAGACAGTGGCCGCGGTCATCACCGGCTCGGCCTCGATGGTGGCCGAATCGGCCCACTCGTGGGCTGACGCCGGCAATGAGGTCTTCCTCCTGATCGCCGAACGTCGCGGATCGCGTGGTCGGGACCGGCGCCACCCGTTCGGCCACGGCCGCGAAACCTACATCTGGTCGATGTTCGCCGCCTTCGGGTTGTTTGCGGTGGGTGCCGCGGTCTCGGTCATGCACGGCATCACCGCGCTGCTGCATCCGGAGGCCGACTCGGACTACCTGGTCGGTTACGTCGTGCTGGCCATCTCGGCGGTGCTCGAAGGTGTTTCGTTCGTACAGTCCGTGCGGCAGGCCAAACAGGGTGGCAAGCGGATGTCGATGCATCCGCTGCGGTACGTGAGTCGGACGTCGTTGGCGACGCTGCGTGCGGTGTTCTTCGAGGACGCGGCAGCGCTGATCGGCCTGGCGATCGCGGCCACCGGTATGGCGCTGCACCAGCTCACCGGCAACGCGATGTGGGACGCGCTTGGCTCCATTCTGGTCGGCATCCTGCTGGGCGTGATCGCGGTCTTCCTGATCAAACGCAACAGTGAGTTCCTGCTGGGTCAGCCGGCCGTGCCCGGCATCCGCGACCGCATCCTGGAGCGACTGCTCGCCTCGAACGACATCGACCGGGTGACCTACCTCCACGTCGAATACGTAGGGCCGATGCAGTTCTACGTGGTGGCCGCGGTCGACATCGTCGGCGACCTGCGTGAGCACGACGTCGCGACCCGGCTCAGGGCGCTGGAGGCCGAGATCGAACAGGAGGACGTCATCGTCGAGGCGGTGCTGACGCTGTCGACGGCTGACGAAGCGTCGCTGTAAAGAGTCGGTCGCTGTAAAGGGTCGCTGGAGAACAACTGGGGATGTGGGGGGATTGGCGATGAATGGTGGATACGACCCGCGGTACGCACCGGGGCCGGCCTATGGTCGGCCGCCGGGGTACGGGCCACCGCCGGGGTACGGGCAACCGCCCTACGCTCCGCCGGGCTACGGACAACCGCCCTACGCTCCGCCGGGGTACGGTCCACCGCCGGGCTTCGGGCCGCCGCCGCCACCACCTCCGGTGCCTCGCAAGCGTCGATTGGGGCCGTGGTTCGCGCTCGGCGGCGTCGCGCTGGTGACGGTGATCGTTGCGGCGGTGGCGATCGTCGCACTGGTGGTCTCCCGCGCGGACGACGATCAGCTGATGGCCGGTGACGATTCCGTTCATCCGGCCGAGGTCTCGAGTCTGAAACCTCCCGAGTCGCAGTCGAGAATGGTTGCGCCGCTGGCATCTCAGCCCGCCCTGCGTCCCTTACCCGGCGATCCGGCGTCGCCGGTGTCGGTCGCCGACAGCGACGATTCGATGTCGGTGGTGATCGCCGGCCGCGGCTCGACGCTGATCGGTATCGACGCCGCCACCACCGCTGTCCGGTTTCGCGCCGGCGCGCCGGCAGGCGTGAGCTTCCAGGGCTGCGTCATTGCCGGTGACCGGATCGGTTGTGTCGCTTACGCGAACGGCAATGCGGGCACCGTATACGGGCTGGCCATTGTCGACAAACGGACCGGTGCGACCCTGACGAATGTCGCGTTGCCGGAGATGACCGGTGTCCCCCCGATGTACGGGACCGCTGATCGGATCATCGTCAAGACCGGCTTCGAGTTCACCGATACGATGCTCGGGTTCGACCTGTCTGGACGGCAGGTGTGGACGGCACCCGCGTCGTACGTGTTTCCCGATGCAGGCATCGTCGTGCGCGATGACTCAAAATCAAGCACCGTGACGTTCCTCAACGCCGAAAGCGGTTCGCCCATCGCGGATGTCAACTGGGACGGCTACTTCAACACGGCGTGGGAGGTGTATCGCGACGGTGTCGCGGTGCTCAACGCCGACCGTGACGGTACCGACTTCTATCGGGTGGACGGAACGAAATCGGCGTCGTTGAAGGGATGGCATCCGGTTCTGGTGCAAGGCGATTACGACGACGCGGTGCCGCCGGTCCCGCTCGTGGGACGCATGGCCAATGCCGCCGTCTACGACTCCACGACCATCGGCGCCGCCAATCCGGCCACCGGGCACCTGTTGTGGAAGCAGACTCGGTCGGAATTCAGTGGCAACAGTCAAGCGGGCATGGTCGTCGGCTCTCAGATCGTCGCGTTCGTCGGCAAAGAGGGTGGCCCGACCGGTCCGATGCTCCGAGACGATCGCACCGAGGACGTGGTGTCGGTCCTCGACCCGATGACCGGCCGGATCACCTCTGCGCGCATCCATGTCCCGAGGCTTCTGACCGACGCCGCATTGATCGCGTCCGACGGCCAGCGTCTCATTGTCCTGCAAGCCCCGGCAGTGACGGCGTTTGATCTCACGTCAGGGCAACAGGTGTGGAAGGTGAACAATCCGCCGAACAATCCGAGGGCGGCGGTGGCCGGACGTCGAATCATCATGTGGCCGTCCGAGGAGTCGCCCGTGGTGCTCGGGAATTGAGACGCGGCCGCTTTGCCGTCGGTAGCGTGGAGGCGTGGACCTACGAATCTTCACCGAACCGCAGCAGGGCGCGACCTACGACGATCTTCTCCGGGTCGCCACGGCCACCGAGGAATTCGGATTCGACGGCTTCTTCCGGTCGGATCACTATCTCGCCATGAACGGCGAAGGCCTGCCGGGCCCCACCGACGCCTGGCTGACTTTGGCCGCGTTGGCCCGCGATACCAACCGCATCCGATTGGGCACCCTGGTCACCTCGGCCACGTTCCGGCTACCCGGGCCGCTGGCGATCTCGGTTGCCCAGGTCGACCAGATGAGCGGCGGCCGAGTCGAATTGGGGCTCGGCGCGGGCTGGTTCGAGTCAGAACACGCCGCCTACGGGATCCCATTTCCGAGTGTCGGCGAGCGATTCGACCGGTTCGAGGAGACCCTGGAGATCGTCACCGGTCTGTGGGAGACGCCCGCGGGACGCCATTTCGATTATCGCGGAGAGCATTTCACGCTCACCAACTCGCCGGCGCTACCCAAGCCGACGCAGTCGCCACGTCCGCCGATCATCATCGGCGGGGCGGGCAAGAAGCGCACGCCTGCGCTGGCGGCTCGTTTCGCCGATGAGTTCAACGTGGCCTTCGTACCGGTCGCAGCGGCATCTGAGCAGATCGGCCGGGTGCGTGCGGCCTGCGCGACGAGCGGCCGCCGCCCCGAGACGATGACCTTCTCTGCCGCACTCGTGTTGTGTTGTGGGCGTGACGAATCCGAACTCGCGCGACGCGCCGAAGCGATCGGCCGCGAGGTCGACGAACTCCGCGAGAACGGTGCGGCGGGCACACCCGACGAGGTGATCGAGAAGATCGGACAGTACCGCGAGGCCGGTGCCTCCCGCATCTACCTGCAGACCCTCGACCTCTCCGACATCGATCACCTCGAACTCGTTGCCGCCGAGGTGCTCCCGAAGGTCTAGGACATCGAGAATCTAGCGATCGAAGCTCGCGTGCATCTCGACGAAGAGCACCTCGGCGCCGGAATCGGCAGCGATCAATTCGAACGCGCCCGCCGATGTCGTCCGGAGCGCATCGCCTTCTCTGAGCTCGTTTTCCAGAGGCTGGTCGCCCGTGGCTGCGACGTTCACCGCACCCGACGCCACGTACACATGGCCGAACGGGACCGCGGGGATGGTGACCGCACCGCCCGCGGGCATTCGCGCGACATGCACCGCCGCATACCGGTTCGCGAACGAGATCGCCGGGAGGTCAAGGTGTTTCGCCATTCCGGACGCGACAACGGTCAGTTCACCAGACGAGAGTTGTTCGGTCACATCGCGTTCGGCGTAGCCGGGTTCGAGTTCGTCGGTGTCCGGGGCCAGCCACAGCTGGATGACTCGGGTTCGTTGTCCGCTGCGTCGAGGGGAGCCGTTGCCCTCGGAGTGCGTGATCCCGCGTCCGGCGGTCATCCGCTGAATGGTCCCGGGCGCGATGGCTCCCTCATTGCCCGACGAATCACGATGGTGGACAACCCCGTCGACAACCCAGGTCAGGATCTCGGCATTGCGGTGCTGATGGGTGTCGAGGCCTTCACCGGCGAGTAGGACGTCGTCGTTGTGGACGAGCAGCACGCCATGGGCGTTGGCCTCGAGATCGAAGTTCCCGGTCACGGGAAAGCTCTGCCACGATTCGAGCCACTCATTGTTCCAATGATGCCGATCCGATGCCCGGATGAGCTGCTGCCTCATTGTTCTTGTCCTCCATCCGTTTACGGAGTCGGTCCAGGACCGCGATCAGGGTGGCGGCCTCCTCGTCGGTGACGACCGAGCCGAATAGTTCCTCGACACTGGCGCTGTGACCGCGAGCCGCGTCGTCGAAGGCCCGACGGCCTTGAGCGGTGAGCACCGCGTAGCTACCGCGTCGATCTTCGGCGGCTCGCTCGCGACGGATCCACCCGCGTCGCTGCATCATGTCGATCTGATACGACAGCCGCGACGACGAGAACACCATCGCATCAGCGAGGTCGCGCATCCGCATCCGATGCTCGGGCGCCTCGGCGAGTGTCAACAGAATGTTGAAGTCCGACAACGTGATCTGCGCGTCGGACTTCAACTCCTCGTCGAGGACGGTGTGCAAGCGTCCGCTGGTCTCGACGAACAGCCGCCAGGCGATGTCGCGTGCAGTTGGGCGGTTCATCGTCCCGACGTGTGTGGCATCAGGGCATCCGGCGGGATGACGCCGAGGCGTCCGGCATTGAAGTCCTCGACTGCCTCGATGAGCTGCTCGCGGGTGTTCATCACGAATGGACCATAGTGTGCGACCGGCTCCCGGATCGGACGACCGCCGAGTAGCAGGACCTCGAGCGCAGGACGGTTGCCGTCCTGGGAGCTGTTGGCGGCGACGGTGATCCGATCTCCCGCGCCGAACACTGCCAGCTGGCCCTGCTCCACCGGACGGGCTTGCGCGCCGACGGTGCCTCGGCCGGACAAGACATAGACCAAAGCGTTGAAATCCGGCCGCCACGGCAACGACATCGACGCACCCGGCTCAATGGTGGCGTGCGCGAAGGTGATCGGCGTGTGGGTACTGCCGGGCCCGGTATGGCCGTCGATGTCGCCGGCGATGATGCGGATCAAGGCGCCACCGTCGGCGGAGCTGATCAGCGTCGACTGCCCGCCTTCCAGATTCTGGTACTTCGGAGCGAGGAACTTGTCCGACGCCGGCAGATTCACCCACAACTGGACGCCGTGGAAGGTGCCACCCGAGTCGACGAGTTCGGCCGGCGGGGTCTCGATGTGCAGCAAGCCCGATCCGGCGGTCATCCACTGGGTGGCGCCGTCGGCGATGGTGCCACCTCCGCCGCTGGTGTCCTGGTGTTGGAAGCGGCCGTCGATCATGTAGGTGACCGTCTCGAATCCGCGGTGCGGATGCCACGACGTGCCCTTGGCCTCGCCGGGCTGATACTCCACTTCACCCATCTGATCCATGTGGATGAAGGGGTCGAGGGCCGACGTCGGGACGCCGGCAAAGGCGCGGACCACCGGAAATCCCTCGCCCTCGTAGCCCCGTGGACCGCGGGTCACCGTCTGGACGGGGCGCTCGACGTGTTCGGGTGTAGGCAGGCCGACGCGCGGCAGGGTCAGGGTGTCGGCGGTGATCGCTGGCATGAGAGGTCCTTCCCTCGAACATATTGCTCAAATTTGAGCTAATTGAGTCAACTCGTGGGATGGGCTATCTATTCCGCCGCTGACGGGACGCCGGGCAGGACACAATGGTGCGCATGCAGACGACAGAGCATGAGTTCCGCGGTCGACACGGTGAGTCGATCGTTTATCAGGTCCACCGCCCCGAAAAGCCGCGCGCCGTCGTGGTGATCGCCCATGGGATGGGGGAGCACGGCGGACGCTACGGACATGTGGTGGCGCGCTTGGTCGACGCCGGATTCCTGGTGGCCGTCCCCGACCACCTCGGGCATGGCAAGTCCGGCGGAAAGCGCATGCAGCTCAGCAGCTTTGCCGATTTCACCGACGATCTGGGCAAAGTCTTCGCCGACGTCGCCGTCGGCTCGCTGCCCACCTTCTTGCTCGGGCACAGCATGGGCGGCTGTATCGCGTTGGACTACGCGCTCGACCACCAGGACCAACTCGACGGACTCATCCTGTCCGGGGCGGCGGTGAAACCCGGCGACGACCTGTCGCCGATCGCGATCCGTGCCGCCAAGATCCTCGGCCGGGTGGCACCGGGTCTGCCCACCACCGGACTCCCCGTCGACAAGATCTCACGCGATCCCGACGTGGTGGCCGCCTACAAGGCCGACCCGCTGGTCACCGTCAGCAAGATCCCGGCCGGGTTGGCCGCGGCGATGCTCTCCACGATGCAGTCTTTCCCGGGTCGGCTGCCATCGCTGCACATCCCGGTGCTGGTCTTGCACGGCGGCGACGACGCCCTCACCGATCCGGCGGGCAGCCAACTGGTCGAGGACCTCGCCGGGTCGTCGGACAAGACGCTGATCATCTACGACGGGCTCTACCACGAGATCTTCAACGAGCCCGAGCAGGACAAGGTCCTCACCGACGTCGTCGACTGGATCAGCGCGCGGGTTGGCTAGGGCGCGTCTCCAGCCGCGCAACGAGATCAGCGCGCCGGGGTCGTGGTGGTCGTGCTGACCGATCCCTCGACCGACGGCGGCGCCGGTGTCGACGTCGCCACTCCGGTGTCGATGGCTTCGCTGGTTGCGACCTCGCTGGTCGGAGCGATGCTGCCCGGAGCCGGGACCGACTTCTCGACGGCCGTCGGTGCGGTCGAGGAGGAGGTGGTGGCCGATTCCGTCGTCGCCGACTCGGAAGCCGACGATGACCCCGACGTTGCCGACTGCGATGACGCCGACTCTGACGAAGCGGACTCCGACTCCGATGACTCCGCCGAGGTCGCGATGCTCTCGGCGAGGCGCGCGTTGGCGGCCGGCGACTCGAGGGCGGCCAGCTTCACCGCCGCCGACACCTTGGTCTTCGCCGACGGATCGGGTGTGCCGTCCGCTGAGACGAGCTGGGTCTTGTTGGTGGCCGGGGGGTTGTTGCGCAGGCCGTTGAGGACGTCGGCGCGACCGTCCTTGAGGGCACGGCCCCAGTTCTCCCAGGTGTGGCCGCCGTAGTTGGGCAGGACCACGACGTTGGTTCCGGCCTGGGCGGCCTGCAGCTGCATCAGCACCGTCGAGACCGCCGACAGGATCTCCAGCGCCATCGCGGTGATCTGGTCCTCTTGCTTGAGCTTGGCCATCTCACTGGGCGTGAGGAACCCGTTGCCCGACGAGATGATCAGCGTCTGACCGTTCTCCTTGAGCTTGCCGACGTTCTTCGACGGGTCGTTCGCCGTCCACTGTGAACTGCCGGGCAGACCCCACATGTTGAGAATGCCGTTGGTGTAGTTGGACACCAGGGTCTGGCTGCCGAAGACGCCGGCCGCACCGATCGGATTGTCGATCTGGTAGTAGCCCGACATCGCCTGGACCACCTTGAACTGCTCGGGATGCTTCTCGGCCAGCGTCACCGCCGGGCCGCCCGACATCGACAACCCGACGATCGCGTTGTTGTTGGGGCTGACCCCGAAGTTCGTGTTGAGGTAGGCGGGCAATTCCTTGGTGAGGAAGGTCTCCTGCTTGATTGTGGTGTTCTTGTCACCGGCGCCGGCATTCCAGTCGGTGTAGAACGACGACGCGCCGCCGACCGGCATCACCAGCGTGGTGTCGGTGCTGCCGTCGTAGACCTTGGCGGCCTGCACGTCGGTGGTCCATGCCGAACGGTCCTCGCTGGCGCGCATGCCGTCGAGCAGGTAGACGCCCTGGTTGCTGCCGTTGGAGGCGCGGATCTGCACGGTGATCCACCGCTTGTTGGACTCCGACCACACCCGGCAGTTCTGCACGTAGTTGCCGGACCTGTCCCACGTGCAACCCTGGCGAAGCTTCTCCGGGTGCCCGGCCTCGGCCGTCGCCTTGTTGGTCGTCGACAGCAGAGCGCTGCCCCCGAAAACCACCAGACTCAGGGTCAGGACCGTCGCGGCGAGTTTGGCCGGGCGGAAGCGGCGTCGGCTGCGCGGTGCGGGGGCCTCATCGGCCTCCGGAGAGATCTGCCATCCGGAGGTGGCGTCGTGCGGATCAGACATGCCCTGTATGTCGCCGGGTGGCCGTACGGCGTTACGGGCCAGTTGAGTTCGCTGGTCAAGCCATGATCGAAAGTGGGCATAGATTGCACGCGGCGGGTCCGGTGCTGGTAAAAATAACGCCGGGGTGGGACTTGGTTGGCTGAGGAGAAAAGTAAGTGCCACTGCGGACTGTTCGTCACGTCATAGCCATCTTCGCGACGGTGATCGCGTTCCTGGCATTCGGGGGAGTCGCGCAGGCGGCCCCGGTTGCTGCCCCGGCCCCACCGGCGTCGGACCCCTTCTACAACGTCCCCGCCGACCTGGCCAAGCACAAGCCCGGCACGGTCCTCAAGTGGCGTCCCATCACTTTTGTGCGGCAGGGCAACACGGTGCCGGTCGCGGCGTCGCAGGTGTTCTATCGCAGCACCGGTGAGCTGGGTCAGCCGATCGGCGGCGTCACCACGATCCTGCGGCCGCTGGTTCCGGTGTTCCCGGACCGCATCGTGTCCTTCCACATGGAGTACGACGCACTCGGCTCGCAGTGCGATCCCTCCTACACACTGCGTGGCGGTCCGGACGGTAAGGCCGGACAGCTCGAGACCGACATCATCCTGAGCTACCTGGCGTCGGGTCACACCGTGGTGGTGCCCGACTACGAGGGCCTGAAGGAAGAGTGGACGATCGGCCACCAGTCGGGGCAGTTGGCGCTCGACGGCATCCGGGCTGCCGAGAACTCCCTGCGTCTGCCGCGGTCGACGAAGGTCGCCATGGTCGGCTACTCGGGCGGCTCGGTGCCCACCGGATTCGGTTCGGCCATCGCGCCGAAGTACGCACCGGACCTGAACCTGATCGGGTCGGCTGCCGGCGGTGTCCTGGTGACCCCGGCGCACAACCTCAACTACGTCAACGGCTCGAATGACTGGTCGGGTGTCATCCCGGCACTCGTGGTCTCCTACTCGAGGGCCTACGGATTCGACACGTCGTTCCTGTCGCCGAAGGGCCAGTCGATCGTCAACACCGTGTCGACTCAGTGCATCGCCTCGTTCGCGTCGAAGTACCCCGGACTGACCGACACGTCGATGCTGAACCCGCCCAACACGAGTCTGACGCAGATTCCGGAACTGGCGGCGGCCATGGCGCGCAACGACATGACGAAGGCCGGCCGTCCGGAGATCCCGACGTTCTTGGCTGTCGGGCAGATCAAAGGTCAGATCGGTGATGGCGTGATGATCACCAACGACGTGCGTGGGCTGGGACAGCAGTGGAACTCATCGTTCCTGCGCTACGGCGGACTGAGCCACTATGCGGCCTTCATTCCGTTCGAGCGTGACGCGGCGATCTTCTTGCAGCAGCAGTTCGCGCGGTAGTCCTTTCACCGTTTACGCGTAAGCGCAGGCCCGTCGCGTCGTGCATTGCCACGACGCGGCGGGCTTTTTCGTGCGTCGAACCTTCGCAACCACAATTGTTGCCTTCGTCTCATAGTGAGACCCCTGTGTCGTAGATCACCCTGTTGTATCAAAGGCGCTCCAGCCCAGCAGGCCGGTACCTCGCCGGTCTTCTCACGAGGAGGCGCACATTGAGCAGGCAGAGCTTGACCAAAGCACATGCGAAGATCACCGAGTTGTCGTGGGAACCCACTTTCGCGACGCCGGCGACCCGATTCGGCACCGACTACACCTTTGAGAAGGCGCCCAAGAAGGACCCTCTCAAGCAGATCATGCGGTCCTACTTCCCGATGGAGGAGGAGAAGGACAACCGCGTCTACGGCGCGATGGACGGCGCCATCCGCGGCAACATGTTCCGGCAGGTCCAGGAACGGTGGCTCGAATGGCAGAAGTTGTTCCTGTCGATCATCCCTTTCCCGGAGATCTCCGCGGCCCGTGCGATGCCGATGGCCATCGACGCCGTGCCCAACCCGGAGATCCACAACGGTCTGGCCGTACAGATGATCGACGAGGTTCGTCATTCGACGATCCAGATGAACCTCAAGAAGCTGTACATGAACAACTACATCGACCCGGCCGGCTTCGATATCACCGAGAAGGCGTTCGCCAACAACTACGCGGGCACCATCGGCCGGCAGTTCGGTGAGGGCTTCATCACCGGCGACGCGATCACCGCGGCGAACATCTATTTGACGGTCGTCGCCGAAACCGCGTTCACCAACACGCTTTTCGTGGCCATGCCCGACGAGGCCGCCGCCAACGGTGACTATCTGCTGCCGACGGTCTTCCACTCGGTGCAGTCCGACGAGTCGCGGCACATCTCCAACGGCTACTCTATCCTGTTGATGGCGTTGGCCGACGAGCGCAATCGTCCGCTGCTGGAACGGGATCTGCGCTACGCCTGGTGGAACAACCACTGTGTCGTCGACGCCGCCATCGGCACGTTCATCGAGTACGGCACCAAGGACCGACGCAAGGACCGCGAGAGCTACGCGGAGATGTGGCGTCGCTGGATCTACGACGACTACTACCGCAGTTACCTTCTCCCGCTGGAGAAGTACGGCCTGACGATTCCGCACGATCTGGTCGAGGAGGCATGGAACCGCATCGTCGACAAGCATTACGTCCACGAGGTCGCCCGCTTCTTCGCCACCGGCTGGCCGGTCAACTACTGGCGGATCGACGCCATGACCGACACCGACTTCGAGTGGTTCGAAGAGAAGTATCCGGGCTGGTACAACAAGTTCGGCAAGTGGTGGGAGAACTACAACCGCCTCGCCTACCCGGGAAAGAACAAGCCGATCGCCTTCGAGGACGTCGACTACCAGTACCCGCATCGTTGCTGGACCTGCATGGTGCCGTGCCTGATTCGTGAGGACATGGTGACCGACAAGGTCGACGATCAGTGGCGCACCTACTGCTCGGAGACCTGCGCCTGGACCGACAAGGTGGCCTTCCGTCCCGAGTACGAGGGCAAGCCGACGCCGAACATGGGTCGTCTCACCGGTTTCCGTGAATGGGAGACCCTGCATCACGGCAAGGATCTCGCCGACATCATCAAGGATCTCGGGTATGTCCGCGACGACGGCAAGACGCTGATCCCGCAACCACACCTCGATCTCGATCCCAAGAAGATGTGGACGCTCGACGACGTTCGCGGCATCCCGTTCGCCAGCCCCAATGTGCTGTTGAACGAGATGACCGACGCCGAACGCGAAGAGCACATCGCGGCGTACATGGCCAATAAGAACGGCGCCGTGACGGTCTGATCCGTTTTTCCCGTGGCCGGCCGAGCGGTCCGATCGGATCGCTCGGCCGGCATCGGACCAGTTCTGCGACAGGAGAATTCGTGGCCGACACGCATCGCATCAAGTTTGAGCCGGTAGACATCGAGATGGAGGTCGCCGAGGACGAGTCCATCCTCGACGCCGCATTCCGGCAGGGAATCCACCTCATGCACGGGTGCCGGGAAGGTCGGTGTTCGGCATGTAAGTCCTACATGCTCGACGGGGACGTCCAGATGGACGACTACTCGACCTTTGCCTGCAATGACGCCGAAGAGGCCGAGGGGTACGTACTCCTTTGCCGGACATACGCTTACAGTGACTGTGACATCGAGCTGCTCAATTTCGACGAAGACGAGTTGCTCGGCGGGGCGCCCATCCAGGACGCCACCACCCGGGTGACAGCCATCGAACCGCTGACCCGCGACATCGTCTCGTTGAAGCTCGACGTGGTGGCACCGGAGTCCTTTGAGTTCAAGCCCGGTCAGTACGTCGACCTCTTCATCCCCGGTACCGATCAGAAGCGGTCGTTCTCCTTGGCGACCACTCCGTCGACGCCAGACCGCCTCGAGTTCGTCATCAAGAAGTACCAGGGCGGCCTGTTCGCCGGCATGCTCGACGGTCATTCCGACGGCACCGGACTGTCGGTCGGTGACGAGATCAAGATCAACGGGCCCTACGGTTCATGCACGTTGCGCAGTGGCCACGTGCTGCCCGTCGTCTGCATCGGCGGCGGAGCGGGGATGGCGCCGCTGCTCTCACTGTTGCGTCATATCAGTGAGAGCGGACTCAACCGACCCGTGCGTTTCTATTACGGCGCGCGCACCGCGGCAGATCTGTTCTACCTCGACGAAATCGCTTCTCTCGGTTCGCAGATCGAGGACTTCTCGTTCACCGCGTGCCTGTCGGACACCGCCGACGACGCACCGGAGGGAGTGCGTGTGGTGGCCGGAAATGTCACCGACATCGTCAACGACAACGAAGCGGACCTCTCCCGAACGGAGGTGTATTTCTGCGGTCCCCCACCCATGGTCGACGCGGCTCTCGCACTGGCCGAACAACATTCGGTTCCCCGAGACCAGATCTTCTACGACAAGTTCACCAGCCCGGCATTCGACTCCTGACCGGGAGTCAGCCTGAACGACAGGATTGAAAGGTATGTCCGCACCAACAGAACCGAGGGAACGCAGCTTCCCGTCCATCGAGTTCACCGACGCAGAGGCAGGCGCGCGGGATTTCCCCAGCAGCCGCAGCCGCAAGTACAACTACTATCAGCCGGCCAAAAAGCGCGCGACGATCTACGAGGATGTGACCGTCGACGTCCAGCCCGACCCCGAACGCCACCTCACGCAGGGCTGGATCTATGGATTCGGTGATGGCCCAGGCGGTTACCCGAAGGAGTGGACCGCCGCGCAGTCGAGCAACTGGCATCAGTTCCTCGATCCCAACGAGGAGTGGGAGCAGTCGATCTACCGCAACAACTCCGCGGTGGTGCACCAGGTGGATCTCTGCCTGCAGAACGCCAAACGGGCGCGTGCGTACAACGGCTGGAACACGGCCTGGCTCAAGTTCATCGAGCGCAATCTCGGTGCGTGGATGCACGCGGAGAGCGGCATGGGTCTGCACGTGTTCACCTCCATCCAACGTTCGGCGCCGACCAACATGATCAACAACGCGGTCTGCGTCAACGCCGCTCACAAGCTGCGCTTCGCGCAGGATCTCGCTCTGTTCAACCTCGACCTCACCGAGGCGGAGGAACAGTTCGACGGGTCGGCGCACAAGGAGGTCTGGCAGTCGGCGCCGGAATGGCAACCCACCCGGGAGGCCGTGGAGCGCCTCACCGCGATCGGTGACTGGGCCGAATTGTTGTTCTGCGCCAACATCGTTTTCGAGCAGCTCGTCGGTTCACTGTTCCGATCCGAGCTGGTGATGCAGGTCGCGGCACGCAACGGTGACTACATCACCCCGACGATCGTCGGCACCGGTGAGTATGACTACGACCGGGACCTCAACTACTCGCGCGCACTGTTCCAGATGCTCGCCCGCGACGAGAAGCACGGCACCGACAACCGAAAGCTGTTCGCGGACTGGATGTCGGTGTGGGTGCCGCGGTGCCTCGACGCAGCGCGTGGTCTGCAGCCCATCTGGTCGCAGCCGGCAGACAAGTCGGTCACCTTCTCGTCGAGTCTCGAGCAGGCCAAAACCAAGTTCGCCGACGTGCTGACCGCAATCGACGTCGACATCCCAGAGGAGCTGAACAAATGAGCACCGTGCAATCCAACGGCATGCAGTTCGGGGCCGAGACCGAGTTCTCCAACATGTGCGGGGTGACGCTGATGAACACCCCGATCGGGCGCATCGTCGCCGACGTGATGGGCGGCAAGGATGGCGTGGAACTCACCGAGTACCCCTCGATGATCCGCGTCGACGGGGTCAACCGCCTCATCTTCGACTACGACGAGCTGACCGACGCACTCGGCCAGGACTTCGACGGATCGATCTTCGAGGAGATCAGCTCCACCCACTACGGGCGGATGGTTCACCTCGACGATCAGACCATTCTGTTCGCCAGCCCCGAGGACGCCGCCGAGTTCATCGGATTCGACCTCACCGCATCACCCTAGGACTCGCCCCCCCCCCCCCGGGCCCCCCCCCGCCCCCCGGG
>JAEYMI010000053.1 GCA_023461275.1 Actinomycetes bacterium | reverse complement strand
CCCGACGCTGACGTAAGCGCCGGGCTCGTTTCTGCTGCGGAGGATAGGAGATTCGAACTCCTGAGGGCTATTAACCCAACCCGCGTTCCAGGCGAGCGCCATAGGCCACTAGGCGAATCCTCCAGGCATCGCGATGATAGCCGCAGGAGGCGGTGAGACCCAAAACTCGGCTCCCGCCCGGCGCCCTCGCCCCGACCACGAGCCGGTTGGCAATACCGCTCACCCCGACCGCTACACTTGACGACGGATCCCGCGCGGCGTGCATCCTGTGAACTCCCCCAGGGCCGGAAGGCAGCAAGGGTCAACGGGCTCTCTCGGGTGCGCGGGGTCCCCTATCCTGCAGAGGCGATACCACCAAAGACAGCACCTCCCAGGACCGACACCCTTCCAACAGACCGGCGAGGCCGCCTCACAAGGGCGCGTCGGATCAGTGCGAGAGGCCACGCGCGTTGAATTTCCACTCGATGAGTGCCGACGAGCTCCGCGAAACCCAGCAGGACCTGCAGAAACTGTACGAGCAGTTGCAGGCCGCCGGACTCAAGCTCGACCTCACCCGTGGCAAGCCCGCACCTGAACAGCTCGATCTCTCCAACGCCTTGCTGACGCTGCCGGGCGACAATTTCCGTGACAGCGCGGGCACCGACTGCCGCAATTATGGCGGCGTCACCGGTCTGCCCGAACTGCGCGAAATCTTCGGTGAGCTGCTCGCCGTCGACCCGGCCAACCTGCTCGCGCAGAACAACGCCAGCCTCGAGATCATGCACGATCTCACCGTTTTCGCGCTGCTGTCGGGAACCCCCGACGGCGAGCCGTGGGCCGGTCAGAAGGTCAAGTTCCTCTGCCCGTCGCCCGGCTACGACCGGCACTTCGCGATCACCGAGGCCTACGGCATCGAAATGATCCCGGTGCCGATGCTCCCCGACGGCCCCGACGTCGAAGCGTGTGCGGAACTGACCGCCAACGACCCGTCGATCAAGGGCATATGGGCGGTTCCCACCTACTCCAACCCGACGGGTGCCACCTACACCGAGGAGGTCACCCGCGGACTGCTCGCGATGCCCGCCGCCGACGATTTCCGCATCTACTGGGACAACGCGTACGCGGTGCACACGCTGGTCGAGCAGCCCCCGACGCCGCTGCCGGTCATCGACATGGCCGCCGAGGCCGGTCACCCCAACCGCGTCTACGTGCTCGGCTCGACGTCGAAGATCACCTTCGCCGGAGCAGGAGTCTCGTTCTTCGGTTCCTCGCCGGCCAACATCAAGTGGTACAGCGAGCACATCGCCACCAAGACCATCGGCCCGGACAAGCTCAACCAGCTTCGTCACGCCCAGTTCTTCGGCGACGCCGACGGGGTGCGCGCCCACATGGCCCGCCACCGCGAGATCCTCGCGCCCAAGTTCAAGCTCGTGCTCGACATCCTCGACGACCGCCTCAGCGAGTCCAAGGTCGCGTCGTGGTCGGAACCCGAGGGCGGCTACTTCATCAGCCTCGACGTCATCGACGGCACCGCGCAGCGGACCATCGCGCTGGCCAAGAACGCCGGCATCGCACTCACCGCGGCCGGCTCGACGTACCCGTACAAGACCGATCCGCACGACCGCAATATCCGGCTGGCCCCGACATTCCCGTCCACCGACGACCTGCGCGTCGCGATGGACGGCGTCGCGACCTGTGTTCTGCTGGCGGCCACCGAGTCGCTGCTGCCGCCGCAGGCCTGAGGCCCGCTCGTGGACCCCCGACGACGGTGACGCGGTATCGGCCGATGGTGATCGCGGCCATTTCACTGGTCGTCTTCGTCGGCGCGATCCTCCTGCAGAACGTCCTGATCAGGATCAACACCCCCTTCTGGGGCCTGTTCGGCAACCACCTCGACCTCGACGTCTACCGGGCGGGCGCACAAACTGTCCTCGACGGCGGCAGCCTCTACGACGCCAAACTTCTCGGCCAGATGGACTACACCTACGCGCCCATCTCGGCATTGCTGTTCATCCCTTTCGCGTGGATGTCCTTCGACGTCGCGCGGATCGTGTGGACGGCCGCGATCTTCGTCGCGCTCTACCTGGTCATGATGCTGAGCTTCCGCAGCCTCGGTCGTCAGCCGTCGTGGATGTTGCGGACGGTGGCACTCGCGCTGGTCGCGGTGGCGATGTTGCTGGAACCGGTCCGCACCACCATCTGGTACGGCCAGGTCAACGTCTTCCTGATGTTGCTCATCCTCGCCGACCTGCTGCGTCCCGACGACAGTCGCCTTCGCGGCGTCGGCGCGGGCATCGCGGCGGGCATCAAACTCACCCCGCTGCTGTTCGTCGTCTATCTGTGGCTGGTGCAGCGCAAACGAGCGGCCATCGGCGTGCTCGCCGGATTCGCCGGGACCATCGTCGTCGGGGCCATCGCGCTGCCGCGGGAATCGCTGGCGTATTGGACGGGCAAGATGTTCGACGCCAACCGGGTCAGTGGGCCGCAGACCGTCGGCAACCAGTCAATCCGCGGGTTGCTCGCGAACTCGCTGCACAGCGACCATCCCAACACCATCCTGTGGGGACTGCTGGCGTTGGTGGCGCTGGCGGTCGGCCTATACGCGGCGGTGCTTGCGCATCGCAACGGCCAGGAGCTGCTGGCGCTGAGCATCACCGGTATGACGTCGTGCGCGGTGTCGCCGGTGGCCTGGGGTCATCACTGGGTGTGGTTTGTGCCGCTGCTGGCCATCGGGATCAATCTCGTTCTGCGACAAGACCTGTCGACGCGCAACCGAGCGCTTGCCGGAGTGGGCGTGACCGCGTTGGTGTTGACCGCGCTGGCCTGGCGCACCTACATCTCGCACCCCATCTGGTACGTGAACCGGTCGGTGCCCGACGCCTACTTCACCGGCCTGTTCTTCAAGAACGGCATCGAGTGGCTGCGCTGGTTCACCTATTACCCGTACAACGCGATCTTCCTCGGCACCGTCATCGCGACCATCGTCGTCTACCGGACCCGGCGCAGCGTTGCCGACGACGCGGCTCGCGACCGCGACACGCACCTCGGCGCGGCCTGACCCGTTGACTGGGTACAGCTCGGCGTCGACTGTGCACGCTTGGGCGTTGGCTGGGCGTTGACTGGGCCCGGCCGGGTACTGATCCACAAGTCCCGCTGCACCCTGTGCATCCGGATGCCGCTTTGTGGGTTGGCGTCGGTACTCTCGACGCGTGGCTCTGTATCGCACTTATCGCCCGGCGACGTTCGCCGAAGTCGTGGGTCAGGAGCACGTCACCGACCCGCTCAGCCGTGCGCTCGACGCGGGGCGGATCAATCACGCCTACCTGTTCTCCGGGCCGCGCGGTTGCGGAAAGACGTCGTCGGCACGCATCCTCGCCCGCTCGCTGAACTGCGAACAAGGCCCGACGTCGACGCCGTGCGGCGTGTGCTCGTCGTGCGTGGCCCTCGCGCCGGGTGGGCCGGGCAACCTCGACGTCATTGAGCTCGACGCAGCCAGCCACGGCGGCGTCGACGATACGCGCGAACTGCGTGACCGGGCGTTCTACGCGCCGTCGGAGTCGCGGTACCGGGTGTTCATCGTCGACGAGGCGCACATGGTCACCAACGCGGGCTTCAACGCGCTGCTCAAGATTGTCGAGGAGCCGCCGGAGCATCTGATCTTCGTCTTCGCGACCACCGAGCCGGAGAAGGTGCTGCCGACCATCCGCTCGCGCACCCACCACTACCCGTTCCGGTTGCTCGCCCCGCCGGTGATGCGCTCGCTGCTCGAAAGTATCTGTGCGCGTGAGCATGTCACTGTCGAGCCGACGGTCTACCCGCTCGTCATCCGCGCCGGTGGCGGTTCGCCGCGTGATTCGCTGAGCATCCTCGACCAGCTGCTCGCCGGCGCCGAGGACGTCGGGGTCACCTACGAGCGTGCGCTCTCCCTGCTCGGCGTGACCGACGTCGCGCTCATCGACGACGCCGTCGACGCGTTGGCCGCCGGTGATGGACAGAAGCTGTTCGAGACGGTGGAGCGCGTCGTCGACGCCGGACACGATCCCCGACGCTTTGCCGGCGACCTTCTCGAACGACTTCGCGATCTCATTCTGCTGCAAGCGGTTCCCGACGCCGCCGACCGTGGACTGGTGGAAGCGCCCGGCGACCAGTTGGTTCGGATGCGGGCGCAGATCGAGAATCTCGGTCCGGCGTCGCTGACCCGATTCGCCGAGACCGCGCACGCCGCGCTGGGGGAGATGCGCGGCACCACCTCGCCGCGATTGCTGCTCGAGGTGATGTGCGCCCGCATGCTGCTGCCCGCCGCCACGGCCGACGACGCCGCACTGCTGCAACGCCTGGAACGACTGGAATCCGGTGCGCCGCAACGGAGTACTGCCAGCCCCGCCGCGACAGCGGCGGCCATGCCCGGCACCGACACCCCGCCGGCCCCCGAGCCGGAAGTTCCGTCGAAGTATGTCCGGCCCTCGCAGCGCAAGGCCGCCGTCGACAGCGCCCCGAAACCCGCCGACAGCACCCCGAAACCCGTCGACGGTGCCCCGCCTCGCGTCGACGGCGCCCCGCCTCGCGTCGACGGCGCCCCGCCTCGCGTTGACAGCGCCCCCGCTCCCGTCGACAGCGCCCCCGCTCCCGTCGACAGCGCCCCGAAACCCGTTGAGAGCGCCCCGAAACCCGTTGAGAGCGCCCAGTCGCGTGTCGACGGCGCCCCGCCACCCGTCGACGGCGCCCCGAAACCGCCGCCGGCTATGCCCGTCCGTGCCGAACGTCCGCCGACGGCCCCGGAACCACCGTCGCGGGCGCCGCTGGCCGCACGCCGACCGGCACCCGACACCGCCGCACCCCCTGTCGACGACATCCCGCTTCCCGACGAACCCGTCGACGAGGACGCGCTGCCGCCCGAGTCGGCGACGCCGTCGGCCGCACCGCGTCCCGAACCCACCCCCGAGCCCGAGGCACCCGCACCGGCGGGGCTGACCGTCGAGCAGGTCCGCGAACGGTGGCAGGACATCCGCACCGCGGTCCGTGGGCACACCCCGGTGTTCGAGGTGATGCTCTCCGGCGCCGCCGTCCACGACGTCAACGGCACAACCGTTGTGCTGAGCCATGATTCGGAGCCACTGGTCAGCCGGCTTTCCGACGCCCGCGGCACCGGCGTGCTGCGCGCGGCGCTGAAAGAGGTATTCGGCACCGAACTCGACGTGCGCTGCGTACACGCACCTGCCGGGGCATCGAATCCGGTTGCGGGACAGCAGAACCCGACGAAGCCGGCGGCTCGCAAGCAGGCCTACTCACGCCCGAGCCGGGGTCGCGATCAGCCGGTCGCCGCGCCGTCGGAGCTGCCGCCCGAGCCCGAGGAGCCCGCCCCACCGCGGTCGGACGAGGAGATCACCGACGCCGAGCGCGATGAGATGATCGCCGACGCCCACTCGGGTGCGCCGTCGGGCCGCTTGGACCCCGACAAGATCGCGATGGAGCTACTGCAGACCGAGCTGGGTGCGCGCCCCATCGAGTGAAGCGCGCGGCCGACGACAACCCGGCCGGCGACAACCCGGTCGGCGCAAACTCGGCCCGGCGCAAACTCGGCCGGCCAGCGCCGAACAGCCTGAGCGGCGTCAGGCGTTCCACCACGGCCGCAGCGGAAGGTCGCTGCCGCCCTTGTCGTCGAGCTTGGTGGCCAGCACGTGGTGCAGCTGGATGATGTCGCGTTCGAATCCGATGCGGCAGCCGGCCATGTACAGGCCCCACAGTCGCGCGGTGCCTTCGCCGACCTCGGCGACGGCCTCATCCCAGTGGGCGACGAGGTTGGCGTTCCAGTCCCGCAGCGTCATCGCGTAGTGCTCGCGGAAGTTCTCCTCGTGCACCACTTCCATGCCACCGATGTCCTGCAGCTTGGAGATGATCTTGCCCGAGCCGGTCAGTTCGCCGTCGGGGAATACATAGCGGTCGATGAACGATCCGGCGCGACTCTTGCTCGAATTATCCGGACGGGTGATGCAGTGGTTCAACAACATTCCGCCGACCCGCAGCCGATCGCGCATGAAGCCGAAGTAGGCGGGGTAGTTGCTGACGCCGATGTGTTCGGTGAGCCCGATCGAGGAGACGGCGTCGAATCCGGTGTCGGTGACGTCGCGGTAGTCGGTGTGTCGCACCTCGGCGAGTTCACTGAGCCCCTCGTCGACGATGGCTTTTTGTGCCCACTCGGCCTGCTCGGCGGAGAGCGTCGCGCCGACGGCATGTACGCCGTGGCGGGCCGCGTACCGGACCATTCCGCCCCAGCCGCAACCGATGTCGAGCAGACGGTCGCCGGGCTTGAGGCGCAGCTTCTCGAAGATGAGGCGGTACTTGTTCTCCTGCGCGGTCTCCAGCGACGCGTCGTAATCGGGGTAGACCGCGCACGTGTAGGTCATCGACGGTCCGAGTACCCACTCGTAGAACGTATTCGAGACGTCGTAGTGGTGATGGATGACCTCGGCGTCGCGGGACTTGCTGTGCCGGAAGCCTTCTGCGAATCGACGCCACCGAGGCAGGGTCTCCTGCGGCGGCGGTGCGATCGGCTTGAAGTGCTCAAGGCCGAGCGAACGTGCGATGTGCGCCAACGTCAATGGCGACGGACGGTGGAACTCCAGATCGCCGGCCAGCGCCTTCAACGCCTCGTACGGGTCACCCGGATGCGCGCCGACCAACTCGAGGTCGCCGGACACGTACGCGCGGGCCAGGCCGAGGTCTCCGGGCGCGGTCACCAGATACGTGGTGCCGCGGGGTGTCTTGAGGTCGAGACCGTACTCCGCGTTGGCCGGGCCGGCCGCGCTGCCGTCGTAGGCGGTGACCTGGATGGTGAGTTCGCCGCCCATCAATGATTCAAAGATGGTGGCCAGATTCATCTTTCCCGACGACGAATTCGCCGTGGTGCCGGATTCGTCAATGATGCCCGTGGAGTTGGTGCCCGTGGAGCTGGTGCCCGTGGAGCTGGTGTCGGCAGAGCTGTTGTCGAAGGTGGTCATTGGGCTTTCACCGCTTTCGCATACAAATCGAGGAGTCGTCCCTGGGGGTCGTACCGTTTTCGTAGCAGGCGGTAGCTTTCGCCGCCGTACAGTTCATCGAATTTCTCGGCTGAATAGAAGGATTCCGAATAGAGCGATTTATGTCCACCGAGTTCGGCGACCTTGTCTTCGATCAGTTTGTTCGCGTGCCCGGGATCTCCGGGCGTCTGGGGCACCGCGGACCAGAATCCGACGTTGACGTAGGTGCGGTCGGGTTCGAGTGGATACAGCGGCCACGGCCGGACGGTGTTCGCCCCGTTCGGCAGCGGTTCGCGAAGTCGCAACGGGCACAACCAGATCGGCTCGATGGGGATGTTCTCCAGGAACCAGTTCAGGTAGTCGGTGGTCCGCTCGATCGGCACCTCGATGTCCTGTACCACTCGCTCACCCGGAGGTTCGCCCTTGCGGGCGTTGAGCTTGTCGCCGATGTCGTAGCGCTGGTCGAGGGCGATGAGCTTCCAATAGAAACTGCTGCGCAGCAAGTGTTTCGGCCAGAATCTGCGCACCGCCGGGTTCTGTGCGCCGAACGCCCGCGAGCACCAGAACCAGTCGGTGTCCCAACGCCAGAGGTAGTCGCGGATGGTCAGCCGATCGCGTTTGGGCCGCGACAGTGAACCGTGCTGGATGGACCGGTAGTAGATGTCCATCCCGGTGTAGTCGCTGACCGGCCCGGCGTCGGAGGTCTGCCGGCCCAGCGTCAGGTACGCCTCCTCGGCGGTGAACACCACACCGTCGAGGTAGTCGACGCGCTCCCCGTCGAACTCACCCTCGTCGACGATCGCGGCCATCGTCGACTGCAGCGCGTCGAGCGACCGGAACCGGACGTGGCGCAGTTCCACGAACTGCTCGACGGGTTCGAGCTCGATGCTCAGCCGCACCGAGTAGCCGAGGGTGCCGTAGGAGTTGGGGAATCCGAAAAAGAGGTCGGCGTGCTCGTTTCCGGCCGACGCGGTGATGATCTCGCCGTCGCCGGTCAGGACATCGATCTCGCGGACCGACTCGTGTGGCAGACCGTTGCGGAACGACGTCGATTCGATCCCCATGCCGGTCACCGCACCGCCGAGCGTGATGGTCTTGAGCTGCGGCACCACCAGCGGCGCAAGCCCGTACGGCAGCGTCGCGTCGACGAGATCCTCGTAGGTGCACATGCCCGCGACGTCGGCGGTTTTGGCCGCCGCGTCCACCGAGATCACCCGGTCCAGGCCGGAGACGTCTAGCCCGGGATATGGATTGGCGGCTCGTTTGCGGAACAGATTCGAGGTCTTCTTGGCCAGGCGGACGTTGGCCTCGGGGGGAATCGAGCGATAGCTGGCGAGGAGACGTTCGACACCCTCGTCGAATGCCTGCGACCCCATCTCCAAGCGTCGTGAGCTCACCCGGCTAGCCTAGGTGGTCTCTAAAGAAGCTGCCAATCACAATGGTTAATCCCGACGACGAGGAGTGCGCCCCGTGGGCCAGATTTCGGCATCCCAGACCATCGACATCAACGCCACACCCGACGCGGTTATCGCTGCTCTTGCCGATTATCGCGAGGTGCGTCCGTCGATTCTGCCGGAGCAATACCGCGACTATTCGGTCATCTCGGGCGGAAACGGTAACGGAACAGTCGTTCACTGGATTCTGCAGGCGACTTCGAAACGTCAGCGAGACGTGAAGGCGACGGTTGCGGTGGTTCCCGACACCATCACCGAGACGGATGAGAATTCCTCGATGGTGACCACGTACCGCGTCGTCGGCTCGGGTGCGGGTAGCACCGTTTCGACCACGACCACCTGGAGCAGCAACGCGAGCGGCGTCGGGGCCTTCTTCGAGAAGACCTTCGCACCCAAGGGGCTCAACAAGATTCAGGCCGCGCTGCTCGACAACCTCAAGAAGCGTCTGGAGAGCTGAGCCCACGACGAACGCGCCGCGGCGGCAGTCCGTTGCCGCCGCGCGACGGTGTCGACGCCACGCGGGTGGTGTTGCGTGCCGGACCGGAGTCGACGATCGGCGAATGTCTGCGTGCGACAACATCGCTCGCGAGTCTCACCGATGAACAGCTTGCGGCCCGGGCGTCGGCGGGCGAAATCGTCGACTCGGACGGGATACCCGTCGCGCTCGACGCGCCGGCCCGGCTCAACCAGTCGGTCTTCCTCTACCGCGACCTGCCCGACGAGACGCCCATCCCGTTCGACCTGCCGATTCTCTACATCGACGACAACATCGTCGTCGTCGACAAACCGCACTTCCTGGCGACGATGCCACGCGGCCGGCACGTCACCGAGACGGCGCTGGTCCGTCTGCGTCGAAGTCTCGGCAACGACGCCGTCTCACCCGCGCATCGCCTCGACCGGCTGACCGCCGGTGTACTGCTGTTCACCCTGCGTCCCGAGGTTCGGTCGGCCTATCAGGAACTGTTCGCGCAGCGGATCGCCGCCAAGGAATACCGGGCGTTGGCCCCGGTCGTCGACGGCGTACCGGTCACCGTCGCCGACCGCATCGAAAAGACCGCCGGCGACCTACGGGCACGGGTCGTCGACGGCGAGGTCAACGCGATCAGCGACATCGCACTCCTGGACACCACACCGGCCGGCGGCATCTACCGACTCGTCCCGCACACAGGCCGCACCCATCAGCTGCGGCTGCACATGGCCTCGATCGGCGCGCCCATCGTCGACGACCCGCTCTACCCCGACGTCCGGCCCGAACTGGCCGAGCTTCCCGATCGTGGCGACTTCTCGCGCCCACTGCGGTTGGTCGCGCAGGTATTGGAGTTCGACGATCCGATCACCGGTGAGCGCAGGCGGTTCGAGAGTGAGCGGTCGGTGTGAGAGCGAGCGCAGCCGGTCAGAGGCCGACGTCGTTGATCAGTCTGTTGAGCAATGAGTCGGCCAATCTCATCTTGAGTGGGTCCTGATCAATTCCGGCCGCCTGGATCATGTCGACGATCTGAGAGATCAAGCCCATCACGTGGAGCGTCTCATCGGCCTTATGCCGATTGGTTGCCCGAGTCACAACCGCTTCGAGGTCGGCTTTGTACTTTCGTAACGCTGCGTCGTTCTCCGCAATTCGCACTCGTCGTGCCTCGGTACTCTCGAAGAACGACGGGGTACGCAGTGACGGGCGTGCCGGCACCATTGCGCGGAGGTTCTGCGCTGCAGGCATCTGACTGCTGTGTGGGTCCGATGGTGAGCTCACGTGGCCTCCCGAGTCACTCGCCGAGCCGTCGACGCACGTCGTCGGCTTCGTCGTCCCGGAGCGCAAGGCGTTCGTTGTGTCGATCAACCTGTTGCTGAAGTGCGGAATGCCCTTCCTGCTCTGCGGCTTCCGCTGCGCCAAGAACGGATTGCCGTCCGTTGACAGTGCGGTTCATCTGGCGGGTCGTCCCGATGAGTAGCCGGCCGATCTGGCCGATGACCACCCATCCACCGAGGATCAGGAAGCCCAGGGCCGCGCCGATGAACGCGCATGGCCCAACCAGATTGGAGAAGGCGGTGTCCAACGACAGGCTCTTGGCCGGGTCCGGATCTGTCTTGATGAAGCTCCAGACCAATGCGATGGGAAAAGCGACGATGCCACCGACGACGAGTCCGAACAGCGCCCCGACTGCAGACACCAACATTGCGCCGATAGTGACACCCACCTCGCCGGCAGCACGCTTGGCCATGGGATTGAGTGGGCTCATCTGGGACTCCAGGTTTCGGTGGGCTGAGGTTTCGGTGGGTTGACAGCTCAGTGGGTTGAGGCGCGGTCGAAGACCACGACAACAAGGAACGATGCAACGAGGGCGATGATCACCAGGACAACGTGTTCCGATGGCAGCCACCACGGTGGCGACTTAGGTGAATAGCCCGGTGCCCCGGCTGGGTTGTCGAGAGTCGACAGCACATAGCGGATTCCACCCTTACCTCCGACGAACTGATACCAGAGGACGCCCAACCATGCGAGCCCGGCCACAAGAGCCATACAGACGCCGACGGTGCGATTGAACACACCGCCGACCATGAGACCAATCACGATCCAGGCAACGGGGACAAAGATGTTGAAGAGTGCCAGCAGGAGGCCGGTCAGCTGATACGGCATTCCCCAAGCCTTTCGGTGTGGAACGGGCACGTCCGTGCCGCGAGATCGATAGAACATCGACATGGCAGGCGAGTGGTATCTCCCGATCGGCAGACACCCAACCGAGAATTGGCGGACAAGTATCTGATCGGCGATCGCCTCCGCCGAAGTATCGTGACGACGCGGACTTGGCTGGCCATTGCGGGTCATGTGTTCGATGCGGAGGTTGCGATGGGTCGGTCGCTAGAGGCTTCACCGGCCGGAGAGACCATCCGTGTTATCGAACGCGACGCCGAACTCATTGCCACGACGACGCTGAACTCGGTGATGGTCGCGGTCGCCGTCTTCTACGTCGTCGAGGGTGGAGCGCCGCGGTATGGAACGGTTCTGACCCTTGCGCTCGCGACGTGGGGCGCCGGACGTCTCCTGTCCCGACGTCGCGGCGTTGGCTGGTCCGTGGCCGATCTCGCGGTGGTCGCGGCCTATCTGGTATCGACGCCGCTACTGGTCTCGACCACCGAATTCCTTTCCGGCGCAAGCGCTATGCTCGCTGTTGCCGGAACGGCTGTCATTGCGTTCGGGCTCGCATACCCGCCGCGGTGGTCTGGTCCGGCCGCGGCGGTGGTCATCGTCGCATGGTCGATCGGTGTCGTGCGGACGTCAGGTGCAGGTCCGCCGTGGGCGATGTTCAGTCTGGACTTCCTGGTTGTCGAATGGGTGCTGGTATCGATCTGCCACCACATGGTGGTTCGCGCCGCCACAGTCACCGACGCCGTGTTGGCGGGCGCTGCCGAGCAGGAGGTCGCCCGTACGGTCGCAGCGGCCCGCCGCCGGCAGGCGCTGCGCCAGTGTGCCCTGATGCACGACACCGCGGCGTCGACCTTGCTCATGGTGGGTACTGGGTCGGTGACCCGTCGGGAGGTGCTCGCGCACCAGGTTGACCGCGACCTGGCGGCCATTGCCACGTTCGCCACGCAGGGTGGTCCGCAGGCCGAACCGATTGAACTGATGGGTAAGCTCGCGAGCCTCTGCGCCACCGTTCGCACCCCGGTCATGATGACCGGACCTGATCGTCTCACCATTGACCGTGACATCGCCGACGCGATTGTCGGCGCGGCCGGGGAGGCGCTGGTCAACGTCGATCGACATGCCGACGCGACGTCGGTGACAGTGGTCGTTGGCCGGAATGTGGTGGAAATCAGCGACGACGGCGTGGGGTTTGACGTCGAATCCGACCGTGTCGCAGCCCGTTTCGGGGTGCGTAGATCAATTCTCGGTCGGCTCGAGAACGTCGGTGGGCACGCGGCTGTACGAAGCAACCCCGGGGACGGCACCGCGGTCACTCTGAGTTGGAGCGACTTATCCGGACCGGCCGAGATGTCGCAAACGGTTGACGGGTCCGCACTCCTGGAACGATTGTTGCGGGGTCTCGGCTTCGGGTTGGTCGCGATTGCCGTGGTGGTCGTTCTGCAGTCGTCGCAGGCGATCGCGGGCCACGACTGGTGGTCCATCGAAATCGCCCTCGCTGCAACAGCACTCGGGTGTATCGCGGTGGCCGCGTGCGCATTGGTCAAAGACGTGTCGCCGTGGTGGCGGTGGATCGCGTATGTGGGACTGGTCGGCATCGTGCCGATTCAAGTCCTTCTGTTGCCGCGCGCTGAACTGACAACCGGTGCGAACTGGGCGTTGTGGGCGCTGGGATGGGCTGTGACCGCACTCGTCTACCGACAACCCAGTCGCATCGCCTCAGCGGCCCTGATCGGCTACTGGGCTGTCGGGTCGACCGTACTCCTCGTCGCGTCACCGACCCGTGAAACCGTTGCGGCTCTGGGCTATAACCTCGCCAGCGTGGCGCTGATCCAGGGCCTGGCGCTGGTGTTCACCACGTACCTCTCGCGAGCCGCGCAAACCGCCAAGAACGTCACGGATGCGGGCGTCGAGCGGATCGCGCAGGACACCAGCGAAAGGGCAATCGCCGACGACGTCCGGTCGCAGTATGCGCAGCTGCAACGCACTCTGATTCCACTGCTACAACGGCTACGTGATCCGACCACCGATCCGGCAGATCCGGACGTTCGGATGGCCGCGCTCATCGAGGATGCCCGGCTGCGACGTCTCTTCGCCCAGGCCGACAATCGCGATCACGCGCTCCTCGCCGACATGCATCCGGCGATCGCCGCGGCCGAGGAACGCGGCGTGACGGTCACTGTCGATGCCGGCTCGGCGCTGCCCGACGTCGACACCGCGGTACGGGATCGACTCATGCTCGGAATCACTCTTTGTCTCAGCGGATGTCGCAGTCATGCGCGGATCGTCTGCACCGCTGATCACGGTTCCGGGGATTCCGGTTCCGTCACGGTCAGCGTCGTCGGCGACATCGACGCGGATACGGTTGAGGAGGTCGCGTCGACGCTGGGCGTGGTACCGGCGACAACCGAGACCTTGACATGGCTAGAGCTCACGTCGCCCATCACACCTGCGGTGGAGGGATATTCGGTGGAAGGACGTTCGGTGGAAGGACAGCGACAATGAGCGTCGACAATCGGTCGTTGCGGATCTCCATGATTGACGATCACGCAGTCATCCACGACGGCATCGCGACATGGTGCGCGCAGGCCGACCCGCCGATCGGAATCAGTGGAGCATTCGCGAGTGTCGACGAGTTCGAATCCGTAACGCCGGACAGCGATGTGGTGATCTTCGATCTCCAACTCGATTCCGGTGCACCAGAACTCGGTGCACTACGCCGCCTGTGTGACCGCGGACTGCGGGTGATCGTGTTCTCCCAGCACACCGCGAGCGGCATCGTGATGGAGTGTCTCGACCTCGGAGCGGTGACCTATCTGTCCAAGGGGGAGGGGCGCGAGCACCTGATCGCGGCGATCCGGGCGGCGGGCACGGACCAGCCGTATCTGGGTCCGACGATGGCCAAAGCGATGACCGACGACACCCGAAGCCTGCGGCCACGCCTGTCCGACCGGGAACGAGAAGTCTTGATCAGTTGGTTTCAGGCTGACTCGCAGGAGCTCGTGGGCAAGCGGCTCTTCATCACTGCGGGCACGGTGAAGACACATCTTGGCCGGATTCGCACCAAGTACGCGAGTGTCGGACGTCCCGCCGCCACCAAGGCCGCGCTGGTCGCTCGCGCTCTTCAGGACGGACTTATCACCGTCGACGAGCTATGAGCGTCAACTACCCTGACCCCGTGACCATCCGCGCCACCTACGAACGCCATCCCGACCTGGGGTGCGAGGCGGTCGTGTTCATCGACGACGAGTCGGACGCGTGTTTCCAGATCCAGCGCGACCTGGTCGGCGGGCCGCGATCCGACGAGCACTGCGTCACCACCGGGGCGTCGGCTCCAGTCTTCGGTGGCATCACGCAGTGGCGTCGCGTCGAGGACGACCGGTTCGAATTCGCCCTGAATCGACGAGCCGCGCGCCTCTTCGGCGACGAGGTGCTCTCGTTCGTGGTCAGCCCCGGCTCGGACACCAGCGTCGACGAACTCGCCGAGCACGTCGATCGCCTGCTGCGCTGAGTTCGATGGCGGCTGAGTGTCGCCCCAGCCCAGCCGCCGGGCGCCGACTACCCTGGGCCGTGTGAATCAACCTTTCGACCCCAGCGCCCTGTTCGGCGGTGGCGGCGGCGACAATCCGATGGCCGGCCTGCTCGCCCAGGCGCAGCAGATGCAGGCCCAGTTGCTGGCCGCGCAGAACGAGATCGCGGCCACCGAGATCACCGGAACCGCCGGAAACGGCCTGGTCACCGTGACCGGAACCGGCGCCGGCGAGATCACCGCGGTCACCATCGACCCCAAGGTCGTCGACGCCGACGACGTCGAGACCCTGCAAGACCTGGTGCTCGGCGCGCTCAACGACCTGGCCACCAAGCGCGACGATCTCACCCAGGACAAGATGGGTCCGCTCGCCGGCGGTCTGGGCGGCGGCATCCCCGGGCTCGGCTGACCACCGATGTATGAGGGACCGATCCAGGACCTGATCGACGAGCTCGCCAAGCAACCCGGGCTCGGTCCCAAAGGTGCCCAGCGCATCGCCTTCCACCTACTCGGCGTGGAGAACAAGGAGATCGACCGGCTCGTCGCCGCGCTGATCCACGTCCGCGACGACGTCACCTTCTGCGCCGAATGCGGCAACGTCTCGGCCAACCGACTGTGCCGGATCTGTTCCGACGCCCGACGCGACGCGACCAAGATCTGCGTCGTCGAAGAGCCCAAGGACGTGCATGCCATCGAGCGGACCAAGGAGTTCCACGGCCGCTATCACGTGCTCGGCGGTGCGCTCGACCCGTTGTCGGGGGTCGGACCCGACCAGCTACGCATCCGGGAGCTGCTCAAGCGCCTCGCCAACCAGGACGACGGCGTCGACGTCACCGAGATCATCGTGGCCACCGACCCCAACACCGAGGGCGAAGCGACAGCTACCTACCTACTGCGGATGCTCAAGGATTTCCCGGGACTGTCGGTGACGCGTCTGGCGTCGGGTCTGCCGATGGGTGGCGATCTCGAGTTCGCCGACGAGTTGACGTTGGGTCGGGCATTGTCGGGTCGTCGAGTACTCGCCTGAGATGGTTGTGGTGCCTGTGTCAGGTGTGCTGACGCCGGAGTTGGCGTCGGTTCTCGACGACTATGCGGCCGAGATGGTGTCCGGCATCGTCGCCATCGACGGGCCATCGGGCGCCGGAAAGTCTACTGTCGCAGACGAACTCGTGGCCCGGATCCGGGCGCGCGGTACCGGCGTGGTGCTGATCCGCACCGACGACTTCGCCACCTGGAATGACCCGGTGTCGTGGTGGGCGGAGCTGGAAACCCATGTGCTGCATGCCTTTATCCGACGACGCGACTACCGATACCGACCGCGCGTGTGGCGCGACGGGGTACCCGAACTGGGTCGACCGCTGTGGCTGAAATGGGAGCCGCTGTTGGTCATCGAAGGGGTGTCCTCGGCGCGACGTCGCATCGCCGACCATTTGACCTACGCCTTCTGGCTCGACGGCGGAACCGCCGAGGAACGCTTGGCGCGCACCGTTTCTCGCGATGGCGAAGACGCTCGGGACGAGTTGGCGCGGTGGCAGCGGTTCGAGCGTGGATGGTTCGCCGTTGACCGGACACGAGAACGCTGCCGGGTGCTGGACTGACCCGATGTCGCGCTCCAGAATCGTCGGCGTCACCACGCTGGCAGACCTCGACGCCGAGCTGATCGAGTGCCGGGCGTGTCCGCGTCTGGTGGCGTGGCGGGAGCAGGTGGCGCGGGACAAGCGTGCTGCATTCATCGGTGAAACCTATTGGGGCAGGCCGGTTCCCGGATTCGGTCCGGTCGATGCGAAGGTGCTGATCGTCGGCCTGGCTCCCGCCGCGCATGGCGCCAATCGGACCGGCCGGATGTTCACCGGCGACCGCAGCGGCGACGTACTATTCGACGCCCTCTATCGCGCCGGTCTGGCCAACCAGCCGACGTCGTTGTCGATCGACGACGGGACCAGGCCCTCGGGCGTGCGGATGACCGCACCCGTGCATTGCGCACCGCCGGAGAACAAACCGACCGTCGACGAGCGTGACCGATGCGCGCACTGGCTGCGCGCCGAGCTCGAATTGCTCACGCCCACAGTCCGATCGGTGGTGGTGCTTGGCGGCTTCGGTTGGCAGGTCGCGTTACGCACCTTCGGCGAACTCGGGTGGGAGATCCCGCGGCCAAGACCGAAGTTCGGACACGGCGCGCAGACGACGCTGCGGCGCGGCGATGCGGAGCTTCGGCTGTTCGGGTGCTATCACGTGAGTCAGCAGAACACCTTCACCGGACGGCTGACCGTCGAGATGGTCGTCGATGTGCTCGTCGACGCCGCACGCGCGGCAGGCATTCGGCGTCGTCGGCGCCCGGCCCGGTAGTTGCCGGAGCGAGGTTCAACAGGTGGTTGGTTCGCCGAAACGACCGGGAACCGGCTCGTCGGGTCTAGCGTTGTGCAGTGGTGGATGCGCGCCCACAGTCGGTCGCGCTGGGAGAGAACAGAGGCGACGCAGGTGAAGGTGTCGGGCACAGACGCCGTGGATTCATGCCGATGCGGGCATCCGCGATCGGCGCATCAGCACTATCGCCACGGAACCGACTGCGCGCACTGCGGGCCGACGGCCTGCCCGCGGTTCCGGCGCGCACGCTGGTGGCGTCGGAGCTGACGTTCGGGGCCAGTCCGGGTGGATCGGCTCAGCCCCTACGACCCGCCGCCAGCCGTTCGGTCCGCAACCGGGTGACCTCGGGCAGATCCAGTGGCTCGACGGGCTTTCCGATCGCCTGAGACAGAAGATGGTCGGCGAGTTCGGGATTGCGGGCCAGCGCCGGGCCGTGCATGTAGGTGCCGATCACCGAGCCCTGCACCACGCCTTCGGTGCCGTCGCCGACACCGTTTCCGACGCCGTTCCGTACACGGCCGAGCGGCTTGGCGTCGGACCCGAGAGTGCTTCCGCCGCGGTGGTTTTCGAAGCCCGATAGTGGCTGGGTCAGCGCGTCGAGGACCGGATCGGTGATGAGTTCACCGATGCTCCGGGTGGCCTGCGGGCTGGTGGTGAGGTCGAACAGCGAGATGCCGTCGACGCGTTCACCCGCCGACGTCTCGTACCAGTGACCGAGCACCTGGATCGCGGCGCAGATGGCGAGCACGGGACGGCCGGCGGCCGCGGCACGCTGGAGTCCCGGGTAGCGGGTGAGGTGCCGGGTGGCGAGGCGTTGCGCGTAATCCTCCGCGCCGCCGAGGGTGTACACGTCGAGCGAGTCGGGCACCTCGTCGTCGAGGGTGATCTGGATGATCTCGGCGTCGATGCCCCGCATCCGCGCACGTTGCCGCAGGATCAGGGCGTTTCCGCCGTCGCCGTAGGTGCCCATCACGTCGGGCAGGACCAGGCCGATACGCAGTGTTGATTCACTCATCGCCAGGCCTCCGGGCTCGCTCGGCGCGTTCGATCGCGGTGTTCAGGTCGCGGAACGCGGTGTAGTTGGCCAGCACCTCGACCCGGCCCGGCGGACACGACGCGATCGCCTTCATCGGGTCCGGAATCGTGGTGTGTTCGGCGCCCGCATAGAGCAGGCGTACCGACAGGTCGGCGGCGCGCTCACCGGCCGCGACGACCTGCATGGTCTCGAACGCCTCGAACCGCACATCCCACAGCCAGGAGAGGTCTTCGCCGTCGGGCACCTGGCCGTTGACCGCGATGACCAGCCCGTCGGCGTCCTGATCGATCATCGACAGCGCTTCCTGCCAGCCGGCCGGATTCTTCGCGAGCAGGGTGCGGACCGAATGGTTGCCCACCTGGTGGATGCCGTAGCGCCCGGCGACCTCGCCGACGGTGCTGACCGCGGCGACCGCCTTGGCGGGATCGGCACCCATCGCCACCGCGGCGGCGACCGCTTGCGTGGCGTTGCCGCGGTTGGCCCGGCCGGGTACCGAGAGCGTCATCGGAGCGCTGAAACCGTCTGGGCCATAGATGTTCTCGTCGTCGAACCACCACTGGGGCTCGGGTCGACGGAAGTTCTCGTCGCCGCTGGAGTACCAGCCGTCGTCGGATCGGATGATCGGTTCGCCGGTGCGCGGACAACTCACCGAGTCACCGACCCAGCTCGCGCCTGCGGCCACCCAGACGACGTCGGGGGCGTCGAAGGCGGCGGAGGTGACCAGGACATCGTCGCAGTTGGCGACGACGGTGGTGCGTGGGTGTCGCGCGATGCCCTCGCGGAGGCGTCGTTCGATCATGTTGATTTCGCCGACCCGGTCCAGCTGATCGCGCGAAAGGTTCAGCATCACAAGCACTTCGGGGTCGACGGCGTCGCTCACATGCGGGACGTGCAGCTCGTCGACCTCGAGGGCGGCGATCGGCGCGGTCCGATGCAGGGTGAGGGTGGCGATGATGCCGGCGTCCATGTTCGCGCCGTCGGCCTGGGTGGCCACCTCGCCGAGCTCGGACAGTGCGGCCGCGGTCATCCTGGTGGTCGTCGACTTGCCGTTGGTACCGGTGACCAGCGCGGTCCGTTTGCCGGCCGCCAGTCGCGACATGATGTTCGGATCGATCTTGGCGGCGATCAGGCCGCCGATCATCGAGCCTTTGCCGCGGCCTGCCTTGCGTGACGCCCACCTCGCCGCCGACGCGGCGGTCAGTGCCACCGAGGTGCGGGCGGGGATCTGAGCGCCCGGGCGACCCGGGGTCGACGTGCTGTCGGGCATGCCCAACAGTCTCGCACGCAATCCGGGCGGTCGTCGGGACGCCTCCCGGCCGCGGACGAGATAGGTGGATCACAATTTAGTTGTGCACAACTCAGTTGCGAGTTAGTGTCGTCCTCGTGAGTGACCTCAAGCTCGACGACCAGCTGTGTTTCGCGCTCTACTCGGCGTCGCGGGCGGCGGTGGCCGCCTACCGGCCGGTGCTGAACGAACTCGATCTCACCTATCCGCAGTACTTGGTGATGCTGGTGTTGTGGGAAGAGGGTGAGTCGACGGTGGCGCACCTCGGGCGCCGGCTACAGCTCGATTCCGGCACGCTCTCGCCGCTCCTCAAACGGCTCGAGCTGATCGGTTACGTCCAACGCAGTCGCTCTCGGGTCGACGAGCGGTCGGTGACCGTTTTGCTGACCGAGCTCGGGTCGGAGTTGCGTGACCGCGCGGAGTGCGTGCCGAGCACCATCTTCGACGCTGTCGCTCATTCTGCCGGTCCGGACGGAACCGTACCGGGCGCCGAAGACATTGCGGCGCTGCGACTTGCGCTGCACCACATCGCGTCGGTGTTGCGGGGCACGGACTCCGGGGACAAGGACTCCGGAGATGCCGGCGAGACCACCACTGCTTGATGAAAGAGCCTACAAATGAAGGGAAATAACATGACTGTTCTGTACACCGCCGAGGCGTTGGCCACCGGAGACGGCCGAAACGGCCACGCCCGCACCACCGATGGCAAGATCGACGTCGACCTGACCACTCCGAAGGAGCTCGGCGGCTCGGGTACCGGCACCAACCCCGAGCAGTTGTTCGCGGCCGGCTACGGAGCCTGCTTCCACAGCGCACTGCGGCTGGTGGCCAAGGGTGACGGCGCAGACATCTCCGATTCCTCTGTGGGCAGCCGGGTTTCGCTGGTGTCGGCCGACAACGGTGGTTTCGGGCTGGCCGTCGAACTCGAGATCACGCTGCCGCACGTCGACCATGCGACGGCCGTCGCGCTTGCCGAGAAGGCACATCAGGTGTGCCCGTACTCCAATGCCACGCGCGGCAACATCGACGTCACGCTGACGGTCACTGACGACTGAGAGTCAGTTCGTCACACGGGTTCTCTGCGTCCGGGAGGTCGGGTCGCGGCTCGGCCGTGGCCCGCTTCCGGGCGTTGGTCATCGGCGACGCGAGCACACCGATCGCGCATCCGACGATGACCGCTCCGGCACCGGAAAGCTCTGTGATGGTGGGTATTTCGTTGAAGAAGGCCCACGCGGCACTGATCCCGACGATCGGAACCAGAAGCGAGAGTGGTGCGACGCGGCTCGCCTCATAGCGGGACAGCAGGTACGTCCACAGTCCGGACCCGGCGATGGTGCCCAGCAGCACCACGTACGCCAGTCCGGCCAGGGCGAGCAGGCCCGAGTGTGAGCCGATAGAGGTCAACGAGTTCCAGCCGGCCGACGGGCCCTCGATCCCCAGGCTGAGCACGTAGAGCGGGATCGGTGGGATCACCGACATCCAGAGTGTCATGCGTAAGGCATTGTCGGGCTTGGATAGTCGGCTACCGATGTTGCCGGCCGCCCAGCTCAGCCCGGCGACGACGGTCAGCGCGATCGGCACGACAGCAGTCCAGCCGAGTGTGCTGTGCGTGGCCCGGTCGATGGTGATCGCGACCATCCCGCCCACGGCAAGCGCGATGCCGAGGACCTGCAGCAGCGACATGCGTTCGCGGAGAAAGAGCACACCGAGTATCACAGTGAATGGCGCGGAGGTCTGCAACACCAACGACGCCAGGCCGGTCGGCATGCCGATATTCATCGCCAGGAACAGAAAGGCGAACTGTCCGACGCCGAAACCGAAGGCGTACAACATAAACCATCGAAACTGCACTTTCGGGAACGGCACGAAGAGGATGACCGGCACCGCCATCACCGCGAACCGCAGGGCGGCAAAGAAGAACGGCGGGAAGTGGTCGAGGCCCAGGCGGATCGCGATGAAGTTCAATCCCCAGAGCACGACGACGGACAGGCCGAGGAGACGGTCGCGAGTGGTCATGTGTTCATCGTGGGGGCTAGATTCGTCCAGAACAATCGAATTAAATCGGATGAACCATGTAGAAATACTTACGCGTGATCTCGATACGCCGTCTCGCTTCGCTCGGTGGCTTCTCGATCGGCAGGTTCTTGCGCTGGTCGAGTGGCCGCGCGCGAGCGTAGCGAGCACGCAGCGTATCGAGGCCCGGTGACGACTACTCGATCGGCACGCCGGGTGACCAGTGCGCAACCTCAAGCGCGGCCGCGACGTCGAGCAGGTTCTCGCGCAACGGACGGGGGAGTAGTTCCTCGGCGCGTGCCAGTCGTCGAATCACGGTGTTGCGATGCGTATAGAGCGCCTCTGCGGTGT
The DNA here is from genome assembly GCA_023461275.1 of Actinomycetes bacterium. Taxonomy (GTDB): domain Bacteria; phylum Actinomycetota; class Actinomycetes; order Mycobacteriales; family Mycobacteriaceae; genus Gordonia. The sequence goes on along the minus strand of JAEYMI010000053.1, from coordinate 2,912 downwards.
GAGAGGTATTGCACTGCAGCGTGATCCACGTGTGCAAGGTGTGCCGGAGTTCAGGGTCGGCAGTGGCGAGGTCGCCGAGGACGTCGGCGGTGAAGTCCCGACTTTCGGTCTCGTCGGTGGTGAGCAGTGAGACCAGGCGGATCTCGTCGTATCGGACGAACTGTCGTCGGATGTCGATGCGCGAGTGCATCCGCTGGGTGCTGACCGCCTGGAAGTGACTCGACCGAAAGCCGTCGACGCCGCTGCCGGGACGGCCGGCCGATACCCGGATGTCGGGGGTGGCCGAGAGGTCGGGGAGCTGGATATCGTTGACCGGCAACCACATCCACGACGACGTCGCGCCGGTGACGACGGTGAGCCGATGGTCGGTTCCGGCCGCTGCCGCCACCGCCGACGCGGCCACCTCGAGTTGCGCCGCGGCGTCGGGGCTGACGCCCCACAGCACGACGGCCATCTGTGGCCCCGAGAGTCGGTAGCGCAGTTGGGTTTCCGCCCGCGACGTCGGGATCGGCGCGCCTTCGAGCACCAGTGTCACCGCCTCGCGTCGTTGCGCGTGGGTGTCGCGGGACAGTTCGGCGCGCTCGGCTCGCATCTGCTCCGACATCACCGCGACGCTGTCCTCGATGAATGCGTTGATCGATCGCGAGCTGGCGTCGAGCAGTTCGTGCAGTTCGGCGACGTCGTCGGTGAGTCCGAAGCAGACTCTCATCCAGAGTCGCCACGCCACCCCCTGAGCGCTGCGGAAGGTGTCGAGCGCGGACTCGTCGAGCCCCCGCCGCACCAGTTCTCGTGTTGCGGCCAGGATCTCGCCGGTCAACTGGGCTGGAACGGGCTCACCCGGCGACTTCACGTTGTGCTGGGCCCAGCGCAACGTGTTGGCCAGGTTGGCGCGTCGAACACCGTCGGACAGCACCGGGTCCTCGGCGATCGCCTTCATCCGGACTCCGCTGAGCGTGGCGTCGTGCAGCGCCTCGGCCCACTCCACGCGGGGATCCGAGACGATCTGCGCTCCCTGTCGAATCAGCTCCCGCACGCGAGGCGAAATGTCCGGCTGATCACTCTCCACTGGTGCAGTATGCACCACTAGATCTCACATGATGGGCACAATGACCCTGGTTGTGTGGGTTGCGACACGGCACTCTGGATCGTGACAACGCCGGATGTCATATACCGGCCGCATGCGTATGAAGGAGTTGCCCGTGTCCGTCAGCCCACTGGACTCATCCGGCCTGGCCAGCCGCCCCGAACTCGACGAGGTCGACGTGCTGGTCATCGGAGCCGGGGTATCCGGCATCGGCGTGGCCCACGAACTGGTCACCACGCTTCCCGGAACGACCTTCACGATCCTCGAGGCGCGAGAACGGGCCGGCGGCACCTGGGACCTGTTCCGCTACCCCGGCATCCGCTCCGATAGCGACCTGTTCACCTTTGGGTTCGGATTCAAGCCGTGGAAGGACCGGCAGTCCATCGCAGATGCCTCGCGCATCCTGGACTACCTCGACGAGGCCATCGCCGACGACAACCTCGGCGAGCGAATTCGGTACCAACACAAGGTGATCTCGGCTGCATGGTCGTCGGCGGAGTCGCGCTGGACTGTCGACGTCGAGCGCACCGACACCGGCGAACAGCTGCAGATCGCCGCTCGCTGGATCTTCTCCGGCGCCGGCTACTACCGCTACGACGAAGGGTTCACGCCGGAATTCCCTGGCCGCGAACGCTTTCAGGGACAGGTCATCCATCCGCAGCATTGGCCGGAAGACCTCGACTACGCCGGCAAGCGAGTCGTGGTGATCGGTAGCGGCGCAACCGCAGTCACACTCATCCCGGCGATGGCCGATAAGGCCGAGCACATCACCATGCTGCAGCGCACCCCAAGCTACGTCGTTCCGCTGCCGCGCCACGATCCCTTCGCGATCGTCGCCCGAAAACTGCTCGGCGACCGCCGTGGATTCGAGGCTGCCCGTCGCAAGAACATCGCCCAGCAGCGACTGATCTACGAAGCGTGCCAGCGTTTTCCGAAGGCATCGCGCAAGGTGATCCGGCGCGTCAACAAGATCGTGCTGCCCGACGGATTCGACGTCGACCAGCATTTCAACCCGCCTTACGATCCGTGGGATCAGCGACTCTGCGCCGTACCCGATTCGGATCTGTTCAAGGCACTCGGAACCGGTAAGGCGTCGGTGGTCACCGACCGCATCGAGACCTTCACCGAGGCCGGCATCCGGCTGCAAAGCGGTAAGGAGCTGGACGCCGATATCATCGTCACCGCAACAGGTTTGAACCTGCAGCTCTTCGGTGGGGTCAGCTTCACCGTCGACGACGAGCCGGTCGACTTCTCGGAGACGGTGGTCTACCGGGGCTTCATGTTCTCGGGAATTCCCAACCTGGCCAACGTGATCGGCTATACGAACTCGTCGTGGACGCTGAAGGTCGGTCTGCTCACCGAGCACTTCGGCCGGCTGCTCTCCTACATGGACAACCGTGGCTTCACCGCGGTGCGGCCCGTCGTCGACCCGACGATGGAGACCCGCCCGGTACTCGACTTCGGTGCGGGCTACGTCCAGCGTGCGGTCGCGAACCTACCCAAACAGGGCACCCGCGAGCCGTGGACGATGTCGATGAATTACTACAAGGACCGCAAGTCGTTCGCGGCCGACGTCGCCGACCCCAACCTGGTGTTCACGCGTGGAGCCTCCGTGGTGAATGACGCTGCGGTGAGTGGAGCCGTGGTGAACGAGGTCGTGACCGACGAGGCTGTCGCCGAGACGGTCTGAGCTTCATCCGATGTGATGTATCGGGACATAGGTGACAGTTCTGCATCAAGACATTGGTGACAGTTGGTGTATCAGGACTTCGGTGACGGTTTGTTGGGGTTGGGTCGTGGGCCGTGGGGTTGTCCGTTGCCGACGTAG
>JAEYMI010000052.1 GCA_023461275.1 Actinomycetes bacterium | reverse complement strand
GGCGGGTGGGGAGGGTGCGGGTGGGGAGGGTGCGGGAGGGGAGGGTGCGGGGGGGGAGGGTGCGGGCCGCGGGGGAGGGCACGCGGGTCAGGAAGGGTCGGCGGGCGGGGAGGGTGCCGGCGGCCCGGGGCCGGTTGCGAGCTAGCAGGGGCTCGCGGGCAGGGGCATGCATTTGGTGCGTTTTCCGCGACGTTTGCATGCATTTGGTGGTGGGGCCTCGATGGGTCGCTCGCCCAGGGGCTCGGGGCGCTCGGTTAGCAGGGGCTCGCGGGCAGGGGCGGGCTGGCAGGGGCGGGCCGACAGGGGAAGGCATTTGGTGCGGGTTCCGCGACAATTGCATGCGTTTGGTGCTGGGGCCTCGGGCCTCCCCGCTAACCGGGGCTCGGGGCGCTCGCGGGCAGGGGCGGGCTGGCAGGCAAATGCATTTGGTGCGGTTTCCGCGACAAATGCATGCGTTTGCTGGTGGGGGGCCTCGATATACCGCTCGCCCAGGGGCTCGCGGCACTCGGCCAGCGGCGATCCGCCGCTAGAGGGCGAGCGTCACCGCGGCGATCACGGCCCACACGAGCATCGCGCGGCCGGTGGCGCCGAGGGCCGGAATGAGCTGCGGGCCAACGGCTCCGGACCGGACCGGACGGTACGCCACCCAGAGCAGCGGCGCGGTCAGCAGGGTGAGCAATGCCCAGGGGGTCGCCGCGGCCAGGACCACACCCGCCACCAGCGGGACCGCCAACAGGACGCCGAAAAACAGCCTCGAGCGCTTGTCGCCGAGGCGGACCGCGAGAGTGATCTTGCCTGACTCCGCGTCGGTCGGGATGTCGCGCACATTGTTGACCACCAGCACCGCCGTGGACAGCGCCCCGATCGCGATGGCGCACACCAGGCCCACCCAGTCGACGCGGCCCACGGTCACGAACTGCGTCCCCAGCACCGCGACCAGGCCGAAGAACACGAACACAGCGACCTCGCCGAACCCCAGGTACCCGTACGGCTTGGAACCGCCGGTGTAGAACCAGGCGCCGGCCACGCACACCGCGCCGACCAGCAGCAACCACCAGGCGGTCGTCACCGCCAGCACCAGCCCGCACACCGCGGCGACGCCGAAGCATAGGAAGGCGGCACGCTTCACCGCTGCCGGGGAGGCCGCGCCGGATCCGACGAGCCGCATCGGGCCGACCCGGTCGTCGTCGGTGCCGCGGATGCCGTCGGAGTAGTCGTTGGCGTAGTTGACGCCCACGATCAGCGCCATCGAGACCGCAAGCGCGAGTGCGGCCTTCCACCACGAGATGCCGTCGAACCCGGTGCTCTCCAGCCCGGCGTTCTCCAGCCGACTGCTGTGCAGCGCGGCGCCGACGCCGGCGACCACCGGTGCGATCGCGTTGGGCAAGGTGCGCGGACGGGCGCCTTCGATCCACTCCGATGGGGTAGCCACGTGGTGATCCTGCCACGTCGGGTCGACGACGGACGCGGCGGCGCGACTCAACACGTGCTGTAGGGGATACGACGATCGGTGCCACGTATCCGCAACCTAGCGCCAGACGGCGCTCTTCCGTGAATGACAACTACGAGTCAACAAATGAGGCTCGACCTACCACCGGTCGTTGTCATTTTAACTCAACGGTAAGAATGCAAAAGTCCTGATTACAGCCCCTGTTGAGGCGAGTTAAACGCCTGTTGTAGACCGTACCCCTGGGCACAGTTAGGACAGCATCACTGCAGGTTGAGCGCGATTCAGGTCACATGACCTGCGTGGATTTGAACCTTCTATCAATTGAAGCAATGCCGCGATTAGCTACAGTTAACGCAACTTCGAAGGCTGTTGGGGATATCGATAAGACAGCCTTCGACGAAGGAATCGGCTTAAGGGAAACAGTCGATTCAACTGACCAGGGGGGTTGACATGGAGCCAGCGGCGCGCCCGACATCCGTAGCCGAAGTAACGGCTTTCGACACTGTCGTATCACCGGCGACCGACGGCATGCGCGGATCCACAACCACGCGCAGCTTCACGACGTCGCGCAGCTTCGCGACTACGCATGGCGTCACGGCCATGCGTGGCTTGACGACGCAGTCACCCACCGACGTCGACGTCGGATCTCACTGGCACTCGCCACCCCGCTGACGGTCATCGTCCTTCGACGACGATCGCCCCGCCGCGAGCTCAGTACCAGCCTCACCAGAATCACTGCGCCACTCCGGCAGCCATCGCGGCTGACCGCAGGGCGAAACTTTTCACGCTAGGAGAATCATGAAACGCGCTCTGATCACCGGCATCACCGGTCAGGACGGGTCGTATCTCGCCGAGCTCTTGCTCGCGAAAGGCTATGAGGTGCATGGCCTCATCCGTCGGGCGTCGACGTTCAACACCGCGCGCATCGATCACCTCTACACCGATCCGCACGACCCTGCCGCACGCCTGTTCCTGCACTACGGCGACCTCTCCGACGGTGCCCGGCTGGTGACGCTGCTCTCGGAGATCGATCCCCACGAGGTGTATAACCTTGCGGCACAGTCACATGTGCGGGTCAGCTTCGACGAGCCCGAGCACACCGGCGACACCACCGGCATCGGGTCGATCCGCCTACTGGAAGCGGTACGGCAGTCCAAGATCAGCTGCCGCTTCTACCAGGCGTCGAGCTCGGAAATGTTCGGCGCCACTCCGCCGCCGCAGAACGAGGACACCTTGTTCTACCCGCGCTCGCCGTACGGCGCGGCAAAGGTCTACTCCTACTGGGTGACCCGCAACTATCGCGAGGCATACGGCATCTACGCCGTCAACGGCATCCTGTTCAATCACGAATCACCCCGTCGCGGTGAGACTTTCGTGACCCGCAAGATCACCCGCGCGGTCGCCCGGATCGCCGCGGGCAAGCAGGAACACCTCTACATGGGCAACCTCGACGCCGTGCGCGACTGGGGCTACGCACCCGAATATGTCGAGGGGATGTGGCGGATGCTGCAGGCCGACGAGCCCAGCGACTATGTACTCGCCACCGGAATCGACTGCACCGTCAAGGATTTCGTCGCCACCGCCTTCGAGCACGCCGGCCTGGACTGGGAACGCCACGTGCGGTTCGACGAGCGCTACCTGCGTCCCACCGAGGTCGACTCGCTGATCGGCGACGCGAGCAAGGCGCACCGCGACCTGGATTGGAAGGCGTCGGTCGACGCCCACGAGCTGGCCCGCATCATGGTCGACGCCGACATCGCGTCGCTGGACTGCGAGGGCACCTCCTGGATCGACACCCCGACAGTGCAGGGGTGGTCATGACCGCATCGTCGACCGCTTCGTCCACCGTCGACGTGCCCGTGCGCACTGGCGACATCGTGTGCACCGACTTCACCGCCCAACCGCTCGATCGCACCGCGTCGGTCTACATCGCCGGCCACCGCGGCCTGGTGGGCTCGGCCCTGTGGCGCCGCTTCGGTGCCGCCGGATTCACCAATCTGGCAGGCGAATCCAGCGCTGACCTGGATCTGCGCGACCGCGACGCCACCTTCGACTACCTGCGCTCCACCCGCCCGGACGTGGTGGTGCTCGCCGCCGCGAAGGTCGGGGGCATCCTCGCCAACAACTCGTGGCCCGTCGACTTCCTGTCCGACAACCTGCGCATCCAGCTCAACGTGCTCGACGCGGCCCGCGAAGTCGGGGTGCAGCGTCTGCTGTTCCTCGGGTCGTCGTGCATCTACCCGAAGTACGCCGCCCAGCCGATCCGCGAGGAAGCGCTGCTCAATGGCGACCTCGAGCCCACCAACGAGGCCTACGCGATCGCGAAAATCGCTGGCATGCAGCATGTTCGGTCGGTGCGCCGGCAGTACGGCCTGCCGTGGATCTCGGCGATGCCGACCAACCTCTACGGCCCGGGCGACAACTTCGCCGACGGTGCGTCGCACGTGGTGCCCGCCCTGATCCGACGCTACGAGAACGCGATGCGCACCGGCGCACCCTCGGTCCTCAACTGGGGTTCGGGAACGCCGCGTCGGGAACTGATGTACGTCGACGACATGGCCGACGCCTGCCTGCACCTGCTGGACCACTACAACGGCGACAGCCACGTGAATGTCGGTGTGGGTAAGGACAATTCGATCCGCGAGATCGCCGCGATGGTCGCCGACGTCGTCGGCTACACCGGTGAAACACATTGGGACACCGGCAAACCCGACGGAACGCCGCGCAAGATCCTTGACGTGACGAAGATCTGGGCGTCCGGTTGGGCGCCGTCGACGTCACTGGCCGAGGGGCTGGCGCAGACCGTCGACTGGTACCGCACCACTGAGGAACCGATCCGATGAGATTCGCCGCGTCCAACAACTCAGCCGCGTCCACCGGCTCAGCTGCATCCACCAGCCGGGCCGCGTCCACCTCGGCAGCGCCCACATCAGCAGCATCCACCTCAGCAGCATCCACATCGGCCGCATCGACTGTCGCCGCATCCACCGCCATGCCGCGCTACTCGGGGTCGTTCTCGTTGCGCGAGTACCGCAGCGAGCCGTGCCAGAACGAGCGTTCCCGGGTGGCGAAGGCCGGCTGGCTGCTGATCCGCCCGGTCTTCAAGCAGTGGTGGATGCCGCGGGCGGCGCGGGTGGCGATCCTGCGTTCGTTCGGTGCGCAGATCGGTGAGCGGGTGCTGATCCGCCACGACGTGCACATCCACTGGCCGTGGAACCTCGTCGTCGGCGACGACTCGTGGATCGGGGAGCGGTCGTGGCTGCTCAACCTCGAGACCGTGATCATCGGCCCCAATACCTGCATCTCGCAGGAAGTGTTGCTGTGCACCGGAAGTCACAAGCGGCATGAGCGTGGCTTCGACTCCGACCATGCCCCGATCCTGGTCGGCGAGTCGGTGTGGCTTGCCGCACGGTCGACGGTGTTGCGCGGGGTATCCATCGGCGACCGCGCGGTGGTCGGCGCGACCGCGCTGGTCAGCGAGGACGTGCCAGCCGACGCCATGGTGCGGGTCGCGGCCCCGCAGATCGCCGAGCGTGACGGCGACGCACCGCCCACGCTGCGTCGCACCATCAGCACCCAGGGTGCGCAGAACATCCAGAAACTTCAGAACATCAAGAACAGCGTCCGTCCGTCATTGAGGAGGGTCTGATGCGTATCACCATCATCGGGATCAACTACGCACCCGAGGTCACCGGAATCGCCCCGTACACACGCGATCTCGCCGAGGGACTCGCGGCCCGCGGGCACACCATCGACGTGATCACCGGCCTGCCGCACTACCCGGAGTGGTCGGTGCACGACGGCTTCGACGACGGCGAAACGCATCACGAACGCCACGGCCGGGTGACCATTCGCCATGTGCCGCACTATGTTCCGTCGAACCCACGCGCCGTCAACCGGGTTCGGATGGAGATGAGCTTCGCGCGCGCCCTGGCGACCCACGCCTGGCGTCGACCCGACCTGGTGATCGCGGTCAGCCCGGCGCTCATCGCGTCGTGCTACGTGGTGGCCCGCGCGAAGGCCGCCGGCATCCCGGTCGGCGTCATCGTGCACGACATCTACAGCAAGGGTGTGGTGGAGACCGGCGCGATGCCGGCGCGGGCGGCGAAAGTGTTGTCGCGCATGGAGGCATCGCTGATCAACTCGGCTACCGGCGCGGTGGTCATCCACGACCGGTTCGTCGACACGCTGGCCGGCATCGGCGCGCGCCGCGAGCAGATGACGGTGATCGGCAACTGGACCCATGTGCGTCCGATACCCGCCGACCGGTTCGCCACCCGACGCCGCCTGGGCTGGGCCGACGACGAGGTGGTGGTCCTGCACAGCGGCAACATGGGTCTCAAGCAGGGGCTGGGCAACGTGGTCGACGCCGCCAAGCTCGCCGACAACTACGAGATGCCGGTGCGTTTCGTCCTTATGGGTGACGGCAATCAGCGTGCCGCACTGGAGGCTTCGGCTCCGCACGTGCAGCGACTGGACTTCATCGACCCGCTGCCCGACGCCGAGTACATGCCGGCGCTGGCCGCGGCCGACATCCTGCTCGTCAACGAACGCCCGGGCGTCACCGAGATGGCGGTGCCCAGCAAGCTGACGTCGTACTTCGCTGCCGGCCGTCCGATTCTGGCGGCCACCGATCCCCGTGGCGCGACCGCGGCGGAGATGCGTCGCGCCGACGCCGGCCGCATGGTGGCCTCCGGTGATCCGGGCGCACTGCTCGAGGCTGCGTGGCTGATGGCCGCGGATTCGGCTGCGGGAGAACAGATGAGCGCCGCCGGACGACGCTACGCCGGCAAGTCGCTGGATCGCGATGCCGCGCTGAATCGGTACGACCGCTGGTGCACCACGCTGATGCACCGTCACCACCTCGGCAATGGACGTCTGGCACTGGTGGCCGACGACCTGATGGCCGTCGACGAGGTGAGGCCGGCGTGACACGCACCGTGTACACGTTCATCGTCGTCCTGGGGGCGGCGGTGATGCTGGGCTCCGCGGGGTGCGCCCAGCAGCAGCCGTCGGCGACCGGCGTCGCGTCGAAGCCCGCCGGAGTGGGCATCGACGGCGCGCCGGACGCCGACGCGCCGCTGCCCGCCCGTCCCGGCGACATCGTCGGCTACACGAACTCCATCACCGGGCGCTACCCGGATATCGATGCCGTTGCCGCGCAGTCGGTTGCGGCGAGCTACCGCTCCACGTCGGGCGTCGATGACGCCGCGACCGTGGTGTCGGGGACGTTCTTCGTGCCGCGCGGCACCGCACCGGCCGACGGGTGGCCGGTGGTGGCACTCGCGCACGCCACCATCGGACTGTCCAATGGGTGCGGACCGTCGATGCGCCCCGATCTCGGCGGCTACGCCGGTGAGGTGGTGGCCCTGCTGAACCGCGGTTTCGCGGTGGCGCTCACCGACTATCAGGGCCTCGGCCGCAGCGGCGTGCACCCTTACCTCGAGCCGGTCACCGCCGCGCACAACGTGATCGACTCGGTCCGCGCGTTGCGTCGGATCGACGACGCGGCGTCGGCGCAGTGGGCCGGATGGGGAGCTTCCCAAGGCGGCCAGGCGATCTGGGCCGCCACCGAACTCGCCGGCGAGTACGGCTCGGATCTGCACATGGTCGGCGGGGTCGCACAGGCACCGGTGTCCGACATGACCGCCATGGTCGACGGCGCCACCAAGGGCACGCTCACCGCCGGTCAGCGTGTGCTCTATCCGCTGGTCGTCGTCGGTGCCGCGCGTTCGGAGCCGACGGTCGTCGACGAGGGCAGCTGCTCGCCGTGTCGCCGGAGACCTCCCACGACATCCTCGGCTGCGAGAACGCCGCCCGGATCAGCGCCGTCGGGCGGACCGGTGCCCGCGGACCGGTCGCTCTCGACGGCCGCGACCGCATCATGGTGACGAAGATCCTGCAGCACAACGCATTACCGATGCGGCGTGCCGTCGCCCCGCTGCTGGTAGTCAACGGCACCGATGATCCGATCATCGACGCGGACTGGACCCGGCACGCCGTCGAGAAGGCATGTGACGCCGGAGACACTGTGGTACATAACGAAATTGGTGGCAAGCACCACGACGATCTGGGCGTCGACGACGCGTCGATCCAGTGGATCGGCGATCGATTCGCCGGACGTCGGGTGACGTCATCCTGTACGGCGGGGGGCCGTTGATGAAAATTCTGCACATCGCAACACTGTTCAGCCCGGACGGCGCCTATGGTGGCCCCACCCGGGTGGCGACCAACCTGTCCGCGGAACTGATGCGGCGCGGCCACGACGTGACGATCGCCGGGGCCTGCGAGGGCTACGACACGCCACCGACCTCCGTCGAGGGGGTACCGGCGTGGCTGTACCCGTCGAAGGCCGTGCCCGGGCTCGGGGTGGCCGGGCTCAGCTCACCGGCGCTGGTTCGTCGGCTGGTCAAGGACATCGACGAATTCGACGTTGTGCATGTGCACATGTCGCGTGAATTCGTCACGCTGCCAGCCGCTTTGGTGGCCCGCCGGGCCGGCGTGCCCTACGTGCTGCAGACCCACGGGATGATCGACCCGTCGGAAAAGCTGTTGGCCCGCCCGCTGGACGCGATGGCGACCCGGCCGGTGCTGGAGTCGGCGTCGAACATCCTGTATCTGACCGGAACCGAACGCGCACAGATCATTCAGGTTTCCGAGTACTGCGCCCCGTTGACGCGACTGCGTAATGGGGTGCCCGGGTATGCGGCGTCGACATCTGTCGGGGGCGTCGACGCCGCATCCCACCCGGAGGTGCTCTACCTGGCGCGACTGCACCCGCGTAAGCGGCCCGAGGTGTTCGTGCGGGTGGCGCGTCGGCTTCTCGACGCCGGGGTGCGTGCCACGTTCACCGTCGTCGGACCCGATGGTGGTTGCGAGCAGGCGGTGAAAGATGCTGTCGCCGAAGCCAACTCCCCATACCTGCGCTACGAGGGCCCGGTGGATCCGGATCTGGTGCCGGCGCGGATCGCTTCGTCGTCGGTGTATGTGCTGCCGTCGGTGGACGAGCCGTACCCGATGTCGGTGCTCGAGGCCATGTCGGTGGGCCGGCCGGTGGTGATCACCAAGTCGTGTGGTCTGGCCGGCGAGGTGGCCGATCACGGCGCCGGGTACGTCGTCGACCTCGATGATGATTCGCTGTTCAACGCTATTCGCAGTCTGCTCGACAACCCCGATGCCGCCGCGCGGATGGGTCGCGGTGGGCAGGCTGCCTCGGCCTCCACCTTCTCGATGTCGTCGGTCGTCGACGACCTGCTCGGTGTGTACGACCGGTCGGTGCGGGCGCGCCGGTCGGCTCGGGGGTGCGTGGCATGAGAGTCGCCGCCCTCCCCGCTTTTGTGCGGGCCAACCTGATTCTGCTGCTCGCGGGGCTGATCCTCGGGGCCGGAGTCGGTGTGTCCGTGGAGCGGATGGGCGGCCGTGACTATTCTGCGCAGGCCACGGTAATGCCGTCGATCTACGGTGGCGCCGAGGACGGTGGCGGCCTGATGGCGCTGACCTTTGAGAAGCGTCGTCTGGAGGAGTACGCGGCGGTGGCACGCACGTCGTCGTTTCTGGCGCTGGCGATCTCGAACTTCGGCCTCAAGATCAATCCGCTGGAGCTGGCCAAGCGGATGTCGGTGACCTCGGTGAAGGATTCGTCGCTGATCACCATCGTCGTGCGATCGGACTCGCCGAAGGCGGCGACCACCGAGGCCGACGCGCTGGCCGAGCAACTCGCACAGGTGATTCCCGAGCGTGAGCAGCTGCTGCCGATGCGCGCGACGGTGATCGATCACGTGCCTGCCGGCGCGCCGATCAACAAGCCGGGCACGATGACGTCGATGATCCAGTACGCCCTGGTGGGGCTGGTGCTGGGCCTGGCGGTGTCGCTGATGCGCTCGTACACCCCGGTCGCGGTGTCGCGGTCGCGGCGCCGGGTTCGACGCGAGGTGGCCGCCTGATGGTCATCCTCTACGCCGTCCTCGCGGTCGCGATCATCGGGGCGAGCGCCTATCCGTTCATCGCCGGCTATGCCGAACTCGACGACGAGAACCGCCTCGCCGTGATCGGCACCGTGGCGATCACCGCGTGGCCGCCGATCATGACGTTCTTCCTCGGCCCGATCCTGCTGGGCGGCCCGTCGTCGGCGCTGTTCCCGTCGCTGTGGTACGCCCCGGCGTTGGCGGTTCTGGTGATCACGTTGGCGCGCAACGTCAATCGGCCCGGCCTGACCATTGATCTGCCGGTGGCGCTGATCCTGACGGTGTCGGCGTCGGCGCTGTTCCCGATCCTGGCCGGCCACGGCAAGAGTGACCTGCTGCGCTGGGGTCTGGGTGCGACGTTGCTGCTGCTCACGCTGACCAAGGGAACGGGGGTGTCGGTGGCGGCGGTGGCGCTGGGGTGCCGGATCGCGCTGGTCAGCATCTCGGTGTCGGTGCTCGCGGCGATCCTGCTGAACCCGGCGATCGTGGTGGCATGCCGGGAAGACAAGTGTGGTTCCGCGGGGCGGGTGCTCACGTCGGACTTCGCCGGCAACGGCAACGTGCTGGGGCTGACGGTGGCGCTGATCCTGCCGTTCGCGGTCGTCGGCGTCGCCTGGTATCGGGCCGCGGGATTCGTGGTCGGCGTGTTGCTGATCGGCGAGTTGGCCGGTAGCCGAACAGCTTTCATCGGTGTCGGGATCGTGGTGGCCATGCACTTCGCGTTGCGGGTCGCCCGGGGCCGGATGCGTTCGGCAGTGCTCGGTATCGGGCTGGTGTCGGCGCTGCTGCTCTCGCTGGCACCGGCCGCGCTGCGGTACGGCGACGCGTCCTTCAGCTACCGCGGGATGCTGTGGAACAACGGCAAACAGATGATCGCGCAACGTCCGTTCATCGGGCACGGCCCGCTCGCGTGGGAACACTTCGGGCTCACCACCATTTTCGACGCCAACTACTCACCCCACAACGCGTGGCTGGATATGACTGTGTCGGTAGGCATGTGGGGTGTCGTCGTGGTCGTCGGAGCGGTGGTGTTGAAGCTGTTCCTCGTCTCGCGGGCCGAACGCGAAGTGCTGATCGTCTACCTGTGTGGCGTGATCGGGGCGTGCACGCTCGAATCCTTGTTCGTGCCGTACTTCTTCGGGATCATCCCGTTCACCGCCATCCTGCCGCTCTACGTCGGACCGGGGCGGTTGGCGTTTGAGAAGTTCTCCCGCGCAAAGGGTTCCGGTTCGGGCGGTTTACGCCAGCCTGAGGGCGCCGGACCGCGACCGGCCGATGGTCGGGGACCGGGACGGCCGGTGCCCGGGCCGACCGGTGGTCGTCCGCGGCTGAGGGTGGTGCCCGATCTCGAAGAGACCCAGGTGATTCCGAGGCCGGTGCCGATGGGGACGGGCCCGGTGACGCCGATGCCGGTGGGGTCGCGCCCGGTGACGCCGGTGAGGCCGGTGCCGATGGGGCAAGACCTGATGAGACCGGTGCAGATGAGACCAGTGCCGATGAGACCAGAGACCAGAGTTGTTGAGAGACCAGAAATGAGACTGCGATGAAAGACCACCTCCATACCCTGATCCGGCGGTGGCCGTTGATCCTGGTGTGCGGGCTGATCGGATTCCTGATACCGACTGTGCAGTCGGTGACCGCGCCGAGCACCTATCGCGCCACGGTGCGTATGTTCGTCGCGACTGCAGCCCAAGACGTCAACTCGGCCAACCAGGGCACTCTGGCCGCCGAGTCGCGGGTGAAGACCTATCAGACCGTGGCGATGGGCCAGGAAGTGTTGACCCAGGCCGCCAATCGTTCGGGTGAGAAGGTCACCGCCGGGCAGCTGGCGAGCATGGTGTCGGTGACGACGACGCCGGGTACGGTGCTGCTCGACATCACCGCGACCGCCGGAACCCCGGATGTGGCAGCACATCTCGCGCAGGCGGTGTCCGATCAGCTGGTCGTCGTGGTCAGTGACGCGGAGAAGCCGCTCGGTGGCGGTCAGCAGTCGCTAGGTCTGCTGGTACTGCAGCCGGCCGCAGCCGGTATCCAGCGCGTGCCGACCTTCGACGTCGCGAAAGTGGGCATGCAGACCGGCATCGGACTGGTGTTCGGTGCGGTGCTGGCGCTGATCGTGCCGGCGCGGTTCCGATTCCGCTTGCGGCGCAAGAAGTCCGAGGCCGAACCCGAGGCGCCGAATCGCCCCGAGGCCGACGACCAGCCGACGCAGGTGATCTCCATCGTGCGGGCCGGCCGTCACGACGGACGCCTCGGTGGCAACCCGGTGAGTGGCCTCACCGGCGGGCCGAACCCGAACCGGGCAGCCGGACAAGGCAATCGGATGCGTGGCCAGCGCGTGCACGAGCGACACAACCGGATGGGCGCGTTGCGCGGCGTGGACGGCCCAGAGGGCGCGCACCAGAACGGACACAATGGACATCGTCGGTTCGGTCAGTCGGCCGTCGGACCCGTCCCGGCCGAGCAGCCCGCGCCGGCGCACCGGTCGCCGATCACTCCGCACAAGCCCGCGCACGAGGCCGTCGAGCCTGTTGCTGTTGAGCCTGCCGTCGTTGAGCCCGCCGTCGTTGGATCTGCCGACGTCAAGCCTGGCGTCGACGAGCCTGGCGTGGTCGAGCCTGGCGTGGTCGAGGCAGCAGCTGTCGAACCCGCCGGGGTTGAGGCTGCGTCGGTGGAACCTGCTGTTGTGCAGCTCGTTCCGTCGGAGCCGGCCGCGGTGACGCCCGTCGTCGAATCGGTTGAGCAGGAAGCTGCTACCGACGAGCCCGAGGGTGCCGTCGACGAGCCCGAGGGTGCCGTCGACGAGCCGGAGGGCGCCGTCGACGAGGCGGAGGGCGCTGTGGATGAGGGCGAGGGCGCCGTGGATGAGGACGAGGGCGCTGTGGATGACGCGGAGGGCGCTGTCGAAGAGCCGGAGGGCGCCGTGGATGAGGACGAGGGCGCCGTGGACGACGCGGAGGGCGCCGTCGACGAGCCGGAGGGCGCTGTCAATGACGCGGAGGGCGCTGTCGATGACGCGGAGGGCGCTGTCGACGAGTTCGATCCGCTGGACGGCGCCAGTGTCTGGCAGCTACCCGAAGAGACCATCATTCATCCGATCGCCGTCGGGCAGAACACCGTGTCGATGTTCCCCGAGAAGGTCAACAGCACCCGTATGAACGGCAATCACATCAGCGGCAACACCAACGGCAACCATGTCAACGGCACCCATGTCACCTGGAGAGGAACCCGATGACACTCGATTTCACCCACCACATCCGTACCGCAGGCGACGTGCCGGCCCCGGACCGCGCTGTGGCCGCGGACCCCGCTGTGAACCCCGACCACGCTGTGAACCCGGACCCCGCGGGAACCCCGAATCACGCAGGGCCCGAGGAGGTTTCGCCCGCAGAGGTGACCGCAGCGCCGACGATCAGCGTGCTGATGCCGTCGTACAACCCGGGAGAGTTTCTGCCGGTGGCCATCTCCAGCGTGCTCGAGCAGCTCGGCCCGGCCGACGAACTCGTCATCCAGGACGCCCGATCCACCGACGGCTCCGCGGAATTCCTGTGCGAGCTGGCCGAATTGGACCCCCGCATCCGCGTGGTCGTCGAGTCCGACCACGGACAATCCGACGCGCTGAACCGCTGCCTGCAGCGGGCGGTCGGTGACTGGGTGCTCTGGCTCAACGCCGACGACATGGTCGTCGACGGCGGAATCGCCGCGCTGCGTGCCGCATTGGAGAGCGACCCGGACGCCGACGTGGCGGTCGGCGCGCATCGGATCATCCGGGGCGACGGCTCGATCGTCGACAACTTCCCGCCGCACCGGATCGAGGTGTTCCGCCTGGTGTCGCTGGGCTGTGCCGCGTTCTCCGGTTCGATCGCGATGCGTACCCACTACCTTCGTGAGATCGGCGGCTTCGACACCGACCTCAACACGGTGATGGACCTGGCCCTGCAGCTGCGTATGGCCGACGCCGATCTGCGTCAGGTGATCTTCGACGAACCGTTGGGCGCGTTCCGTTTTCATGACGGATCGAAGTCGGCGAACCTCGCGCGCGAGTTCGTCCTGGAGGGACATCGCGTGCGGATGGCCCACGCCGACGGCCCGCGTCTCAAGGCTCTCGGCCTGCTGCGCACCGGCACCCACGCGGTGGAGATGATGGCGTTCAGCTTCCAGACCGAGGCTTGGTACCGCGATCTGCGACGGGTGGCCATCGGGGCCTATCGCGCACTGCGAGGCTGATCGCACGTGGTTCACCCGCACACCGCGACCTCCGGGGGCATCGCAGCCCCCGGAGGTATCGCAGACCCCGGAGGCATCCCAGCCACCGGAGTCGAGGGCACTGCAGCCCCCGAACAACCGCCGACGACGGAAACGTCGTCGCGCGGGGTTGCGATGCACTCGTTGTGGCGCATGGGTTCTCGCGTCATCAGTTCGGCGGCGCTGGGAATCTGCCTGCTGCTGACCGCACGCGGCACGGTGGTCGGCGACTTCGGCGCCATGATGACCGCCTACTCGGTGGGGTTGATCGTCGGCCTGGCCGCCGGCGTCGGCGCACCGGCCCGCATCTTGCGCGCTCCGGCCGAGGCCCGCAAGCTGCACGGCGTGCTGTTCGCGGTGCACTCGGTGCTGGTGTGTGCATCCTGGGTGGTGCTGGTGACCATCTGTGCGGCACTGGGTTTCGCCGGCTGGGCGGTGATCGCGGGATTGGTGTTCGCGCTGGGTGACACCGTGCAGAACTATGCCCAGGGACATCTGACGAGCCTCGATGAGCAGGGTGCGGCGAACGCGCTGGTGATCTCGCATCGCCTGATTCCGTTGGCGGCAGCGGTGATCAGCTACGTGTGGATCGGGCACATCGACTTCGCCGTTCTGGCAGTGGCTTTCGCAGTTCCGGTCGTCATCGGACTCGTGGTGCCCTATCCCAGTGCGCGTCGTTCCGGCATGCGCGGAATCGCTCCGGTGTTCACCGACTGGCTCGGATACTGGGCGTACTCCGGCTCGGCGATGCTCAATCAGCTGCAGCTTCCGGTGCTCGGTGCGGTGGCCACCGCGGGCGTCGTCGGCATGTTCGCGATGTCGGCCAGGGTGGTCGGGCCGATCACGCTGCTGACCGCGTCGATCACCGCGGTGATCGTGCCGGAACTGGCCAAGCGGGTGGGCGAGCCGGACCGCTTCGGTTCCCTGTATCGCAAGCTCGTCGCCGTGTGTGCCGGGTATTTCGTTGTGGTTCTGATTGTTTCGTGGCCGGTCGCGATGCTCGTGGTCGCGTTGGCCGGCCCGCAGTATCAGGCGGCGACGCTACTGGTGGCCGCGACGATCGTCGGCGCGGGACTGAGCGCGTGGTCGCAGGGGTACAACGCGAAGTTGCTCGCCGTCGGCAAGCCGGGCCTGGCGACGATGTCGATCGTCGCCGGTGCCGTGCTGGCCGTGGCGATGCTGTTCGGGCTGGGCGTCACCGGACGAAGCGACCTGTTGTGGACGGTGCCAGTGGTGTCGCAGGTGGTTGTGGTGTTGACGATGAGTTGGGCGGCCGCGCGATCGCGCGCCGACGAGAGGTGATGGGAAGAATGTTCGGGTTCTCTACGGCGCCGCGTGGGCGTCGACGGTGGCGGGCCGCGGTGGCGGCGTCGGCGGTGCTCATGGTGGGCGTGATCGCGTCGGGATGCGCGACATCGCCGGAATTTATTGCGGCACCGAAAGGTTCGTCGACGGCGATGGTGCGTTCCGACATCGTCAACGGCAGCATCGTGATCATCGGCGACAGCACCACGTCGGGCACCAAATACGGCGGGCAGGGGACGCAGAACTGGGCGCGCATCGTCGAGGACCGCGCCACCGCCGAACGCCTGAACCTCAGTTTCACCGTCTCGGGCAAGGGCGGGTCGGGCTATATCCGGCAGGGCACCGGCGGCACCACCTTCGTCACCGAGACCAAGCGGCTGGTCAGCCGCGCGACGACGCTGGTGGTCTACTTCGGCAGCTCCAACGATCTCGGCGTGCAGGGCAACTATCCACAGGCCGTCGACGCCGCGCTCGACGAGGTGAAGAGTGCCGCGCCCAGTGCCAAGGTGCTGGTCGTCGCACCGCTGTGGTCACGGCGTGAGGCACCGCCCGCGCAACTGGCCGAGTGCCGCGGGGTGCTGGCCGCAGAGGCGCGCTCGCACACGGTGAACTACCTCGATCCGGTGGGCGACAACTGGCTCGGTGACCGCGTCGGCATGGTCGGCGGCGACGGTGTGCACCCGACCGATCAGGCCCACCGGGTGGTCGCCGACCGCCTGTTCCCGGAGATCAAACGCCTGGCCGTACAGAACGAGCAACAATGAGCCGCCGTGACGCAGCAGCGTCGGCAACGGTGACGGTGGTGAGATCGGTGCCGGTGCCGAGGTCGGTGCCGCCGGTGAGCCTGCGCGGGTGGTCGTCGGTGATCGCCCTGCTCGGTGTGCTGGCGGTCGCGTTGACCACGCTCACCGGATGCGGCTCGGGTGACTACGAGTCGGCCGCCACCGCTGCGCCGACCGGGGGTGGCGGACTCAGTTTCGGTGTGGCCAGCATCGCCACCATCACCGACCGCACGGGTGCGGGGATGCGCCGGGAGTCGGCCGCGATCAAGTCCACCGGCGCGTCGTGGGTGCGGGTGTTCATGAACTGGAACGAGACCGAACCCGAACCCGGCCTCTACCAGTGGGATCGCCTCGACGACGCGGTCGACGCGGCACGCGGGCACGACCTGTCGATCCTTGGCCTGATCGCCGGACCAGCGCCGGCGTGGGCGGGTCGCGCACCGCACAACGGGTCGTCGGCCCCGCTGGACTCCGCGGATTTCGCCGACTTCGCCAAGAGGGTGGCATCGCGGTATTCCTCGTCGGTGTCGACGTGGGAACTGTGGAACGAACCGAATCTGCCGGGCTACTGGGCCGCGCCGCGGGCGTCGGACTACGCCGAGACACTCACCGCGGGGTACGCGGCGATCAAGTCGGTGCAGCCGCACTCCACGGTGATCAGCGGTGGGGTGTCCCCGGATATCAGCGGCGTGCCCATCCTGACGTTCCTGCAGGGCCTCTACGACGCCGGTGCGGGCGACTCGTTCGACGCCGTCGGACTGCACCCGTATACGGTGCCGTATCCGCTGGCGACCGATCCGTTCGGTCGGAGCCGGGTGATCAGCGATGTACGTGATCTGATGGCTCGCAACGGCCAGGCGTCGAAGAAGATCTGGGTCACCGAGTGGGGTCAGCCCACCGGCGACAACAAGTACGCCGTCGACGAGCCCCGCCAGGCCGAGATCCTGACGAGCGGGCTGCGCTTCATGACCTCGCAGCCCAATATGGGACCGGTGTTCGTGTTCACGTCCAAGGACTGGTCGTCGGATCGGACTAACGTCGAATTCAACTACGGGCTTTTTCGTTACGACTACAGCCCCAAGCCGATCGTCGCGCGACTGCGCGAGTTGGCGCGCTGAACTAGTTTTTCGCTGACCGGGCAGGAGGCCCCCATGACCGCACAGGCGCGTCGTCCCAACCGCTATCTGAGTCTGATCGTGTGGCTGCTGCCGGCCTGCGGGCTCAAGAACCGGCTGCTCAATCTGATCGGCAACCAGATCGCACCCGACGCCGTGCTGGCCCCGAGCGTGGTGATCGGCTGCGGCGCGTTCACCATCGGTGACCGGTCAGGCATCGCGATGGGCAACGTCTTCCGCAACCTCAGTGCCGTGGTGATGGACTCCGACGCCCAGATCGGCAGCTTCAGCATGATCAGTGCGTCGCCGGTGTATCAGCAGTTCGACGACCGGGCCGGGCAGCTGCGGGTGGGCCGGCTGGCGTTCATCACCAATCGCCACTCGCTGGACTGTTCGGGGCAGATCGAAGTGCGTGAGGGTGGTGCGATCGCCGGCGTCCGTTCGGTGTTCCAGTCCCATGAACTCGACGTCGAGGCCAACCGGACGACGATCGGTTCCATCGTCGTCGGCAGCCGCAGTCTGGTGGGTGCGTCGGCGGTGGTGTTGAAGAATGCGCGGATTCCGGACCGGTCGCTGGTGGCGGCCGGGTCGACGGTGACCGCCCACCGCGACGACGACGCGATGCGACCTGGCCTCTACGCGGGCAGCCCGGCGAGATGGCGACGAGAGCTGACGAGAACCGAGTGGATGGACCGCGACAGCCTGCACACGCACCCGGCGTCGGCGGAGGACTTCGACTTCGACAACTCCTGGTGAGTACCGGGCCCCTGGTGACACAACTTCGGTGACACAGCCTCGGTAGGAGAGCGACGCCGGACCCATAGTTGGCGCGACAGTGCTCTCCCGCCGAGGCTGTGCCACCGCCTTGCGCTACCCGGGTGGGGAGGGTCGCTGCGTGCCGGGCAATTCGCCGTGTGGATTTCGGCGAACGTGCAGGCCAAGGCTACTGCGCGGTCAGTTGGGCGTCGAAGAAACCGGCACTCAACGCGCGTTGGGAATTGATCCGACGATCAGTGCCATAATGTCCTCTATTCAACGCCATTCTGATCGCTTGTCCCATCGTGCCCGACGGGTTGTTCCGGCTCGGTGAATATGTCAACCAGCGTTGTCGAGGTGCATTCAGTGATGATCGCGTTTTCGCAGATAGGGGCACCGGCGAAAGGTTTCAACAGATGTTTTAAATCTGGCGAGCGACTTGCGAAAAGCACCAAAAGTCCAGCTAGCTGACTATACGGTAAGGTATTTTTCGAGCGACTTTAGCGATCCACGCAATTGAAACGCGATCAACAATTGTTAATTCTGGTGTCAGTCCAGGGTGCCGAAAGGCCTCCCGGTGAAATCATAAAACGGCACGAGGGTACTGAGTCACTCGCACCGTGACGACGTTCGACCTTACCAAGGGAGCGACCATGAGCCAGTTCGACGAGCCGATCATCGGCGCCTCGCTCATCGGCCGCACCCGACAGTGGTCGGTGATCGCATGACTGCGGTCATCGGAAGGCCCATCACGACGGCGCCGCCGCGCCTGCTGAGTCGCACCGCGACCATCTATATCGCCGGCCACGACGGCATGGTGGGCTCGGCGCTGTGGCGTCAGTTCACCGCGGCCGGCTTCGAGAATCTGGTCGGCGCGCGCAGCTCCGAACTCGATCTCCGCGACCGCGGCGCCACCCTGAACTTCCTCACCCGGACCCGTCCCGACGTGATCATCTTCGCCGCCGGACGGGGCGGGGCCGCGCTCACCGACAACTGGCAGCGCGCCGACCGCTTCGCCGACAACCTGCACATCGAGCTCAACGTGCTCGAGGCGGCCCGCGCGCTGGCCGTGCCGCGACTGATGTTCATCGGATCGGCGCACGTGTACCCGAGAACGGTCGTGCAGCCGATCTCTGAAAACGAACTGCTGACCACCGAGGTCACCCCGGGCATGGGTCCGGTCGCGATGGCCAAGTTGACCGGCATGCAGGCCGTCGAATCCGCTCGGCGAGACCTCGGACTCTCCTGGATCAATGTCATCCCGACCAACCTGTACGGACCCGGTGATGACTTCTCGCCCAACCGGTCCCACGCGATCGCGGCGATGATCCGACGCTACGACGAGGCGTGCCGGACCGGGGTGGAAACGGTGGTCAACCGTGGCACCGGGTGCGAGCTGCGCGATTTCATGCACGTCGACGACATGGCCTCGGCCTGCCTGCATCTGCTCAAGAACTACGACGCGGACGGTCCGGTCAACATCGGAACCGGCAACGACGTCACCATTGGCCAAGCGGCACAGATGATTTCCGATGAGATCGGCTTCGACTTCCGCACCAACTGGGATGCCATCGACCACCACGTCGCGAGCAACGGTGGCCGCCACGCTGCCGGCAACCGCTTCGGCGCCTACGACAGTGCCCCACGACGGCTACTCGACATCACTCGGCTCCGGCGAACCGGCTGGGCCCCGAGTATCGACCTCCGCGACGGCATCGCGGACACGATCGGGTGGTACCGATCGCATACGGAAGATTTGCGCATATGAGGGTAATGCACAAATCGACACCGTCGGTCTCGAACGAACACGGAAAGTTTGCGCATCAGAGGGTAATACGCAAACCTGCCGCGTCCGGATCGGACCAGAACGTCGCCGCGTCGGCAACGTCGCGGCGAAATCGGGGGAGGGAGGATCGGATGCGTCCACACCAACCGCATTCCTGGTGCACGCGGCTCATCCGATCCTCCCAGTACTTACCGTCACGAACTCCGGCCGGGTGCGCAGGCACCCGCCGCAGGTGACCGGCGGATCAGCTCGGGGGTAGACATGCGAATCCTGCACGTGGCAACACTTTTCAGCCCAGACGGCATCTACGACGGGCCGATGCGTGCGGCGCTGGATACCGCGGCGGAACTGGCGAGGCGGGGACATGAGGTCACCATCGCCGGAGCCATCCGCAGATACGACGACCTGCCGGCCGGTGACTCATCGGTGGACTACTGGTTCTCCCAGGCCGAGACGGTGATGCCGGGCCTGGGGTCCGCGGGAATCGGGGCGCGGGGCTTGATCAGTCGTCTCGAGCAGCACATCGACGACTTCGACGTCGTGCACGTCCACCTCTCGCGAGACATGTTCACCCTGGCGGCGGCCAACGTCGCACGACGCCACGGTGTGCCGTATGTGATTGCGCCACACGGGATGGTCGACAAGCGGCACCGGCTGGTGGAGTGGCCGTTGGACATGATGATGACCCGACCGGTACTGCGTGCGGCCGAACGTGTGCTCTGCTGTTCGGAATCCGAATGCGACCGACTGGCGCACCTGGCCGGACCCGGCGTCGCGACACGACAGGTGCGTGACGACGTCCACAGCGTGGCGACGTGCGACTGCGTGGCAGGTGGGGACGGTGTGGCAGGCGGCGGCGGTAAGGCAGTCTCGGGTGCGGCCGGCGGGGACGGCGTGGCAGGCGCGGATGGTGCGGCAGGCGGGGGTGTGGACGGTGGCGCCGACGGGGCCGACGCCGACGCAGCCCGCCCGGAGGTGTTGTTCCTGGATCGGCTCCATCTGCAGGCGCGACCCGACGTGTTCATCCGGGTTGCGCGCAGGCTGCTCGGTCTCGGGGTGGCGGCGACGTTCACGGTCGCCGGCATCTCCGACGACGCCGCGGCCGAGGAAGTTCGCGAGGTGATCGAGCAGGCCGGGCTGGAACACCTGCGCTACGAGGGCGTGGTGGCACCGGAGGACGTGGCCGCGCGGATCGCCGCGTCGTCGGTGTATGTGCTTGCCTCGGTTGATCAATCGTTCCCGATGACGGTGCTGCGGGCGATGTCGGCCGGGCGACCCTGCGTGGTCACCGAGGAGTGCGGGTTGGCCGAGACGATCGCCGAGCACCGGGCCGGACTCGTCGTCGGCGACTCCGAGGATGGGTTGCTGCGGGCGGTGCGCGGCATGCTCGATGAGCCCGACGTCGCCGCGGCCATGGGTCGTCGGGGGCGGCGCGCGGTGGACGCCTCGTATTCGGTGTGCAGCGTCGTCGACGAACTTCTCGAGATCTATCAGGCCGGTGTCGACCGACGTGCGGCTCGACGCTCGATCAGTGCGTGATCATCGCGGCCTGAGCATCCTCTCCGCTGGTGAATATTCGCTGAAGTTAATTGTCGCAGAAGTGAATTAATCGCAGAACGTGATCGTCGCAACGTCTGAGTGTCGCGACAGGTGCAGCGGGGAGCGGCGTCGCACAATGAACGCGGGGAAATGAAATATGGGGGGAAACTGAATATGAGTGAAGTGATGCGTACGGTGATCCGTCGATTGCCGTTGATCGCATTGATCGGGCTGATCGGGTTTGGGGTGCCCGCGATCTTGGCGCACCGGGCACCCGCGGACTACCGGTTCGGGATGCTCGACCTCGTGCTGTTCGCGATTGCCGCTGTCTTGCTGGGAGTCTGTGTGGCGCTGCTGATTCCGTCGAAGGCGCGGCCGGTGCCGGATGCCCTGGCGGAGTTCCTGGCCGACGATCTCCGGCCCGCGAGCCCGACGCCGGCCCGGCAGTCGGGCCCGTCGCGCGCCCGGCAGTCGGGCCAGTCGCGTCCGTCGGGTGCGTCGGGTCAGTCGGGTGCGGTGCGGACCGGGCGCTGGGAGAACGGTCGGTGGACCGAGGACGGGGCTCCGGGATCGGGGAAGGCCGGGTCCGGTAAGGCTGGGTCGGGGAAGGCCGGGCGCACCGGCCGACACCTCGCCCTTCGGTAGGGCAGCTGGTTAGACGCATGCATTTGTCGCGGGAGACGCGACAAATGCATGCGTCTCTCCGGCCACCGCATCTGGTTCGCTGCTGACGTGTTAGATCGTCACCATGTGGATCAGTGACGACGAATGGGACCGCATCCAGTCGATGGTGCCGATCGCGTGCGTGGACTTCGTCCCGATCCAGCGGGCACCCGACGGTCAGGTGCGCCGCGTCGGCCTGATCCGACGCCGCTACCCCGACGGCCGTGAGGTCTGGTGTCACCTCGGCGGCCGGATCCGCTACGGCGAGACCGTGGCGTCGGCGCTTCAACGCCATTGCGACACCACCATCGACGTGCAGCCCAACGACGTGCAGTCCATCGACGTGCAGCCCAACGACGTGCAGCCCAACGAATCTGATACCGCTGAATCTGATGCCGCACAGCGCAATCGGGACGGTTCTGCACGTTCTGTCCGATTCGGCCTCCGGGAGCGTCCGGTGCTCAGTGAGTGGTTCCCGGCCGACGTGCACCCCGGCACTTCAGAACCCGGCACTTCAGAACCCGGCACCCCGGAACCCGCCACTTCGCAACCCACCACACCATTTCTCTACGGCGTCGACCCGCGTAAACACTCGGTCAGCGTCGCATTCACCGCAGAGATCGACGACGACGTGACGGTCACCGCGCACGACGGTCGCCACAGTGAGGCGCTGGCATTTTCGTGGTTCGCGCCGGAAGCGCTCGATGCGCTCGACACGTGGCCGGGCAGCCGTGAGCTGATCGGTCGGGTACTGGCCGCGGCGACCATACCTCAAGGGATGTTGTAACGATCCGACGATTGGCGCCATCGGCGTGCGCGGAGTGTCGAGGATTACACTGCCGCCCCGGTGGGATCTCGGCAATCCCAAGCGAACTCCGGGCAATGTTACGGCCAGGTTCCGTGACGCTGAACTTCTTTTCATTCCCGCAGATAGATGCCAGTTTCTCCCCGGATGAAAGAAAGCGCCAAGCGGGCATCCACGGGAACAAACCGGACATCGCTGCAGCTAGATGGGTGTGTTGAAAAGCGGTAGAACCACAAATCTGAGACTGTTGACTTGCAAAGCATCACAAATTCGTTAGATTAAATCTCGAAGTGTGCGCAACCGGGGGAGTTGCGCAGGGGGTGGAACGAGAATGCATCATCTGTACCTGACCGCACTGTCCCGTCGACTGACGGAGGAACAGTGAATCTCTTCAGGGGTCCGATCTTGAGTGACGCAACACCGGCTGCCTACTGTTCGGTGTTCCTGACAAACGGCGTCTAGATCCGCTGCGGATCCCGCCATCGACGGCGTATCCGCCACCCATCATTCCCATCAGAGTGACACCGCATTGCCGCGGTGTGACTCCCTGAATCAGCTTTGCTCGGAGAGAAAGAAACCGACATGAAACGCGCATTGATCACCGGGATCACCGGCCAGGACGGGTCGTATCTGGCGGAGTTGTTGTTGTCCAAGGGGTATGAGGTGCATGGCCTCATCCGTCGGGCGTCGACGTTCAACACCGCGCGCATCGACCATCTGTATGACGATCCGCATGATCCGGCGGCACGGTTGTTTTTGCACTACGGAGACCTGTCCGACGGTGCGCGGTTGGTGACGCTGCTCTCGACGATCAATCCCGACGAGGTGTATAACCTTGCGGCGCAGTCACATGTGCGGGTGAGCTTCGACGAGCCGGAGCACACCGGCGACACGACCGGCATCGGTTCGATTCGATTGTTGGAAGCGGTACGCCAGTCCAAGATCAACTGCCGGTTCTATCAGGCGTCGAGTTCGGAGATGTTCGGCGCCACTCCGCCGCCGCAGAATGAGGACACCTTGTTCTACCCGCGCTCGCCGTACGGTGCGGCGAAGGTCTACTCGTACTGGGTGACCCGCAACTATCGCGAGGCGTACGGCATTTTCGCGGTGAACGGCATCCTGTTCAATCACGAATCGCCCCGTCGCGGTGAGACTTTCGTGACCCGTAAGATCACTCGTGCGGTGGCGCGGATCAAGGCCGGACTCGAAGAGCATCTGTACATGGGCAATCTGGATGCGGTCCGCGACTGGGGCTATGCGCCGGAGTATGTCGAGGGGATGTGGCGGATGCTGCAGGCCGACGAACCGTCGGACTATGTGCTGGCCACCGGAATTGATTGCACGGTCAAGGATTTCGTCGCCACCGCCTTTGAGCACGCCGGCCTGGATTGGGAGCGTCATGTGCGGTTCGACGAGCGCTACCTGCGGCCGACGGAGGTCGACTCGCTGATCGGCGACGCGACCAAGGCGCACCGCGACCTCGACTGGAAGGCGTCGGTGGATGCCTACGAGCTGGCTCGGATCATGGTCGACGCCGACATCAAAGCACTCAATTGTGAAGGCAGCTACTGGATCGACCGGCCCGCGCTAGCCGCCTGGAACTGATGCGTCCCGGAACTGACGCGTCCCGGAACTGAAGCGGCCCGGAACTGAAGCGATCTGGACCTGAAGCGATCTGGAACTGAAGCAGCCAGGTCGCGACCAACTGAAGACAAGCAGCATCTCGGGGGGGATTGAATGAACGAGAAGACCATCGACGACGTGGTCGTCAACGACGCGGCTTTCACGCCGGCACCGCTGGATCGCTCGGCGACGGTGTACATCGCCGGACATCGCGGCCTGGTGGGTTCGGCGGTGTGGCGCCACCTCAGCGCGGCCGGATTCAGCAATCTGGTCGGTAAATCGAGCGCGGAACTCGACCTGCGGGACCGGGCTGCGGTCTTCGCCCATATCCGCGCCACCCGCCCGGACGTCGTGGTGATCGCCGCCGCGAAAGTCGGTGGCATCCTGGCCAATTCGACGTACCCGGTGGACTTTCTGTCCGACAACCTGCAGATGCAGGTCAACCTGCTCGACGCCGCGCTCGCGGCCCGGGTGCCGCGTCTGCTGTTCCTCGGGTCGTCGTGCATCTACCCGAAGTTCGCGCCGCAACCGATCCGTGAGGACGCGCTGCTCACCGGAGCGCTGGAACCCACCAACGACGCCTACGCCATCGCCAAGATCGCCGGCATCATGCAGGTCAGAGCGGTGCGTAAACAATATGGGCTGCAATGGATATCGGCGATGCCGACCAATCTGTACGGGCCCCATGACAACTTCTCGGCAACGAGTAGCCACGTCTTGCCGGCGTTGATCCGCCGCTACGACGAAGCACGATCGTCGGGCGCGGGCAGCGTCGTCAACTGGGGATCGGGCCGGCCGCGACGTGAGTTCCTGCATGTCGACGACATGGCGTCGGCGTGCCTGCACCTGCTCGAAACCTACGACGGCGCCGAGCACGTCAACGTCGGAACCGGGGTCGACCACACCATCGCCGAGGTCGCGGGCATGGTCGCCGATGCCGTCGGCTATTCCGGCGAAACCATTTGGGACACCGACAAACCCGACGGAACGCCGCGCAAACTGCTCGACGTCTCGACGCTCACCGGTCTGGGCTGGCGCCCGCGCGTCGATCTGGCCACCGGCATCGCCGACACCGTCGACTGGTATCGGGAGAATCAGGTGGACACGCGTCAGGTGGAAATGCGTCCGGCGGAGATGCGACTGTGAGATCGCTGCGTGTGCTCATCGTCGGCATCGGCGTATGCGCACTCCTGGCAGCGTGCGCGCGCAGCGTGCCGTCGGAGCAGGCGGCCATCGCCGGCGAACCACCACTGGTGACCCCGCTGGTGGCGGTCACCCCGACGGCCTGGCAGGCACGCGGAACGGTGGTCAGCGCGCACGACTTCGCCGACGTCGACGCCACGGTCTCTGATCGTGCGGCGAAAGCCGTTGTGGCCACCTATCGATCGGTCAACGCGACGACCGGGCAGTCGTCGGAGGTGACCGGGTCGTTCTTCGTGCCGCGTGGTCGTCCACCGCAGGGCGGGTGGCCGGTGGTCTCCTTCGCGCACGGCACCACCGGGCTGCTCAACGGCTGCGGCCCATCGGGTCACGGTGATCTGCTGGGCTGGACGGGCACCGTGCAAGCTCTGCTGGCCATGCGATATGCGGTGGCGTTCACCGACTATGAGGGGCTCGGCCCGCGGGGTGTGCATCCCTATCTCGAGCCGACGACCGCGGCGTACAACGTGATCGACGCGGTCCGCGCGTTGCGATCGATCGACGCGAGTGTCTCGTCGCGGTGGCTTGCCTACGGTGTGTCGCAGGGCGGGCAGGCGGCGTGGGCCGCCGACGAACTCGACCGCGACTACGGGCAGGACCTCGACCTCGTCGGATCGGTGGCACTCGCGCCGGTCGCCGACGCCAGCCGCATCGCTGATCTCGCTGCCTCGCAGTCACTTTCGTCGGAGATGCAGGCAGTGTTCCCGATGGTCGTGGTGGGCGCGAACCGCGTCGACCCGGCTCTCAAACTCTCGAATTACCTGTCCTCCTCGGTTCGCGACAAACTCGACCCGTTGATCGGGTGCGACAACACCGCGCGCAAGGAGGCGCTGGCCGGACTCGGGTCGACCGACATGGTCCCGGCGTCGCAGGCGGCCACCGTTGCCTTGCGTAATCATCTGCGCGCCATCGCGTTACCGCAGCGAGAGCTCGGTGCGCCGCTGCTCGTCGTCAACGGGCTGGCCGACCAGACCGTGCTCGCCTCCTGGGTGTCGAGCGCGGTGTCCCGAAGCTGCCGGCTCGGTGGCCGCATCACCCATTACGAACTTCCCGGTGTGGGACATGCCGACACCGTCGCCAACGGCGACGTCGTCACGTGGATAGACCAACGTTTCGCCGGGGCACCCGCGCCGTCGAATTGCAGATCGGAGTGAGAACAATGTCATCGCAAACGGAACCGGTGATCGACACCGAACCGGCGATCGTCAGCGAACCGGCGATCGTCACGCGATCGAGGATCGACACCGAACGTGATTTCGCTCTGCGCAACTTCACCGGCGCGGGCTACGACAAGGGCCGCGGTACGGCGGTACAGATTCTGTGGATGATCGCGCGTTCGGTGATCATGCAGTGGTTTATTCCGGTGCGGATCCGGGTGGGTGTGCTGCGGGCGTTCGGCGCCGACATCGGGCCCGGTGTTCTTATCCGTCACGACGTCAAGGTGCACTGGCCGTGGTATCTCACCGTCGGTGAGAACACCTGGATCGGTGAGGACTCCTGGATTCTGAATCTGAAGCCGGTCACCATCGGATCGAATACCTGCATCTCCCAGGAAGTGTTGATCTGCACCGGAAGTCACGACCGCAACTCGTCGGGCTTCGAGTACGACAACGCGCCGGTGACCATCGGCGACTCGGTGTGGCTGGCCGCACGGGCGACCGTCCTGCGCGGTGTCACCGTCGGCGATCGCGCGGTGGTCGGTGCCACCGCACTGGTCACCAAAGATGTTCCGGCCGGCGCGGTGGTCTACGCACCCCGCGCACTGAATCACAAGGCATCGTGATGCGCATTCTCATCATCGGTATCAACTACGCGCCGGAAGTCACCGGAATCGCGCCCTACACAACCGGATTGGCCGAAGGGCTGGCCGCACGTGGTCACCAGGTGACCGTATACACCGGGATGCCGCACTATCCCGAATGGCGAATCGCCGACGATTACGTGTACAGCACCGGCAGTCTGGAGATGCCCAACGGCATCCACCTTCGGCGCTTCCCGCACTACGTTCCCGCCGACACATCGCTGGTCAACCGGCTCCGGATGGAATCGAGTTTCGGCCGACGGGTGACCCGGGCGTACTGGGGCCGCCCCGACCTGATCATCGCCGCGACCCCGGCACTGGCGGCTACCGCGATGGTGGTGGCCCGCGCCCGAACCCAACGAATCCCGGTGGGCGTCATCGTGTTCGATCTCTACGGACTCGGCGTGGCTGAAGCGACGTCGGCCGGCGGTGCGACCGCCGCACTGGCGATGAACTTCGAATCCAATGTGTTGCGCCAGGCCAACGGAGTGGCCGTCATCCACGAACGGTTCCGGCGCAGCGTCGTCGACATGGGCGTCGCCGAGTCCGACGTCACGGTGATCCGGAACTGGTCGCATGTGGAGCAGCCAACCCCGCGTTCGCCGGAGCTGATCGACACCATCCGTCAGCGATTCGGTTGGGGCGCAGACGAAACAGTCGTCGTTCACTCGGGCAACATGGGTGTCAAGCAGGGTTTGATCAATGTGGTCGACGCCGCGCGGATCGCCGAGGAGCGCAACCTGCCGGTCCGGTTCGTGCTCATCGGTGAGGGCAACCAGCGCGCCGAACTCGAGCAGCTCGGAACCGGGTTGCGTCGTCTTCAGTTCATCCGGACCCTGCCGTCGAACGAGTTCGGTGATGCGCTCGCCGCGGCAGATCTGTTGCTGGTCAACGAACTTCCCGGGGTCAGCGGCATGGCGGTCCCCAGCAAGCTGACGTCGTACTTCACCGCGGGCCGGCCGGTGCTGGCCGCGGTGGATCCCGACGGCGTGACCGCCGATGAGGTCCGACGATCCGGGGCCGGGGTGATCGTCGCGGCCGGCGATCCGGGCGCACTGGCGGCCACTGCGGTCGACCTTGCCGCCGATCACGCGCACTGCCGCGAGCTCGCCGCCAACGGACCGGCCTATGCCGAGCGGGAACTCGGCGCTGCGGCCGCCATCGACGAATACGAGCGGTGGGGGATGCGCCTTGCCGCACGTCCCCTGGTGGCGGAGCAGGTGTCATGACGACGACAGCGCGCGTCCACCGCGCGGGGGCACTCGACGCATTGTCGGCGGGCACGGTGGTGTGGGTGGTCGTCGGCCCGCTGCGCCGCGCATCGACCGACGCCGTGGTACCGACGTTGCAGCGCATCGTCGACGACGGGGGAGCGAGCAACAGGATCGGGTTGTGGCCCGATGCCGCAACTCTGCGGTGGCGCTTCGACGCCGACCTCGGCACCGAGTACACCATCGACGAGGTGAGCGTGGACGCCGACGACCCGGCGCGAACACTGGCCGCGTTGATGGCGCTGTCGAATCCGGAAACGGGCTCTCGGGCGCCGATCCGCGCGCGCGTCGACAACGACTACCTCGCCATCGGATTCGACCACGGCCTCGGCGACGGCGTGGTGATGATGGAAACGGTTGCGGCACTCTCCGATACGGGTATCTCGGAGACCGGCACCAGCGCACGCGGATTCGCGCCACCGGCACCACAGCCGAACATCGACTTCCCGTTGCCCGCGGCGGTGGCCGCCACAGTCCGGAAGCATCCCGCCGAAGCGCTGACGTACCTCGGCGAATTGGCCACCCAGGCGGGCGGTTTCGCGGTACGGCGCCTCCCGCGCCGACGCCCGGTGCAGGATCGATCCGAACCCGCTGAGCGTCGGGTCGACACCGTAGATCACCGACCGCACCCCACCGCGACGCCAGACCAAGCACCGGCCTACGCGGTTGCGTGGCAGCGGTCGTCGAACACCTTCCGTGCCGAGCTCAACGAGTGGCGCTCCGAACACGCGCCGGGCACGTCGTTGTCGACCATCCTCGTCCACTCGCTCTATGAGGCGATGCGGCGCAACGGTATCCGGCTGTCCGATGAAGTCGACCTGTTGGTCGACCTGCGCAGGCATCTGCCGGATGGTGCGTCGACGCTCGCCTCGGTCTCGACCGTGGTCACCATCGACACCGCCGAACTCGCGCCCGGCGTCGAAGCGTTCGGGGCCGCGGTCAAGGCCGAGCTGGAATCGTCGCGGCCACTGTTGCGCGCCGCCGTCGCGGCGATGGTCCGCAAGGCGCGACTGTCCTCCCGGCTGCGCGGCTTCCACGAACGCGCCGACGGTGACGACGCCGCGCGGCTCATCATCTCCGACATGACCCGCCTGTCCGGGCTGGAACGCACGAGTTGGGCGCAGCCAACCGACAATCCGGTGTTCGGGGTGGCGATGCCACCGGCGGGGAGAAACCGGATCTCGGTGGCGATCAACCGCATCGGCCCCACGATGTTCATGACCGCGACCTACGCCCCGGACGTCGTCGACGGCGAAGCACTCCAAGAAGCGCTCGCTGCCGCACTGAACACCACCGCCGTGCAGGTCGGTGATCTCGGATGAACATCGTGCATGTGCTCGCCGCGGTCAGTCCGGACGGCGGCTACGGCGGCCCGACGACAGTGGCGATGAATCAGTGTGCGGCCCTGCGTGAAGCGGGCCACGAGGTGACCCTGGTGACCGGGGTGCTGGGCTATCACCAACCTCCGGCCGAGGCGTGCGGACAGCTGATCCGGCCGTTCCCGGCCACGCTCCTGTCGCGGCGGGTCGGATACGCGACGGTGTACGCACGGGGGATGCGGGCGTGGCTGCGTCGGCATGCCAACCAGTTCGACGTCGCACACATCCACATCTCGCGTGACCTGGTGACGATGCCGGCGGCCGGGGCCATCGCGGCGTCGGGTGTGCCGTATGTGGTTCAGCCGCACGGGATGATCATCCCGAGTGAGAATCCGGCCGCGCCGCTGATCGATGCGGTGGCGACCCGCAGGCTGCTCGGCCGCGCGCAGCGGGTGCTGGTCCTCAACGATCGCGAACGTGACGACATCGGCATGGTGATGGGCCGTGCGTTGCCCACCGAAACGGTGAGCAACGGTGTACCGGAACATATGTCGCCACCGTCGGAGCTGTCGGCGTCGGCGATGCCGGAGGTGTTGTTCATGGCTCGCCTGCATCCGCGCAAGCGGCCGGAGGTTTTTGTCCGGGCCGCCATCGAACTCCTGTCGGTGGGGACCAGGGCGCGCTTCACCGTGATCGGTCCGGACGGTGGAATGCAACGTGAGGTCGACGATCTCATCGCCGCATCGGGTTTCGGGCCCGACCGGCTCCGGCGTGAACCGGCGCTCGCGCCCGATCACACAATGGAACGCCTGTCCGCCGCGTCGGTCTATGTTCTTCCCGCACATCGGGAACCGTTCGGTATGACGGTGGTGGAGTCACTCTCGGTGCAGACGCCGGTGGTGATCTGCCGCGACGGCGGACTCGCCGACTTCGTCGCCGTCAACGACTGCGGGCGCGTCGTCGACGGTACGGTGCGCGGATTGACGTCGGCCATCACCGGGATGCTCGCCGACCCCGTGGAACTCTCGGCGATGGGCCGCCGCGGCGCAGATGCCGTGCGCGCCGAGTTCGGAATGCGCAGGGTGGCAGACCAACTCGCCGACATCTACACCGCGTCCATGGCTGTGTCGGGGGATACGACGGGGGTGGTCCGATGATGTTCATGAAGTCGAATCGAGGTCTGCTGGGGGGACGCCTGGCGGGCCGACGACGGATGTGGGTGCGGATCGCGCTGGTGGTGGTCGCCGTGATCGTGATGGCGGTCAACCTGTATTGGGGCTTCGTCCGGCCAGAGCAGCACGATGAGGTGCCCGGCATGCGGGTGTCGTCGGACTTCTCGGCTGCGCCCGACGGCCCGGTGCCGGCGACGTTCGGTAGTGGACAGCCCGCGACGAACTCCAATGGGTTGGTCGCGCCGGGCGATGGGATGAAAGTCTTCGACCGGACCCTGACGTTCACGCCGACCTCGACCGGCCGGGTGGCCGGCTACTTCTCGACGCCCGACTTGCTCAGCCCGGTGCGTGATCTCGGCGCCTCCTGGGTGTTCCGACCCGGTCAGGGTGACACGTATGGTGCGGTGGCGCTGCTGATCTCACGTGAGTTGCAGAACAAGATCCCGCAGGCGGCACCACCGTTCGGGATGCACCTGGTGATCACACCGATCAACTGGAACGTCTCGGTGAAATCGCCCGATCTAGGTGAGCCGCTGGAGGTGATCGCCTCCGGTAGTTTCGCCAAACCCCTTCCGGTGGACGGCAAAACCGCCAGCACGGTCTCGGTGCGGGTAGACGGCGGAAAGCTGGCGATAGTCCTACCCGACGGCAACAAGACCATCGTCAAGGACCCGCGAATCAGCCGCTGGCGCGGGAACTTCGCGACCTTCGAGGTGTTCGTCAACTACGGCGCCACCGACGCCTACCCAGGTTTCACCAAGCTGTGGGCGGAGTCCGGCTCATGACCGCCACGAACGGCGCTCGCACCGACTCGACGCCCAATGTGGTCCGCCGCAACTCTGCGACCGGTAGTGAGACCGAGGCGCGCGTGTTCGTGGTCCCGGCTGATGACGTCGAGGTGCCGGGTGAGGCCATCGACTGGGCACGTCCCGATGTCGACTGGGCACACGAGGACGTCGACTGGGCGCCGGATGACCTCGACGGTGCTCGCGAGGACGTCGACGGTGCGCCCGAAGACGTCGACTGGGTAGACAACGACGTCGACTGGGCGCCCGATGACACCGAGCCGACGCCGGACGACATCCCTGAATCCGTCGCGCTGACGCCGTCGGAAACCGCGGTGCCCGTGTGGCAGTGGCGGTCGACGATGCGTCGTGCGCTGATCGCCGCGGCCCTGCTGGTCATCACTTCGTGCGTTCTGCAGGCCGTCGGTATCGCGTCGAGTGATCTTGTGCTGGTGGCAATTACGGCTGCCGTCGCGGTGTGGTGTGCCGCGATCGCACTCTACTGCCGCAGCAGTGGACGGGCCGGGTCGTATCGCCGGATGGTGGGCGCGATGGCGGTGGCCGCATTTGTCGGGGGAGTGCTCGCCGCCGCGGTGACCGATTCGTGGCGCGGTGGTCTGGTGGGAATCAGTGTGGCACTCACCGGCGTCGGGCTGATCGCCGCACTGCTGGTGGGTCCCGGGCAGGCGATGGCCGCCCGCGACGAGACCGCCGACCCTGCCGCCGACGAGCCGGCCGAGAGCGCAACCGAAGCCGAGACAGTCGAAAGCTCAACTGCGGCCGAGGGCAGCGCGGCAGCCGGATGGATCGCGCTGTTCGGTTTCGCGGTGCTCGCCGTTCTCATCCCGGCGTCGATGGTGGCATCCACCTCCAACGAGTCCGGCACGCTCTGGTGGTGGTCCATGCCGATCGTGCTGTTGACCTCATGGCGGCTGTCCTGGCTGATCCGACGTGGTGAGCGTCGCCTGTATGAGATGACGTTCTGGGTCTTCACCTATGCCTTCATGGGATTGGCGCCGATGGTGCAGTTGCGGGAGCACAGCTTCCCGGTCACCGTCGCGCGCTCGGACTGGACGCTGGTCATCCAGGCCGCCCTGATTGTTCTGCTGGGGTGTGTGGCCTTCCTGTTCGGCTGCTTCGTCGCTACGCAGACCGCGCCCCGGGCCGGAAGCCGACGCGGTCGCCGTCGAGGGAACGCACCGGTGCCCGACGCCGCGCAGGCCATCGTCACGGTGTCCTTCCAGCGACTGATCATGTTGTCGCTCTTCGCAATCGTGTTCAACCTCTACTACCTGTCGAAGATCGGCTGGATTCAGTTCACCCGCAGCCGCGTCGATGCCTTCGCCGACTACGACGTGATCTGGCGTCCCGGATCGCTCGGAATCCTCGTGCGCGCCTGCACATTCATGACACTGCTGGTGGCGTGGGTGGCGTGGATGCGGTACCGGCGTGAGATGTCCGCGGCGGCCGAACTGGGCATGACATTTGCCCCGTCGCGCCGGTGGAGCAGTGCGGTGTTCGCCGTGGTCATCGGAATCCTGTTGGCCAACACCATGAATCCGATCTCCAACGCCCGCTACCTGTCCGGTACGGCGATCCTCGCGGCCACCGTGGCGTTCGGCCTGTTCGCCACCCGGGCCCGGTATCGAACGATGGTGCTGGCCTTCGTCATCGGGCTGGTGGTGCTCTTCCCGATGGCCGACGCCTTCCGCTATTCCAAGCAGGCCGAGTTCAAGTCGACCAACCCGGTGGACTCGCTGCTCTCGCCCGACTACGACTCGTTCGCACAGATCGCCAACGGAATCCTGATCGCCAACCGGGACGGGGTGATCCCCGGCCGGCAGATGCTGGGCGTGCTCTTGTGGTGGTTCCCGCGCGCGATGTGGCCGAACAAGCCCGAGGACACCGGGATCTTCATCGCCGACGCGCGCGGCTATCCGTTCACCAATCTGTCTGCGCCACTGTGGGTGGAGTTCTTCCTCAGCGGCGGCTGGGTGGCGGTGCTGCTGGGGATGGCCGTCGTCGGGTATGTGCTCTACCGGCTCGACACCGACATCGACCGGCAGATGCGAATGGCGTCGATGCCGACCGTCGTGGGCGCGATCCTGCCGTTCTACCTGCTGATCCTGCTGAGAGGCTCGCTGCTGCAGGCGATGTCGTACTTGATGTTCATCATGCTCAGCGCGTGGTTCATCCGGAAGATTCCCGAGATGCCGGGCGGTCCGATGGACCGGTCGTGGTTGCCGAGGTCGTTGCGCTACCGAGACCCCCGTCGCCTGGACCCACACCACGACGCGAGCCCGGCTGCGGCCCAGCCCGACCCACTCGACGCGCAGCCCGACCCACTCGACGAACACACGACCGACCGACACATGGTGACCACTGGAGGACGATCATGACCGACTATCGGGCGTTGATGGCGGCGGTGCGGGGCCGCTGGTGGCTGGTCGCCGCGTCGGTGGCCGTGGGGATACTCGCGGCGCTGGCGGGCGTGGCCCTGACCCCGGTCGAATACACCTCGACCGCACGGGTATTCATCGCGACGCCGGCGTGGAACGATTCCACCGGATCGGCGCAACCGGACTCGGTGTCGACGTCGTCGTCCTACGGCGATCAGTTCACCCAGCAGCGAATGTCGAGCTACCTCGAGGTGCTGACATCGCCGGCCGTGCTTGCCAGGGTGGCCCGTAAATCCGGTGTCGCGCAAGCAGACCTGGAATCGGACGTGTCCGGCCGGCTGGTGCCCGACACGGTGATCATGGAGATCCACGTGAACGCTCCGAGCGCCGTGCAGTCGGCCGATATCGCGAACCTGACCGCGACGGCCTTCAGCGATGCGGTCGAGAACATCGAGAAACCCTCGACACAGGCGGAATCGCCAGTGCAGCCGGTGGTCCTCACCCCGGCTGTTGCGGCGAGCGAGCCGTCGGCGCCGGATGGCGCTCTGTACCTGGTGATCGGCGCAACGGTGGGTGTGCTGATCGGCCTCGGCGCGGCTGCCGGACTCGGACGGTCCGGCCGCGTCGTGGGCCTCGGCCGACTGCGCCGGACTCCGACTTTCGGCCGACTACGCCGAACCACACCTGCCACAGCATCTTTCGAGCACGAAGAGGAACGGGTCTGACATGGAAATCTTGAAGCTCAGTTGGTACATCCTGCGCCGTCGATGGCCGATCGTATTGGTGGCCTTGATGATCGCGATGGTCGGTGGGGTGGCGTACGGCTCGTCGCAATCCACCAGCTACACCGCGACCACCACCATGTTCCTGCGCGCACCCGATGTGAAGACCTCGGCCAGCGCCTACCAGGGCGACCTCTTCTCGCGCCAACGCGCGCAGAGCTATCTGACGAT
This sequence comes from Actinomycetes bacterium, assembly GCA_023461275.1. GTDB lineage: Bacteria > Actinomycetota > Actinomycetes > Mycobacteriales > Mycobacteriaceae > Gordonia. The sequence continues at coordinate 61,863 of JAEYMI010000052.1, read as the reverse complement.
GATCAAGAGTGACGATCTGGCGCAGACGGTGATCGACAAGCTGGGGCTCACCGACACGCCAACCGCGTTGGCGTCGAAGGTGTCTGCGACCAACGTCGACAAGACCGTGGTGATGCAGATCGCCGCCACCGACGCCGACCCGCAAGCCGCGGCCGACATCGCCAACGGGTACGCGTCGGTGTTCGGTAAGTACATCGCCAAGATCGAGAACGTCGAGAACGATCCCAATGTGCCGCCGCTGGTGACCGTGATCAACACCGCGACCGCCGACGGTGCCACCCGCAGCGGGTATCCGCTCGGCCTGATCCTGACGCTCGCCGCGGTGCTCGCGCTGATGGTCAGCGCAGCTATCCTCTGGTTCCTCGAGTACTTCGACACCACCCTGCGTTCGCGCGGTCAGATCGAAGAGATCTCCGACGCACCGGTATTGGCCGACTTCGGTAACCAGATCGGGGGCAATGAGCTCGGAGGTAGTCAGGGCGTCGACTTCGCGTCGGCCGAACTGCCGCCCGCTCTCGCCGAGGTGGCCGAAGGTTTCGCCGTGGCGGCCCGCAGCCGTGCCTCGGTGGTCGGTGCGGTACCCGACGAGGGTGGCCTGGCGATCGCCGCGATCGCCGACCGGCCGGAAACCTCCGGCAGTGTGGTCAGCGCGGTCTTCGCCGAAGGGCTCGCGGCGAGCGGCGCGTCGGTGTCAGTACTCAGCCTCACCTCTGACGGTGCGGAGATGTTCGGCGACAACGAATCTCACGGCAACATTGATCTGGTGTCGATGCCGATCGGCCAGACCGACGAGCGGGCGCTGGCCGAGGCGCTGGAGCGGTTGCGGACCAAGACCGACTACGTGGTGATCGACGCGCCATCGTTGACCACTCCGATCGGCGCGCAGATCGCGATGTCGATGGCCGATGCCGTGGTGCTGGCGGTGGCGCCGACGCTGTCGACGCGCGTGGCGCTGATCGATGCGGTGCGCACGGTGTCGACGCTCGGCACGCCGCTACTCGGTGTGGTGACCACGCATGCCGCGCCGACCGACACCCTGGCCGGAATCTACGTGTGATCCGGAATCCACCGGTGACCCGGAAAGCCCGAGTGCCGCAGCCAATCGGCAGTGGTTCAGCGCAATCCGCCGTCGACGACGTACTGCATGTCCTGCACGGTGGGAGTCGCGGTGGGGTCGTTGGGCGACTGGGTGAGCGCCACCCAGGAGCCGTCGCGGTAGATCCCGGCCGAGACCGGACCGGGTTCGAGTGCGAACGCGCAGGAACTCACGCCGGCCGGAACGTCGCAGTAGTTGGTCTTGCCGTTCACGGTGACCGCGGCGATCGACGGTCCGCGGGTGAACGTGGTGACCTCGATCTGATCGACCGCTGCCGGGCTGCCCGGACGAGCCGTCATCAGCTTGGTCTCGGGGAAAACCGGTTTGGCTGCGGCCATCTGGGTGCGGTGGGTCAGGTAGACCACGTCGCGGGCGATCGTCGGATCGGCGTTGGACCGGAACTGCGTGACGTAGTAGGCGAACAGGTCGAGCAGCCGGTAGCCGTTCTTGGCCGACGGCGCGATCGAGGTGTTCTCCGCGTAGTCATTCCACGTCATGATCTGCACCCAGTTGACGTTCTGCTCGCGGGCGACACGCCAGCTGTCGCGCAGTGTTTCGGCATTGCGCGATTCGTCGAACGTGCCGTCGCGTGGCCGGCTGTCGCCGAAGGCGACCGGCGACATGACCGACTTGCCCAGGGCCTGTGCGCGTTTGATCACGTTGACCGGCGAGCCGGCGCCGGTGTCGGTGGCGGGGAAGCTGTCGGCATTGCGTCCGCCCCAATAGCCCATTCCGTAGCTGATGGGCGCGAACTGATCGAGGTTGGCGTTGGGGTCGAGGAACATCGGGTAGAACGCGGCGTTGACGCCCCGCATCTTCAGTGCCATCAGGACCGTCTTCCACCACAGGACCGACTTGGCCTCGGCCCGGAAGGTGCTGATGACCACCCGGCCGTCGGCCAGACGCATCGCGGCGGGACTCTTCGCATACGAGACGAGGTCGTTGACGAAGCCCGTCTGCGACTGGGTGGCGACCGGTCCGTTCATGTCCATCGTGATGAGGATCTTGAAATTCTTGGTCGCGGCCACCGACAGGATGTCGTTGACGATGGTGCTCGTCGTCCGCGGCACGAGGGTGTCGACGGCGAATCCGTCGATGCCGATGCTGCGCGCCTGATCGATCTCGACTCCCACGTTGACATTGCGCCAGTTGGAATCGGTCGACGGTGTGCGGGCCATCGGGCGGTTGCGCAGCCAGCCACCGTAAGCGGCATGAACACCGTTCTCGCCCAACGGGTTCAGATACTGGGTGGTGTAGTAATCCGTTGCGGCGGGCAGATTGTCGATGGAGATGGGGAAGTTGGGCATGTAGTGGGCGAAGACCATTCGCCCGCCGGTTGCCGGTGCGGTGTCGACGGGGAGGTACGGCGTGGCCGCAGTTGATCGCGGGCTTTCCGAGACCACGGGCGCACCGCACATCACCAGGAGCGCACTGACGGCTCCTGCCGTGAGCAGGGCTGTGACCAGCGGCAACCGTCGTGATCGACGGCGACGCGATGGTGACATCGTTCCTCCTGTAGCCCCCCGACGGGCTGATCCCACGTCACCATACGCGCAACGATCCGGGCCGGTCATGTATGGACACGTAACTAGTACGAGTCGATGTGGTCACAATAAAGAACTTTGGTCAAGTCACTCATCGGTGCCGGTGAGAAGCGCACCAGCACACGAGTATTCGCATGCCAATCGGAATGGTGCGGGGTCTTCGACCGTGCCGGGGGGAAGTGTCGTGGGAAAGCTGACGTCATGGAAAAGCTGAGGATGATCTGCGGCACGCTGGATCAGGTCTTCTCCAGCGTGAGCAACGGATTGATTCTCTTCGCGCTCGCGGTGGTCGCCGGCGTCGACGAATTCGGCCGAATCTCGTTGATGTTCACGCTGCTCGCCGCGGCCGTCGGGTTGTTGCGGGGTGCGCTGGGGACCACGCTGCTGCTGTCCGCAGGGCGGGAGGATCGAGTGATCCGGGAGCACGGCGGACACGCCGTGGCGGCGGCGCTGCTCGCCGGTGCGGTGATGGGCGTCATCGTGTTGGTGTTCGGTCTCAGCTCCGGAATCACCACCGAGACATACACTCTCGCGCTCGCGGTGCCGGTGGTGTTGATGCAGGACGTCCTGCGGTACGTCGCCATCACGGTGAACTCGCCGCACCTCGCCGCGCTCTGGGACGGGTTGTGGTGCGCGGCTAGCGTTGTCCTGCTGATGCTGACCTGGACGAGTCCGGGATGGCTGACCACTGAGTGGCTGGTGGGCGGCTGGTGCGCGATGGCGTTGATCGCCCTGCTCGGCTTGATGTTCCACCTGCGCGTGCGGCCACGGTTCACCGGACTGGGTGCCTGGTTGCGTGACGGCGGTCGCGATCGGCTTCGTTACGGAGTCGACGCCGGACTCGAGCAGGTGACGGTGTTCATCGTGCTGGTGCTCGTGGCGTCGTGGGTGGATCCCGAGGCGGTGGCCGCGGTCCGCGGGGCGACGGCCGTCCTCGCTCCGCTGGCGATCGTGATGACCGCCGTGCCGCTGCTGGTGATTCCGGAGTCGGCACGCTCCGGTCGGCATCCGGTGCAGACCTGGCGACTGCTGGTGAAGGTGGCGGTGGGATTGTCGGCGATCGCCGCGATCGCCGGAGTGATCCTGCGGGTGTTGCCCGATGGCATCGGCCGGATGTTGCTGGGGGATTCGTTTGCCCCGACGCGGGAGATCATCGTGGTGATGTCGGTGCAGTACGCGTTGAGCGCGTGGGTGGTGGTGCTCGGCATCCATCTCAAGGTGGCCAACCGCAGCGCCGAAGCCCTTGCGATGAAGGTCTTTTTGGTCGTCACCACGTTGATTGCCGTAATTGTCGGAATTGTGGCGGGTCACTCGTCGATGGCGGTGGCGGTGTCGTTCACCATCGCGACCGCGGTGGTCGCTGTGGTCGCGGCGATCTGGTTGCAGCCGTGGCGAGAGCCGCCGTCGGCGAACCACGATGGCAAGCACCGACGACCCGAACACGCCTCGTGGGACGGCAGTACCGGATCGTCGAGCGACATCACGCACGTCTGACCCGACGATCAGCGCCATCTTCTCCGCCCATTCTCGCCAGAGACGGGCCCGGCGAGAGTTGAACAGAACCTGTTACTCCGACGTTAATTGCGTGATGGCAAGGTAACGCCGGCGAGTGCGTTCGAATCGAAACCGCAGTTGAATGGTCCATTCGGCAATTGCGATGTACTCGCGTAAAACGCAGAGATGCTGGAGTAAAGCACGAGTAAACGCAGGTGGGACGCGTACGAGTTGCGTTCAGAGCTGGTGGATTGGCAGATCTTTCAATTGCAGTGAAAGTGGAATCCGCTAAATTAAATCGCGAGTATGGGCGGTACGGGGCCGCAACGGGGTGGGTCATTCTCAACAGAGATGTTGTGCAGACAAACTGTTGTGCTTCCTGATGGAGGACTCGTGACCTCATCGGCTCGACCGATTCTGAGCGCCGCGCCGCCCCGGCCACGTACCGAGCTCGGTGCGTCCGAACGGTGGATGGTGCGCTATTCACGCGGCGTCAGAATCACCGATCTCGTCATCATCACTGTTGCGGTCGAGCTCGGGCAATGGGTGCGATTGGGCACCTCGGGCGTCGAGTCGGCCGTCCGGTTCCACCTGCTGACGCAGGCGATCTCGCTCATGATCATCGTGTGCTGGTATGTCGTCCTAAGACTGACGCGGTGTCACAGTTGGGGCGTAATCGGTTCGGGGGGAGCCGAATACGTGAAAATCCTGCAGGCGTCGCTGTATCTGCTGGGTGGACTCGCGATGGTCGACGTCGTGTTCAATGTGCCGATTGTGCACCGGTATCTGATCGCCTTGGCGTTGGGCACAGTAGGGCTGTTGTTTTCCCGACGATGCTGGCGGTTGTTCATCAAACGAGGTCGACGGACCGGCGCCAACAGTCGACGCGTGGTGGTGGTCGGCGATCCGGCTTCGGCGCGTGCGCTGACCGAGCGGTTGGAGAAGCACTCGGCGTTGGGCTATCACGTGGTCGGGGAGTGTCGCGCCGACGCCGCCGCTGCGATCGCCGATGTGCGGTGCGCGGTTGAATCATCCGGAGCGACAACGGTTGCAGTGACATCGGCCAGCGCCATGGGCCACGCTGCGATGCGTGAGCTGTCGTGGGAGCTCAGCGGTCTCGGCGTCGAACTGCTGGTCTCGCCCGGGTTGATCGACATCGCCGGCCCACGCCTGTCGATGCGTCCGCAGGCCGGTGTGCCGTTGCTGTTCGTCGAGCACCCTACGTACCGAGGTTCCAACGGACTGTTCAAGCTCACCTTCGACAAAGTGCTCGCCGTCCTCGCGATCCTCGTCCTCTCGCCGGTGCTTCTTGCCTGTGCGTTGGCGGTCGTACTGGACAGCAAAGGCCCGGTCTTCTACCGGGGCGAACGGATCGGAGTGGGCAACTGCCCGTTCCGGATGTGGAAGTTCCGATCGATGGTGGTCGACGCCGATCGTCAGCGCGCAGCGCTGGCCGAGCGCAACGAGGGTAACGCCGTGCTGTTCAAGCTCCACGACGACCCGCGCGTGACGCGGGTGGGAAAGGTGTTGCGGCGGTTCAGTCTCGACGAGTTGCCGCAACTGTTCAACGTCGTTGGCGGATCGATGAGCCTGGTGGGTCCGCGTCCGCCGCTGCGCGCCGAGGTCGAAACCTACGACCACATCATCCACCGCCGGATGTTGGTTCGGCCGGGGATGACCGGGCTCTGGCAGGTGTCGGGGCGCAGCGATCTGTCCTGGGAGCAATCGGTCCAGCTGGATCTCTCCTACGTCGAAAATTGGTCTCTGGCAGGCGATGTGGCCTTGCTCTGGCGAACTGTTGGTGCCGTGCTCGCCAAAGACGGCGCGTACTGAACTGATTGGTGATCAGCCGATGGTGGCTGGTCGCCGTGGCTCTTGTGCTGCGAACTCCATGTGGAAGTGCTGTGACTGTCGAGAAGGAGCGGTTGTGAAACGAGCTTTGATCACCGGGATCACCGGCCAGGATGGGTCGTATCTCGCGGAATTGTTGTTGTCCAAGGGGTATGAGGTGCACGGTCTGATTCGACGGGCGTCGACGTTCAACACCTCCAGGATCGATCATCTGTATGACGATCCGCATGATCCGGCGGCACGGTTGTTCCTGCACTACGGCGACCTGTCCGACGGTGCCCGGCTGGTGACGCTGCTCTCGGAGATCGACCCCCACGAGGTGTATAACCTTGCGGCACAATCACATGTGCGTGTCAGCTTCGACGAACCCGAGCACACCGGCGACACGACCGGCATCGGGTCGATCCGACTGCTGGAAGCGGTACGCCAGTCCAAGATCAACTGCCGCTTCTACCAGGCGTCGAGTTCGGAAATGTTTGGCGCGACGCCGCCGCCGCAGAATGAGGACACCTTGTTCTACCCGCGGTCGCCCTATGGCGCGGCGAAGGTCTACTCGTACTGGGTGACCCGCAACTATCGTGAGGCCTACGGCATCTATGCCGTCAACGGCATCCTGTTCAATCACGAATCGCCGCGTCGCGGTGAGACTTTCGTGACCCGTAAGATCACCCGCGCGGTCGCCCGGATCAAGGCCGGAATCGAAGAGCATCTCTACATGGGCAATCTCGACGCCGTGCGTGATTGGGGGTATGCACCCGAGTACGTCGAAGGGATGTGGCGGATGCTGCAGGCCGACGAGCCCAGCGACTATGTGCTCGCCACCGGAATCGACTGCACCGTTAAGGATTTCCTGGCCACGGCATTCGACCATGCCGGTCTGGACTGGGAACGCCACGTACGGTTTGACGAACGCTACCTGCGCCCCACCGAGGTCGATTCGCTGATCGGCGATGCCACCCGGGCCAATCAACTGCTCGGCTGGAAGGCGCGGGTCGATGCCTACGAGCTGGCCCGGATCATGGTCGATGCGGACATCGAAGCGCTCGATTGCGAAGGACGGGCATGGATCGATCGTCCGGCCCTGCCGGATTGGAGCGCTGCATGAACGACACCATCGGCCGAGAGATCGACGACTTCACCCCGGAGCCCCTGGATCGCGATTCCACCGTCTACATCGCCGGTCACCGGGGTCTGGTGGGGTCGGCGTTGGTGCGAAAGTTCCGCAGTGAGGGATTCAAGCGCATTGTCTGCCGGACCAGCTCCGAACTGGATTTGCGCGACCGCGCAGCGACATTCGAGTTCCTCGCGCGTACCGAACCCGATGTGGTGGTGCTGGCGGCTGCCAAGGTCGGCGGTATCCTCGCCAACAGCACCTATCCGGCGGACTTCCTGTCCGACAACCTCCGCATTCAACTCAACGTCCTGGACGGTGCGATGAAGGCGGGTGTGCCGCGGTTGCTGTTCCTGGGCTCGTCGTGCATCTACCCGAAGTTTGCGCCGCAACCGATCACCGAGGATTCGTTGCTGACCGGGGCGCTCGAGGAGAGCAACGACGCATACGCGATCGCCAAGATAGCCGGGATCATGCACGTGCAAGCTATTCGCCGCCAATTTGGTTTCCCGTGGATCTCCGCGATGCCGGCCAACCTGTACGGCCCCGGAGACAACTTCTCGCCCACCGGATCTCACATGCTGCCGGCCCTGATCCGACGCTACGACGAGGCGCATGCATCCGGCGCGCCAACCGTGACCAACTGGGGAACCGGATCGCCGCGCCGGGAGATGCTCTACGTCGACGACCTGGCCGATGCGTGCCTGTTCCTGCTGGAGAATTTTGATGGCAACACCCACGTGAATGTCGGTACCGGTCAAGATCACACCATTGCCGAGCTTGCCGAGCTCGTAGCCGGTGAGATCGGCTACCGCGGCGAAACGCTCTGGGACACAAGCAAGCCCGACGGTACTCCGCGTAAGGTGCTGGATACCTCGGCCATCAGCAAACTGGGTTGGAAACCGTCGGTGGACATCGGTGGCGGTATCGCGGCCAGCGTCGATTGGTATCGAGCGAACCGCGCCGGAGTTCGGGCATGACAAGGCGGGGAGACGCCCAGCTGCGCAGTATTGCCGAATTGCCCGAGGTACCACTCTCGTCTGTTTCATCGGCGGGATTCGATCTTCGTGGCTTCCGCGGCACCGGATACGACAAGGGCCGCGGCCGGCACGTGCAGATCATGTGGATGGCGCTGCGACCCGTGATCGCTCAGTGGTGGGTGCCCAACAAGATTCGCATTGCTGCCCTGCGCGCTTTCGGCGCGACGATCGGCAGTGGAGTCCTCATCCGGCACGACGTGCGCATCCACTGGCCGTGGAAGCTCGAGATCGGCGACGGCACGTGGGTGGGTGAGCGCGCCTGGATCCTCAACCTGGAGCCGGTTCGGATCGGCTCCGGTGTGTGCATATCGCAGGAGGTCATGCTCTGCACCGGCAGCCATGATCGCAGATCGCCAACCTTCGAATTCGACAATGCACCGATCGTCATCGGCAACGGTGCGTGGATCGCACTGCGCGCCACGGTATTACGTGGTGTGGCGGTGGGGGACGGAGCCGTTGTCGGCGCAAGTGCCCTGGTGACCAGAGATGTAGCAGAACGGGCAGTGGTGCTCGCTCCGCGAGGTGAGGAACGGATGTGACATGAGAATTCTCGTCGTTGGAATCAACTACGCGCCTGAGATGACCGGAATCGCCCCGTACACAACAGGGTTGGCCGAAGGTCTATCTGCCCGTGGGCATGCTGTCACTGTCTATACCGGGTTGCCACATTATCCGGAGTGGCGGATCGCCCCCGGCTATGAAGGCGACCAGGAACGTGTCGAGTACATCAATGGTGTGCGGGTACACCGGTTCCCGCACTTCGTACCCAGTGACGTGACGCTGGCCAATCGGCTCCGAATGGAGCTGAGCTTCGGTCGTCGGGCGTCGAGCGCATACTGGGGACCGCACGACCTGGTCATCGCCGTGACCCCGGCGTTGGCCGCCGCGGCACTGGTGGTGACCAGGGCACGGGCGCTGCGCATTCCCATCGGACTCATCGTGCACGACCTGTACGGACTCGGCATGCGTGAGACCGGCAGCGGACGCGGCCTGGCTTCCAACGTTGCCCTCGCCTTCGAGTCCGCGGTGTTCCGCCGGGCCTCGGGAATCACGGTCATTCACCGGCACTTTCAGCACTCGCTGGTCGACATGGGTGTCAGCGAATCGGCCACCACCGTGATCCGCAATTGGAGTCACCTCAGTTCGAGTTGTGCACGCAGTCCGGAGCAGGTCGTGTCCATCCGGACGAAATACGGGTGGTCGCCTGACGAGACCATCGTGGTGCACACCGGAAACATGGGCGTCAAACAGGGGCTCGAGTCAGTGGTCGCGGCGGCCCGACGCTCCGATTCCCGTGGTTCGAACGTCCGATTCGTCCTCGTTGGCGACGGCAATCAACGACAGTCCCTCCAGGACAGCGCAGTTGGCGTCGACCACATCCAGTTCCTGCCGCCGCTACCGGAAGACGAGTTCTACGATGTGCTCGCCGCGGCCGATGTTCTCCTTGTCCACGAACTTCCGGGTCTGCACGGAATGGCCGTCCCGAGCAAGATGACGTCGTACTTCACCGCCGGACGTCCGGTGCTCGCGGCGGTGGCCGCTGATGGGGTGTCGGCAGAGGAGGTCCGGGCCTCGGGTGCGGGAATCGTGATCCCGGCCGGTAATCCGGATCTGCTTGTCACCGAGGCGGAATCGTTGGTCGCCGACCGCGATCTGTGTGCGCGGCTCGGAGCCAACGGACCCGAATACGCGCTGCGGACGTTGAGCGAAGCCGCCGGCATCGACTCCTACGATCGCTGGTGCCGATCACTCGACCAATCGGGTTATGGCACGGCCGCGCAGGTGATGATGGCGACTGCTGCTGCCGCGGCGCTGGATTCCACGCTGCCCGAGCCGATCGCGGGCGGGCCCTCGCCGACTGAGCGTTCCAGAGGCGTGTTGGCTCCGGCAGCCATGCAGGGGGTGGCGTCGAAATGACGGGGCGAAGGGAAACCGTGGGGGTCCTCGACGCGTTGTCGGCCGGATCGTTCGTGTGGGTGATCGTGGGCCCGATGAGCAACGACGACGTGTCGACCATTCTGCCTCGGCTGCGGGCGATCGCTGAGCGCGGTCCGCTCAACCGGGTCGGCCTACAACCGGAAGAAGACAGTCTGGCATGGGAATTCGATCCTGAGATCACCGATCGGTATCTTGCAGCTCCCGCGGACGCCGACGTGACGGATCCGAGCGCGGCTCTGACGTCGTTGCTGTCGCGCAAGCCGGGGGCGCCGATTGTCGCCACCTTCCAGGACGGATATCTGCTCATCGGACTCGACCACGGGATCGGTGACGGCGGAGTGATGATCGAGCTGATGGCCGCGCTGGGTGCTCAGAGCCCGCCGGCGGGTGGTTTCGTCGATCCCGTACCGCCGGCCACCACCAACACGGCGTTGATGTCGGTGCTGCGCAATGCGGTTGTCTCCGAGCCGTTGGCGATCTCGAAAGATATCGGGGCGATGACGAGCGGGGCGATCCAGGGCGCCTTGGGCCGATTGTCCGAACGTCTCACCTCGGGGGCGGACACCGACGACGCACCGCCGCTGCGCCGCCAGCGCGTCGACCCCTCGAGCGGGACCACCAGGGTCGCGGCGGCGTGGGCCGGGAGCACTCCGGGCTACCTCCACGAGCTGAAGGCGTGGCGCGACGTCGAGGCGCCCGGCGCATCACTGAGTTCGCTGATGTTCTACTGCATCTGGCGAGGGCTGCGCGAGTACGGCGTTCACGTCATGGACGACGTGAACATCCTCGTCGATCTGCGGCGCTACCTACCGAAGGACGCCGGAACGCTGGGCAACCTGGCGGGAATCGCGACGATCGCGTTGCCCGACTGCGCGATCAGACCCGGGGCCTTCGGTGAGGCGGTGCGTGCCGAATTGGAGTCGACCCGGTTGTTGGCCCGCACGACTGCCGCCGCGACGATTCGGCGGATGGGGGCACACCGGAGTTTGCGTGGCATCGGTGAGCCGGCACACGGCCGCCCGAGGTTGATCCTGTCCGACGTCACTCGCCTCCCCGCGTCCGCCAAACTTTCCTGGCGCCAGGACGGGCAGAAGATCTTCGCTGTCGCGCTTCCGCCCGGAAGCAGTCAGCACATCTCGGTGTGTATGACCAATGCCGGTGGCACCATTCAATTCGCCGCCACCTTCTCCCCAGATATCGCCGACCCCGAGCGGGTCCGAGCAGGATTGGCCCGCGCCCTGACGATTCCGACCGATTCGATCGCCAGCGAAGAACGGGTTGGATGAGCAGTGGTGGGTGAGCATTGACGATGGCCGGCGGAAAGCTGCGTGCTGTATCCGGCACGCTTGATCAGGTGTTCTCCAGCGTGGGGAACGGCCTGATCCTGTTTGCTATCGCCGTGGTGGCTGCCACCGAGGATTTCGGCCGGATCGCGTTGATGTTCACCCTCGTCGCGGCCGCGCTGGGAATCCTGCGCGGCGCGATCGGCACTCCGTTGTTGCTCACCGCCGACCTCGGCGCCTCCGACGTACGACGGCAGGGTGCGTTGGCGATGGGGGCGGCACTGGTTGGCGGACTGGCGGTTTCGATCGGGTTGGTGGTGTATGCGTTCACCGGCGCGGTCGATGCATCGGCGTTGCTGTTGGCCGTTGCGGTGCCGCTGGTGCTCGCCCAGGACGTGCTGCGCTATGTTGCCATCACCCTGGGCGATGCTCACGTTGCCGCACTTTGGGACGGTGTGTGGTGCGCGGGCAGCTTCCTCATGCTGATCGCCGCCTGGACCAAGCCCTCCTGGCTGACCGCGGTCTGGCTGGTCGGGGGATGGGCGCTGTGTGCGGGAATCGCGTTGGTGGGGTTGATGGTCAACCTTCGGATCATCCCTCGACTCAAGGGCTTGCGCCGGTGGATCGTCGCCGACGGCAAGCACCGCATCCGCTACGGTATCGACGCCGGACTCGAGCAGGTCACGATCTTCATTGTTCTGTTGTTGGTGGCCACGGTGGTGGACAACGTCGCCGCCGCGGCGATCAGGGGTGCGACCGCGGCGCTGGCCCCACTGGCCATCGTCGCCAGCGCCATCCCGCTGGTCGTGATTCCCGAAGCTGTTCGTGCTGAACGACATCCGCAGCAGACCTGGCGTCTGTTGATCAAGGTCGCGGTGATCACCTCGACGATCGCTCTGGTCGTGGGCATCATCCTGCGCTTCCTGCCGAGCTCGCTCGGTGGGCTGATCCTGGGGAGCACCTACGAGCCCGCCCGGGCTGTCATCGTCGTGATGGCCGCACAGTACGCCGCAAGCGCGTGGATCACGGTGCTGGGTATCGCGCTCAAGGCGCAGAACCGCTCTGCCGATGCGCTGACCGTGAAATGTGTCTTCGTCGTTGTCGCGCTCGCGGCAATCACTGTCTCACTGTGGATTCCGGGAACCGCATGGGGTGTCGCCATGGCATTTCTGGTCGGCACCCTGGTCACCGCGGCCATTACGCTGCTGTGGTTTCGGCCCTGGACCGCGGAGGCGATCGGCTCAGAAAGGGCTGCGGCGGTTGATCCCGCGGTGGTTGATGCTGCGGTGGTTGGTGCTCCGAAGGCCTCGCGAAGCCCCGGCTCCCAGGTGGGTTGAGAAATTGGAGAACCGTACGCACACAACGTATTACGGAGTGCTGGCTGATAGAATTCTGGTATTCGGACAAGGTCGATGGCCCGGTCCGGTTCTCTGGATCAGACGAGAGAGGTGGACGCGTGGGACGAGCTCGATCGGGGGTCGAGGGATTGGTGTGGGCACTTCCCGCATCGTCGATGAAGAACCGGATGCTCCGACGATTCGGTCACGACGTGGACCCGTCCGCGAGTATCGGACCAAACATTGTGCTCGGAGTCAAAAACTGTGTTCTGGAACGAAATTCGAGAGTTCGACCATTCAATGTGATCCGAGACCTCACCTTCCTGCGCGTCGGAGAACAGGCGATGATCGGGTCGTTCAACTGGATCTCGGCACATCCGGACTTTCGTGGTGTCGATCCCTCGGCGGGCACCGTCGAGATGGGTTACGGGTCACGCATCGGCGGCCGGTGCTACATCGACGCGTCGGGTCTGGTGCGGCTCGGCGACTACGCATGCCTGGGCGGAACACGATGCTTCGTCCAAACCCACCAACCCGACTTCGACGAGTACAAGCAAAGAGTCGGCATGGTGTCGGTCGGACACCACAGCCTGATCGGTAGCTGTGCGGTGATGCTGATGGGCTCCGCACTACCCGAGAAGTCGGTCCTCGCGGCCAACGCCACACTTCTGAAACGGCGGGAGAACGAGAGGCTGGAATCCGGTCTCTACGCTGGATCGCCGGCCAAGTGGCGTCGTGCCACCAAGGGTGACTACTTCGAGCGATCAGGAGTCACGATGGAAGGCGCGATACTCGACGAGCCGCTCGGCTGACGTTCGGTGGCCACCCGCCCCGTGGACAAGCGCCGGGTGGACAAGGTGGTCATCGGTTTGAGGTGGGCGCTGGCCAGACCGGCGATACAGGCCACGGTGTAGTACAGGTACCGATCGCTGATCGGGTTCTCCACGATTCCCAGCATCATCCAGGCGATGACTCCGATGGTCAGGAATGGAGCGATGGTCACTCCGAGGCGGGTCAGGGCAATGCCATTTCGGATACATCCGATCCAATAGACCAGCATCGCGAACAGGAGAATAAGGCCACCAGAAGAAATCAACTGCAGGTAAACACTGTGTGCGTCTGCGATGTGTTTGATGCCGATTCCGGCGACCGGGAAGTGAAAGAAGTCGTTCAGTGCCTGGCTCGCCAGGATTCCCCGTTCAGAATCGCTGTCGGCAGCGTTCGAGTTGTTGCTACCGAATCGCAGGAGTTGGTCTCTGGTTGATTCTGGAATCACGGTAAACAAGGCGATGACACCTGCGATCAACCCGCCGGCCATCAGCATTGCGATCCAATTTCTGACCGCTGCCCTAACCGGAGCCGGAGTGACAATGATCGACGCGATCACCACGGGAATGAATAGCACCTGCGCGGCGCGGGAGCCGGATACCACGACGCCGCCGCAGAGTAGGGCGACGGCTAACGTCGACAACCATTTCACGCGGGCCGATTCGGAGGCGAGTAGATGGATCGCTATGGGTACCGAAATGATCGAGACGAACCCGAGAGTGTTGGGATGCGCTGTCAGGCCGGCCTGGCGCATGGTGATGGTCTGATAACCGTAAGACGCCGCGACGTGGGTGAATCCGAGGAAGTCGCTGATACCAACCGACGCCGAAATGCACACTCCGACAAGGAATCCGTAAGCGATCCAGGATGGTGAGCGCTTGTTGATGGCCGCGCACGCCATCACGCACAGCGGGATGACGAGGATCGCCAGCAGCCAGAAAGACGCCTTGACAAGACTGCCGGGCTTGTAGATGGCGAGCTGGAAACGCTCACTGTAGAAGAACTCGGGGACCGGGCTGATGACGCGGATCAGGCTGCAGGCAAGGAGTGCCGCGGGCGGCGCGAAGATCCAATACGGAATCGTGAAGCGCAAACCGGAGAAGATGAAGAGCCCCAAGGCCAAGGCTGCCGCTCCGACGAGGAAGATGTCAGCGATCTGCAGGATGCTGATATGCAGAATTCCCCACGTACTGCAGACCGCGGCCCCAATCATCGCGACAATCATCAGATTGGACCAGATGGTTGTCATGTTCACATAATGGACAAATTTCCCGCGTCCGTTGGATCCGGTTCCGATCAAGATGGTCATTGTTGATCCTTCTTGAGTGATGACGACTATCCCGTTCGGATAGCGAAGTGGTTCACTAGACTGTACCGTGTATTAAGTGCTCGTGCTCAATGGTGTGCGATCGTCGGGATCGAATGTCGGACTGAACCCCCCGTCCAGGGAGACAGGAAATGAGTGACATGCGTGTGTTCGGAGCTAGGAATGCGGCGCTGACGATCGCCAGGGCGTGGTTATTCGTTATCGGAATGATCGCCCTCGGTGCCGGTATTGCGTTGATCTACTGCCTGACCAGAACCCCGGTCTACCAGGCCGAGACGACGCTGTACGCGACGTCGGGCAGCAGTGAGATGCCGTCGACCACTTACGACAACACCAAGGGCTCCGAGGAGCGGGTGTCGTCCTACGCGAAGATGGTCTACTCCGACGCGGTATTGATTCCGGCGCGTGAGGCGTCCGGACTCGACGAGGGACTGGACACGCTCCGGTCGAACGTCGCCGCGTCCACGGTGCCCGGCACCACGATCATTCAGATCACCGCACAGAACACTGACAAGGCAACTGCGGTGCGACTCGCCGATGCCGTCGCCGACTCGTTGACCGATTCTGTTGCACGACTGGAGGTTCCGTCCGGTGGCCGGCAACCGACGACGCAGTTGTCGGTCGTCACGCCTGCCACAGTCGACTCGAGCCCGGTGATGCCGAAGACTCTGGTGACGGTGTTGCTCGCGGCGTTGGCCGGCGGTGTTCTCGGTGTCCTGCTGGCGTTGATCTTCGAGCGGCTCAACCGACGAGTGCGCGACGCCGACGACCTTGCGGCGGTCGTCGGGTTCGGCCCGAGCGCCGAACTCGCGATCGGCTCGGATACCGAGGATCTTGCGCTCGAGCCGGTGATCGCCGACCTCGTGCAGGACTTCCGCAAGAGCGGGCCTCAGCGGGTACTGATCGCTTCGCTGACCGATAAGGGTTCGGCCGCCGTGCCGGTGTTCGGAACGGGCTTGGCGGACCGCCTGATCTCCGGTGAAGCGCGGGCCGTTGTCGTCGGAGGTGTTGGCGCCGAAGGTAGTTCATCGGGACCGTCGATCTCATGGAACACGTTGAACACCAGGGTGTCCGGACTCACCGATCTTGCCGACGCGGTATCGGATCGAGTCGCGGACAACGACTTCGTGCTGGTTGCCGGACCGCCGGTAGTGGACGCGGCGGGTGCGCCCGGCTCGACGATCTTCACTGCAGAACTCGCGGCCGTGTTCGACTCTGTGATCGTCATCGTCGCTCGACGCAAAGATCGGCCGGCGTCTCTTGCTGCCGCGGTGGAACAGACTGACACCGCACGGTTTCGGACGGTCCGCTACGTGTTGGCCGACGTCGCCAAGAAGCCTTCTGGCGCGGAGGACGTCGTCGACGATGAGGTGGACACCGAGCAGAAGGCGAAGGCGGCCGCCGGATCAGTCGTCGACAGCGCGATCGACCATGACGCGACCGAGATCGACGAATCGCACTCCGACAAGGCCGATTTGGTGACCCCCGATCGGTCGCGGTGAGAGGCGCAGCGCGATGAGAGTCCTGCACATTGTCGCGGTGGTCGCAGCCGACGGGGGATACGGCGGGCCGACCAGGGTCGCCGTCAACCAGGCCCGAGAACTGGCACGGCTGGGCAACGAGGTTACGTTGATCGCCACCGAGGAGGGACTCGGACCGGGAAGCCGCTCGTTTGAGCGGGTGCCGGTCACTTTGTTCCGGCGTCGGCGCATTCCACGCGTCGGGTACGCCGGAACGTGGTCGATCGCGTTGTGGTGGTGGGTGATCCGCAACATCGGCACGTTCGACGCGGTCCACATCCACATGTCGAGGGATCTGGTGACGCTACCGTCGGCGGTGGTGGCACTGATCGGAAGGACCGACTTCGTGGTTCAGTGCCACGGAATGGTGGTGCCGAAGAGATCAGCGGCAGTCCGGTTCTTCGACCGGTTCGTGACCGCGCGTTTGCTGTCCACGGCGACTCGTGTGCTGTGTCTGAACGACGAAGAGGTTCGCCGGGTGCGTCAGCTGAGTCCGGACGCCAAGGCGATGGTGGTGCCCAACGGCGTGCCCGATACCTCGATCGTTCGGAATCTGACTGTGGTGCCGGACAAACCAGAGGTGCTGTTCCTCGCGCGGCTCCACCGGCGCAAGCGGCCGGAATTGTTCGCTCAGGCGGCGGCTGTGCTGCTCAACGACGAGGTCTCCGCGCGATTCCGGGTTGTCGGACCGGACGAGGGTGCCGGTGCGGAGGTGGATTTGGTGGTCGAGGAGTTCGTCGCGAATGGCGGCGATGCGACCGACCTTGCCCGGGAGCCGGCCGTTGCCGCGGCCGAGGTTCTCGATCGTCTTGCGGTGGCTGACGTTTATGTCTTGCCCGCCGAGGACGAGCCGTTCGGGATGTCGGTGGTGGAGGCGTGCTCGACCGGCGTGCCGGTGATCGTCATGCGTGATTGCGGGCTGGCCCCGTTCGTGGAGCGCAACCGGTGCGGACTTGTGGTGGATGACGCGACCCCGGCCGCACTGGCGGACGCGATCCGGGCGTTGCTCGACGATCCACGTGCCGCCGAGGAGATGGGCCGACGTGGGCGTGAAGGCGTGAGCAGAGAGTTCTCCATGGCGGCGATCGGCCGCCAACTCGGCGAATGTTATTCTGTCGCAAGTCTTTCAGGGTAGGTGTCGGAGCACCAGCGGCTAGATCCGACCCACCCGCACCCAGTCGACGAGCATGTCGCAGGGCAGTTTGGCCGCGTCGAGATCGCCGACCACATTGGTGTTGAGGATGATGTAGAGCGGATTGCTGTCGGAGAACGGCCAGTTGTCGAGCGAGTCGGTCGCAACGGTGAAGTACGGAGCCTTGCCGTAGGTGTAGTCCTGCCAGAACTTGAAACCCGAGTCGTCCCACTGCAATCGCCAGGTGTGCCACTGGTCGTCGAAGGCGACGTTCTTCTGTGCCTTGATCGTGTCTCGCTTCCCGGGTATCGGCGCGTGAACGGTGCTGCCTGCGCCCAGGGTGCTGAACAACTCGATGATGTCCACTTCACCGCACTCCGGCCAATCCTTGTTGACACCCATCAGCCAGAAACAGGGCCACACGCCTTTGGTGGGATCGAACTTGATCCGCGCCTCCCAGACGGAGTTGATCCCGGAGGAGAACGAGGCCTTCGTCGTCAGCCAGGCGGCCTGGTACTGAGCCGACGGCCACCACGGCGGTGGAGCGGTGCACTTCATCGCGCGCAGAACGAGATTAGAGTTTCCGTCGACGAAGGCCGTAGCCGCGCTGTCCAGGTAGACCGCCGATGGAAAGTAGCCGGTTGAGCCCTGTCGGGCGGCCCAGACCCGGGGGTTCGGTTTGCTGCCGGCGGCGCCGGTGAAATCGTCGACAAAAGTCAGTGTGAGCGCCTCGGCTCGGGGGCTATTCAGAAACGACCCGGCCCCTATTCCGATGGATGCGGCAAGCCCTGCCGTACCGGCGATAAACGATCGCCGTTTGATGTGCCATGAAGTATGGTCGGGAAAGTCCGAATTTGTTATATCATTCATCTACATAATGATAGCGAATAGTTGCAATGGGCGCACTAGGCGATTAGAACTCAATTAAGTGCAGCGGTGGCAGCTCGGTGTGATCCGGTGGCCGCGAGAATCGCTGGGAAAAGGTTCCTGGCCAACTCGGTGTGGGCGAGATCAGTGGGATTATTCCCGGGCTGTACGACGGTTGCCGGATCTTTGAGCCATTGGCTCGAATCGACGTAGGTGGCACCGTGAGTGCCCGCAGAGGTGTGCAACGTGCGGTTGATGGCAGTCACCTCGGGTGTGGGCACGGTGCCGGGGATGGCGCCGACCACGATGACCTTGGCCTGGGGTGCTGCGTGGTGAATCGCGGCCAACGTGGAATCGGCTGCACCTCCGAGGGAATCGAGTGCCACGTCATCATTTCGGCTGCCCAGCACGATGACGACATCGGAGTCCTGGTGGATTCGGTTGACCTGTTCGGCGAAGGTCTCGCCGGTGGGTGACCGGCGCACGAAGCCGGCACCCACCTCGCCGCGGGAGGTCAGGTCCAACGCGATGCCCTGCGCACGCATCTGCTGCGAGACGAGGTGGCTCCAATTGGCATCCCCGGTGCCGCCGAATGGGGTTCCGGAAACCAGGGAATCGCCGATGACATCACCATTCACCACTGCCCGTGGCGCAGGCGCTGCTTCCGACGAATTGTTCAACTTCCCGTTGTCCATGCGGACTGCCAGAAAAATGCAGACGGCGGTGACGGCGAGCAAGGCGCAGCCCGCGACGATCTTGGCGAGGAGCGATCCGGGCATTGTGCGCATTTCTCTCCCAATGCAACAGTGTTATGGTGATGTGCAAATTTACGTTAACACAGCGGGTTATTGTCTGCCCGTTGATAATCCCAGCCCGGTGGTAATTCCTCCTGCGCACAAATGAATGACGTGCGGTGCTCGATACGGGGCGGGCCGGAGAGCGACCCGCCGGGCTCAACGCCCGATCAACGCTGTACCGGCGTCCGTCCCGCGTCGATGGTCTGTTGCGGAATGGCGACGTGCCCGGAGCGGGCGCCGACGCGGATGCCGGTGTCGGCGACGTTGGTGATCACGTTGCCGGCAACGGTGGCCGATCGGACATCGTCGATGACGATGCCGTCGTGGGTGTACATCACCGAGTTCCCGGTGATGGCGAGTCCGTCGACACCGGAATCGACGACGATTCCGGTGGTGCGGAGCGGTTCATTGCGGCCCGCGATCTGATTATTGGCGATGACCAATCCGTTGGTGATCCCGTCGACGTCGTCCCGGATGCGGATTCCGGCGTCGGTGAAGTTCTCGATGCTGTTGTCCGACAACACCATCACCCCGGTTTTCACTCCGCGGCGTGGGATCATCGACACTCCGTCCGCCAGCGTTCGCTCGCCATTGATCTTGTTGTTGACCAGGCGCATTCCGCCGCCCGCGAGCCAGGTGATCGCCGACCCGCCGGGACGTCGAAGGAGGTTGCGTTCCAGAGTATTTCCGGAAATGGTCCCGTCACCGGCGTCACCTCGTGCGGCGGCGATGTCAACGGTGATCGCCGAACTGCCGAAGGCCCGCAGGGACGAATCGATGACGGAGTAGAAGCCCGCCGCGAGCACGAGGTTGGTGTCGAACCCCAGAATTCTGGAGTTGCGGACCTGGGAAAACCATCCGTTGACACGCACGCCGACCTGCCCGGCCACCGGCTCGATAGGGGAGTCGGCGGCCTTCGACGCGATCGCGGCATCGACCTCGACGCTGTCGAGCGCCGACGCGTCGCCGTCGAGGATCATCCCTACCCGCACCGTCGGGTCGACCTCGAGCCGCGAACCGGATCCGTCGAGCCCACGGATGCCGAGCACGGTGGTCGATCGGTGTGCGGTGACAGTGCGCGACAACCGATATCGTCCGGCAGGGATGAAGACGGCACCGCCGGACGCCGGGACGGCGTCGAATGCGGCCTGGATGGCGGTGGTGTCGTCGGCGTCGTCGTCGGGACGAGCACCGAAGGCGGTGACGGTGATGGCGTCGGTCGGCAGCACACGCGGATAGGACATCGGCGCGGTCACGGTCTGCGTCGGCCCCAGAGCCGGTGCCGGCGTCGACGGCTCCGAAGAGCATGCCGCGCCTGTTACCAGGACCGCGGTCAGAAGGGCAATGACGCCGGCGGGCCGCATGGAAATCAGGCGCCCGCCCATATCTTCGAGAAACCCACGCCGACGTCATCGGATCCCTTGCCCGCGTAGACCTCGAATGTTGCGTAGGGACCGGCCCATTCGGCGATCCTGGCGTCACGTACGTACTTCACCGAGCCGTCCGGGAGCACGATGGTGGCGCGTTGACCGGACAGCGTGACGTCCACGGTGTGTTCGGTGCCTGAGTCGATGCGCAGCGGGGTGGCGAACGGACCGCCGCCGACGATCTCCAGCTTGGAGCCTGGGGCGTCGGCCGGGGGCCACACCCCGAACCACCAGTTCTGTGGGGTGATCACCAGGTGCAGCGGGAACGGCTTGTCAAATGCCTTCTGCGACACCACCAAAGCCATCGCGCCGTCGGTGCCGTTGGTTCCGCGGGGCAGGAACACCCATCTGGCCCCGATGCGACGGACCGGACCGCCGAGGTTGGCCGAGGTGTAGTAGCCGGCCGTGCCGGTCGGCCCTGCAGGGGAGTTGGTGAGCAACCCGCCGTGCACGCGCAAGGCGGCACCGGCATCCCGGAAGGGAGCTGTGTTCAGCGTCGCCGGCCCGGTCCCGAACGTTGCCGGCGGCGGACCGTCGGGCATCGACCGAAACGACATCTCGGTGACCGGGTACCCGTCGTCATCGACGCTCGCCGGCGGCTGGTCGGAGTTCGCCGAACATCCGACGGATACCAGCATGATGATCGACAGAATGACGCCGAGGGTGTTCCTCGCCGGGAGTCCGACGGGGCGATATGCGGGTTGTGTACGGCTCGATGATGCTGCGATCACGTCTGGTTCCGGACCGGACGCGTCGCGTGATCTTCCAGTCGGTTCAGTTCGGGCGCATCGGAGATGCCCAACGGCTCGGTGACCTCAGCGGCACTGATGTCGCGGGTATCGCGGCCGAGCGCCGTGCCCGGGCCGCACGGCACGTCGGCAATCCGTCGGGCAGGTGTGCCTGCGTAGAGGCCGGGTTCACCCTTCCTGGTGCTGTCGCCGGTCACGGTTGCGTGCGCCGCGACGATCGAGCCAGGTGGTACCCGCGTGCCCATCAGTAGGACGCTGTTGGTGAAGACGGCAGACCGTGCGCCGACGGTGACCTTGCCGACCTGTTGAATCGGCGCGGACAGGCTCGCCTCGTGCGTGAGAATCGTCGTGCGATGGCCGGCCAGAACGCAGAAATGTCCGAGTTCGACTGTGCCGGAACAATCGATGTAATGGCGGCTTGTGACCGCGGCCTGACTACGCATCGCGAAGGTGCCCGCGCCCGGAAACAATCCTTGATACATCGGATGCGCCGAGATCCAATTGAAGGAACCGATGTCGGCGTCCTCACGCAATTCGACGAGCGCCACCGACCGGATGACGTTGAACGGTCCGAGCCGGGCGCCGCGGGACATCCGAGCGTGCTTGAGCGACAGGACAATACACGGACCGACAATGGCGTCACGGTGAATCTCGTGACCAAGCATGCGAAGCAACCGATTCTTGAGCTTCGATGACGGCAACAGCCAGGTGAGCGTCTCGATCAATGAGCGAATCAGAGCGCAGTCCTCCTGAGCTGGGGTGGATATGCCGTCGGGGGTACAGAGATCAACCGATAAAGACCAGCTTCATGATATTGCACATTTGGCTCCGGTGGCGGACTGGACGGTGGAACGGAGAAGAATTCGCGGCGTGACGGGTGTGGTCACGGCATCCGCTACCGTCGTCACCGCGAACACGTCGAACTCGCTGCCGCCCCCGCGAATCGTGCCTGAATCCAGCTGATCGCCTGCTGATCCGGGCCCAGGTCGGTG
This sequence comes from Actinomycetes bacterium, assembly GCA_023461275.1. Classification (GTDB taxonomy): domain Bacteria; phylum Actinomycetota; class Actinomycetes; order Mycobacteriales; family Mycobacteriaceae; genus Gordonia. The sequence continues at coordinate 39,530 of JAEYMI010000052.1, read as the reverse complement.
TGATTGGCACCGGGCACCACCCGATGGGTGATCTCGTCACCCATGGCGCAACCGCGGGTCACCGCGGCCTCCACCCACGTCGGGAGGACCACCTCGTCGCGATCGCCATTGAGGACCAGTAGCGGTGCATCGAGTTTCTGTTGCGGAAGTGCGTTTCGTCGGAGACGATCGCGTAGCCGATCCGCGGCGGCGCGGGATCGGGGCCGAACGTCGTTTTCGTCCAACGAGGTGGCGGCGGCCACCAGTCGGGGCTGGTCGCATCCGGTGAGATCGCCCAACTTCTGCTCGGCCGTCGGTGACAGGTAATCGCTGACGGTGATCGTCGGGTCGACGCGGCTGGCGCCCACGACGATCATCGGCATGAACGTGGTCTGCTGGTCGGAGAGTGCGTTATTCCATGCAAGGTCGGGAATGCGGCTGATGTCGACCGCAGGCGCCAAGGCGACCGCCCCGACCAGATCGAGACCCGTGCCGTAGGTGCCGGCTACCTCGTCCGCGGCCCAGGCCGCCTGGCCGCCCTGTGAACCGCCCATCGCCAGCCAGCGCGGGGAAGCCGATGGATCGAGTTCGCGCAGAGCGCGAACCGAATCGATGACGTTGTAGCCCGCCGTACGAGGTTCCAGGTACGGATGAACTCCGGTGCGGCCGAGTCCCTGGTAGTCAGTGATCGCCACGGCGTACTTCTGCTTCAGTGTCGAGGCGATGCTGTCGGAAAGGCCCAGCAGATCGTCGTGCATCGACGGCCCGCATCCGTGGCCTATTCCCGTTGTGCCGTGGGCGAATGCGATGACTGGCCACCCGCCGCGCGGCGGGGTTCCGGGCGGTACGAAGAAGGCTCCGGAGACCACCGTCGACTTTCCGGTGGAGCCGTCGGTGGAGTGGTACTCCGCAGCGATCGACGTGCCCGCGGCGGCGGTCAACGCGTCCGACGAACTGTGAAATGCGTGCTGCGAGACGACCGTGCCGCGGGCGGCGAGCGTCTCTGGTGAGATGGGCGCAGGCGTGGTGACGATGGGCGGTTCGCCGACCAGTGACGCCTCCTGTGGGGGAACGCTTTTGGTGCAGGCGGCAGTGGCGAGGAGGCCGAGGACGACGGCCACGGATGCGAAGGCGCGCTTCTGTGATCTCACCGTGTTCCTGACGGGGAGGGACGATCCTGGCGGTGGACGGTCCGGGCGGAGGGGTGACCGTGGCTCCGATGTGTCACGAAGCTCGCGTCGGACGAAACTGTACTGTTCTTATCTGCTGACGTACTAAAGAGAACTCTCTGGTGAAAATACCGCGCAATGGGTCGTGTGTCCATCTCGGCGGCCACCCGGTTCGGCAAAATCCAACAATTGCTGACGTCGCGTCCGCACATTCACCCACCTGGCATTGTGCCGGGGGTCTACTTGCCGACGCCGACTCTCTCGCAGGGGTCGTGTGGCGACCGATCGTTGGGCGACGACTCGGGGCGCAGGGTTGGATGGATCGAATGCTGTTGCGTCGGAAAAGTCACTGCGACAATGCGTTCGCGGAGCGAGCCATTGAACAGCCCGTCACTGTGTGGATAATCCGACAGTTCGGACAGCGTCGATGGCGGTGGAGGTATTCGAGGTTGTCTCGCATCGCAACGAATTGCGGCTATTCACAAACCGTCATTTACTGAAAAGGCTGCCTTTCGGACAGCTATGAGCCGAGCCGGCTGGATGCATCACAAATCGACAACCAAGAGATTGCTAACCGGGAGTTTGGGATAGTGTCATCGCCGATGACCGGGTGGCATCAACGTTGACATCGCAGGGGTGAACTCATGAAACGTCTGGTGGCCGCGCTGGTGGCGATCGTTGTGTGTGCGGGTGCGCAGGTCGCGGGGTCGGCGAATGCCGCGGCACCGGCGCCCCTCGGTGTCGCGAGCATCGCGACGCTCACCGATCGCACGGCCGCCGGCTACCAGGCCGAGGCCGCCGCCATCCGAGGGGTGGGGGCGTCGTGGATTCGGATCGTGATGAACTGGAACGAAACCGAAACGGCACCAGGGCATTTCAGCTGGACCCGGCTCGACGCTGCGGTGGCCGCCGCTCGCGCAGCGAATCTGCAGGTCCTCGGTCTCGTCGAGGGTCCGGCACCCGCGTGGGCGGCCACCGTGCCGCTTGCCCCCAATGCGCCGCCGCGTCAGGCGTCGGACTATGGTGCGTTCGCCCGGCAGCTGGCTGCGCGATACCGAAATACCGTGCACGCGTGGGAGATCTGGAACGAGCCGAACATTCCTGCCTACTGGATCTCGCCGAACGCGGCCGCCTACGTCGCCGTTCTGCGGGCGGCCTACACGAGTATCAAACAGGTGGCTCCCGAGGCCACGGTGCTCTCCGGCGGGTTGTCGCCCGACCCCCGCGGTATCTCGCCGACCACCTTCGTGAAGCAGATGTACGCCGCGGGCGGCGGAGCGTACTTCGATGCGATTGCCCTGCATCCGTACACCTTTCCGTATGCGGCGAGATCCGATCCTCGTGGTCGCCAGCTCGCGGTATCCGGTGTGCGGATGGTGATGGACTGGAAGGGTCAGTGGGGCAAGAAGATCTGGATCACCGAGTGGGGCCAGGCGACGGGCACCGGACCCGACAGCGTCAACGAGAGCGCACAGGCGTCGATCATCATGTCCAGCCTGGACTACTTCCAGGCGAAGAGTCGGATGGGCCCGCTCTTCCTGTTCACCAGCAAGGACTGGAAGACCGATCCGTCGCTGACCGAGTTCAACTACGGTCTGTACCGCTACGACTACTCACCCAAACCCGTTGTGGCCCAGCTGAAGAAACGATACGGCGTGGCCTAGTCCGACGCGTACCGCCACTTTCCGCTCTTTCCGCTCCATCCGTTCACGTTCTTCCGCGTCGAACTCGACGTTCCGGCACCTGCCGGACGCGGACGATCGAAACCGACGCGGAAGAACGTGTCCTGGGGTGTTTCCCTAACGCTCGCTCGGTGGTGCGTACCGGCTACGCAACGCCCGCCGGTCCACTTTGCCCGGGCCGCGCCGGGGCAGTTCGTCGACGACGATGACCTCGCGCGGGGCCGCGTGGCGGCCGAGACGTTCGGCGACGGCCCCGGTGAGCAGGGTCGTCTGGATCGAGCGGTCGGGCGCTGGAACAACAACCGCGACAACGCGTTCGCCGAGACGCTCGTCGGGCAGGCCGAGCACGGCGCACTCCGCGACCGACGGATCGTCGAGGATGGCTGCCTCCACCACCTGCGGTATCACGGTGAGTCCGCCGGTGCTGATCGCTTCGTCGGCGCGGCCGACGATGGACAGCACGTCGGCGTCGACGCGACCGAGGTCGTCGGTGCGGAACCAGCCGGGTTCGGTGAACGCCGGGTGGTCGGGGAGGTTGCGGTAGCCGCGGGCGATCATCGGTCCGCCGAGGATGACGCGGCCCACGCCTTCGGCGGGCTCGTCGATGCGGATGGTGACCCCGTCGAGCGGGATGCCGTCGTAGACGCAGCCGCCGGCGGTCTCGCTCATCCCGTAGGTGCGCACGATCGGGATGCCGGATTCGATTGCTCTGCGCTGCAACGGCTCCGGTGTCGCAGCCCCGCCGACGAGGACGGCGTCCACGCCGGCGAGCGCGGTGGTTGCCGTCGGCGACTCGAGAACCTTGAGCAGTTGGTTCGGCACCAGCGAGGTGTAGCGGCGCGGGCCGTCCATGGTGTCCAGTGCGTGTGCGAATGCTGTTGTGTCAAAGCCGTTTCCGAGGTCCAGCACCGCCGGTGTGAAGCCGGATCGCAACGGCCGCAACAAGACCTGCAGTCCGGCGATGTGATGTGGCGGCAGGGCCAGCAGCCAGTTGCCCGGGCCGCCGAGATGTCGTTCGGTCGCGCGGGCGGAGGCGGCGAGGGTGTCGGGGGTGTGCTGTGCCCCCTTGGGGGTGCCGGTGGTGCCCGACGTGGAGATCACCAGCGACACGTCGTCGTCGATGGGTGCGTCGGGAGCCAGTGCGGCACAGAGTCGTTCGGTCTCGATGGCTACGTCGTGGGTGTCACCTGCCGGAACGGGCAGGCACGCGACGCTCCCGTCGAGGATCTGGCGCAGCATCGTCGACTGCTGGAGAACGTGCGGGTTCGACGGAAGTGCCAGTGTGCGCAGGGTTTTCAGCTGGATTCACCCTCGTCGTCGGGGCCGGCGATCAGGGGAGTGTCGTTGAACGGCCAGCCGGCGGCCTCGAGAAGCTCTTGTACGCGGGCGATGTCGGCTTCATGCGGCATCTCGTGGGTGACCTTGCTGATCAACACCGCGGCGTCGATCTTGGAGATCGGCTCGGTTGGTACGTCGGTGATCTCGACCAGTTCGGCCGCGACCTCGGCGACCTCGTCGTCGGTCAGTTGCCGTCGGAGGATTGCGACGAGCGGAATGTAATCCCCCTGCGGCACACCGTCGGGATAGCCGGCGCGCAGCCATTCCACGATGCGACGTAGCAGCCGTCGATCCACCACGGCCCCCTCTCTGCGCCACCATCCCCCGACTTTGTGGCGCTGATCAATTGTCGGTAGCCCATGAAAGGCGCATCACGTCAGTCTAGGCGAAAACGACCGCGGCACCGGATTGCCGGTACCGCGGTCGTTTTCGGGTGTTGCGATATGTCAGGCGTGTCAGGACACGCTGACCGGGGAGGCCAGCGGCCATCCGACGGCGGCGAGCCGACCGGCGACCTGGTTGATCTCTTCGCTGTTGGGTTCCTGATCGGTCACGTCGGCGATGGCCTGGTGGATCTGGTCCTCGGTGATCGGCTCACGTCCGTGCTCGGTCACCAGCGTCAGGATGGCCTTGGTGATCTGCTCCTCGTCGAGCGTGCGGGCCAGCAGGGCCAGCAGCGGGAAGTAGTCCTTCGGCGGCACACCCTCGGGGTAGCCGGCGCGCAGCCAGTTGAGGACGGAGTCGAATTTCGTGTTCTCGGACAAGGTCTCTTCCCCCTACTTACTTCTTGGGTGCCCAGGGGAACAGGTTGACCCCCAGGTGGTAGTTGATGCTTGAGCGTGCGATCCACAGCACCGCGGTGAGGATGATCAGTCCCACCAGGACGAACAGTGCCCAGCCGAGGATCTTCATGGCCGGATTGGGTGCCGAGGTGGTGCCGTCGGCGTTGATGCCGCCTTCACCGGCTGAGTATGCGCGCATCCCGACGGCGAACAGTGCGGGCAGGCCTGCGCCGAACAGCAGACCGACGACCAGCACACGGAAAATTGCTTCTACAGTGCTCATGTCTGATATCTCCTACCGGTCAGGGTGCCGGGGTGGTGGTCTTGGTGTCGTCGTCGAGCCGCTCGGCGCGAACGTTGGCGGGCACCACGCTGTTGGTGGTCTCGTCCCATTCGGCGTTGACGTTGGTGGAGTCGACCTTCTGCTGCTGGGCCTTCCAGTACATGGCCGCAGAGAGGGCGATCAGGACCAGGAAGATGACGATCGCGCCGGCGGCGCCGCCGATGCCGTTGGCGATCCAGTAGGCGAGTGCGCCGACGAGGGCGGCCGACGGGAGGGTGATGACCCAGGCGACGGCCATGCGGCCGGCCACCGACCAGCGGACCTTGGCGCCCTTCTTGCCGACACCCGATCCGAGGATCGAGCCGGTGGCGACCTGCGTGGTCGACAGCGCCATACCCGAGGCGCTCGAGGTGAGGATGATCGCGGCCGACGATGCCTCGGCGGCCATGCCCTGCGGCGACTCGATCTCGACGAGACCCTTACCGAGGGTGCGGATCACGCGCCAGCCACCGATGTAGGTGCCCAGTGCGATGGCCACCGCGCAGCTGACGATGATCCACAGCGGCAGACCCTCTTTCACCGAGCTGGCGGTGAGGTGGCCGGTGGTGATCATGGCCAGGGCGATGACACCCATCGTCTTCTGGGCGTCGCCGGTGCCGTGCGCGAGGGCGACGAGCGAGGCGCTGGCGATCTGTCCGTAGCGGAAGCCCTGTTCCTTGCGGCCCTGGGCGATCTTCTTGGTGATGGCGTAGATCAGGAAGGTGCCCGCGGTGGCCACCAGGCAGGCGATCACCGGTGCCAGCAGACCCGGCACGATGATCTTGCTCAGGATGCCGTTCCAGTTGATGCCCGACGAGCCGAGGGCGGCCAGTCCGGAACCGATCAGGCCGCCGAACAGTGCGTGCGAGGAGCTCGACGGCAGGCCGAACAGCCAGGTCAGCAGGTTCCAGAGGATGCCGCCGACGAGGCCGGCGAAGATGATGATCAGACCGGTCGTCGGGGTGATGCCGGAGATCAGCTCTCCCGACTTGGTCTGCATTTTCAGGACGTCCTTGGTGATCGTCGCCGCAACCTCAACCGAGAGGAAGGCACCGACGAGGTTCAGGATCGCCGCAAGAGTGACCGCCGCCTTGGGTTTGAGGGCGTTGGTCGCGATGGATGTGGCCATGGCATTACCGGTGTCATGGAAACCGTTGGTGAAGTCGAATCCGAGTGCTGTGATCACCAGCAGCACGAGGATCAGCATCTCTGCGCTCATGCGGATAATCATTGCCCCTGCGCACCAATCCACCTAACCTAAAGAGATGGTAAAGAACCCCCTATGACCTGCGCTTATGTTGTGAATCGGTTTCTGTTCACCATAAGTTCATTATTCTGATGGCAGTCAGTCATCGAAAAGGGTGTACTCACGGTGCCGCCGACGTGAAATCCACTGTCGCGGTTCTTGTTGCGGCCCGGTGTGGCTTCCGCTGTCGCGGTTCTTCCGCGTCGAGTTCGGCCTTCCGGCACCTGCCGGACGCGGACGATCGGATTCGACGCGGAAGAACCTGTCCGCACCCTTCACCTAACGTTCGCTCGGGTGGCTCGGGTGGCTCAGTCGGAGACCGCGGCCACCGGGAGTCGACGACTGGCCGGGCCGGCGGGCGCCCGGTCGGTACGGGTCAGGCGCAGGGCGATGGCGACCGCCTCGTCGTCGGCGAGTGACCAGAGGTCGACGAGGTCGGCGCGCAACGCGACCAGCTGGTCGCCGAAGCGCGGCGAGAGCCCGCGCACCGTCTCGTCGTCGTGGGCATAGAGGAACATCGGCGTCACTGGATGCACCGCGAAACCCAAGGCCTCGGCGGCCAGCCACACACGCTGCATCACCATCCCGGCCCGCAGATAGTCCGCGACGCCGCGCCCACGCTGGATGACCCCGACGATCGCCGAGCTGGTGGCGATCCGGTGGGCCGCGTCGGCGCCGAGCTGTTCGCCGAGGTCCCACTCGGCGAGCAACTCCATCACATCGGTACGACGCAGCAACCCGAACATCGCGAGCATCGCCGGCGGTAGTTCCAGGCTGTCGGTGTCGATGCCCAGCGGTGCCTCCGACGGTGCGACGGCGAGCTCGTCGAACATCTCCTTGTGCAGCGTCGGGGTGAGGAAGCGGATGCGGTCGGCGTCGGCGGCGATGCGCCCGTAGCGGTCCATGCCGGCGCGCTCGTCGGTGATCGCCAGCCGCGTGTGATCGGTGGTGCCGGCTTGGCCGAGTGCGTCGATCTCGTTGTCCGACAACGGTGTTGCGTCACCGAGCGGGCGTCGGGTGGCGCGGCGCAGCACCGCGTCGAGGCGACCGGGTAGCGGCTCGGTCACCTCCGGTCCGACGCCGAGGTGGATGCGGGCGGTGATGTCGGGGCCGGCGGTGTTCTCCGGGTTGGCGGTCCCGTCGGGGTGGCCGTCGTCGATGGTGATCGTCGACGGAACGCCGCGCTCGGTGGCCGCGGCCCACATATTGAATGTCGCCGCCCCGAGGGCGACCGCCGACGCGCGATAGTTCAGATCCAGGCTCGACGACCGGCTCGGGTCGATCCGGATCGCGACTCCGTCATCGGTCCGCGACAACCGCCACGGCTGCTGATTGCCCGCCGACGGCGCACGGGTTGCGGCATAGGCGACGAGGTCGACGGTGTCGAGGTCCTGGACGTCGGCGATCTGGGCGGCTGCGAGCTGGGCGTCGGCGATCTCGACGTCGGGGCCGTGGGCCGCGGCGTCCACGTCCGACGGTGCAGTCGCGGTGCCGGCCGTTGTGGTGTCGGCCGGCGTGGCGCGGGTCGCAGCCGGCTGGGTGGCCTCGGGTTGGTGCATGTCGGAGAAGATGGCGTCGAGGTCGATCCGGACGCGTCCCGACGCGAGTTCCTCACCGCGCACCAGGCGTCGGATCGCGGCTGCGATCGACGCACCACCCAGCGCGACGTCGCCGCCGAGCTGCGGCCACGCACTGAACGTGCGGCCGATCTCCAGCGCCGATGCGGCGAGCCGTGCGCTGACCTCGAGGGGCTGCAAGATGGCCGCGGCGTGCGCGGTGAGTTCCTGCGGGCTCAGCGCGGTCAGGTCCTCGGCGCGCAGTTCGCCGACGATGCCGTGGAAGAGCGGGCGGTCGGGTTCGAGGTCGAATCGTTCGACGTCGACGGTCCCACGATCCGACGTTTCCATCAGCACCGGAATTCCGAGTGCGCGTGCGCGGTCCCTGACCAGCACTTTGATGGCAAATGAATCGCATTCTTCGACGACGATGTCGACGCCGTCGAGAAAAGTGTCCAGGTTATCGGCCGTCACCCCCTCGGGGAATACGTCGACCCGCAGGTAGGGGTCGATTTCGGCAATTCGACGAGCGGTCACCACCGCCTTGTTGACGCCGATGTCGAATATCGACGCCGGTACCCGATTCAGATTGGTCAGTTCCAGTTCGTCGAAGTCGGCAAGTCGCAAACTGCCCACCAACCCCTCGAGGGCCAGGGTGTGCGCGATTGCGTGACCGACGCTGAGCCCTACCACGGCGATGGTGAGCTCGCCCGCCCGATCTTGTTCTCGCTCGGTCAGCTTGTTGCGGTTGCGGTCAAGTCGTTGTCGACGAAATGTCTTGGGGCCCGGAATGTATGCGGCAGCGTGGCGCCAGGGGTACAGGGCCCAGCGAGGCTCGTCGGAGTCGGTGGAGTCGACGTCGGACGCGGTTCCGGCGGATTGTCCGATTGGCGAATCTGTCACCAGATCAATTCGTCGAAGTGTTGGATCGTCACCTATCTCGCTTGGGATGGTTGATTGATCGAAGAGGATTGCTGACACGGCGTCGCCATTCACTCGGATGAGATTACTCCTTTCGGCGAACAGTCGTAAACTTTGCAAATGAGTGTGCAATCACTTGATCACCCCTCCTGATCGCGCCGAAAGATTAATGGTCGGCAAACACCGAAGAAGGATCATCAAAATGACGATCGCCTTTGAGCGAAGCCTGCTTTCCGCTGTGCGAAATCGGCCACATGTGCTGGATAACCCGGATGAAATGTGCTCCGTGATATTTGCGACGCCGGAAAACCACCCGCAGCTGTGGCGCGAGTATCTGCTCGGCGCCCGGGACGCCTACCGCCGTCACGGATGCGACAGCGCACTCGATCTCGCCGGCGTTCTGCACGGGTCGGAGACCACGATCTTCGCCGCCGTCGTCGACTCCGATGGCACTGTGGTGGGCGGTCTGCGGGTGCAGGGCCCGCTCGGTGATGCCCAGGAATCGCACGCTTTGTCTGAAGAATGGGCGCCCGGTGAAGGCCGCGAAGCATTGCGCGATGTCATCGACGCGCGGATCGACGACGGCGTCATCGAGGTCAAGACGGCGTGGAGCGACGACCGATTCGCGGGGGCTCGCGCGGTGGCCGGCCAGATGTCGAGGTCGTCGGTGATCCTGCTCGACATCTGCGGCGCGCGGCACCTGATGGCGACCGCGGCCGACCACGTCCTGCGCCTGTGGGAGTCCGGCGGCGGCCGGGTGTGCGAGGCGGTTCCGATGACGCCCTACCCCGATGACCGCTACCGGACGCGACTGATGCTGTGGGACCGGAGCTGGATTGCCGTCGACGCCAACCCCGGCACGTGGCGGATCATGCAACGCGAGATGGCGTCGCTGCGGCCGCTGGAGAGCAACGACGAACTCGTCGCATGACGGCCGAACATGTAGGAAATGCGCCCACGAGCGGGGTCGCGTGACCGTCTCGTCAATGGGGCCCGGCTCCGGGGTGGTTTTCCTATTGTGGATCGCGCGCGAACGATGGGAAATGTGCCCAGGAGCGGGGTGGCGTGACCGTCTCGTCAATGACGCCCGGCTCTGGGGTGGTTTTCCTATTGCGGATCGTCGGCGAACGATAGGAAATGTGCCCAGGAGCGGGTCGACCCGACCGTCACGACGCCTGACGAAAGAGCTTCGAACTCCAGCTGAACGAATTCCAGGAGTTCACCGGGACCTCGTCGGGCCGGACCAGCAGTGGCGGCAGGGGGTCGACCCGGCTGCGGTCGCGGCCGTTCTGCTTGCACCAGTAGACGCTGTGGTCGGCGGAATTGATCATGTGCGAGACCAGCCCGCCGGCGGTCACACCGTCCGACGACGTTGAGGCGATGATGCCAGCGCAGACGCCGCCGATGCTGATCGTGACGCCCGCGGCGTCGGCGATCGCCAGACGCAGTGCCTCGGCGTGGGCGAACAACTGGTGCTCGTTGGACACGATGGTGAACAGCACGAACTCCTCGCCACCGAAGCGGCAGGCCACCGACCCCAGTGGCGCGTACTCACGGATCGCCAGGGCGCTGGTGGTGAGTACGCGGTCGCCGGCCAGGTGCCCGTGCTGATCGTTGATCGTCTTGAAGTTGTCGATGTCCATCAGCAGCACGCCGATCTGGCCGTTGGCCACGCGGGCGGCGGCGAGCATCGGTGCCACGCGGGAAACCAGGCCGCGGCGATTGAACAGTCCGGTCAGTGGATCGACACCGGTCAGGCCGCGTTCCCGGGCGAGCGAACCCTCCAGGGATCGTCGCATCGTCGTCACCAGGAACACCGGAATCACCACCACGCCGATCAGGGCGCCGATCCGGATGAGCAGAGATGCCCCGGATGCCGAGGTGTAGATGGACATACCCACCGCGATCGACGCTGCCGTCGCGGTCATCGACGCGGTCATTCTGCGCGATGACGAAATGGCAGAAATCGTCGGCACAACTGTCACAAGACAGAGGACGGCCGCCGACGCTCCGGGGTCCACCAGAATGAACGACGACGTGCCGATGCCGATCATGCCGCAGAAACCCATCACCGCGAACATCGGATCGCTGAGCCGGCGCACGCGCACGGTGAACATCACGAGAACCGCGGTGAATGCCCACACCAGAAGCATGGGAGTAAACCCGGATGGTCTGATCATTCCGGGTGATATCAGCGCGATAAACGGCAGCGGAAGAACGCCGCTCGTGCTGATCAGGGTGGCTGCCGACCGCAGGTCGTACTGCCTGAGGGGGGATCTGCTCACGTAGTGGGGTCCGGTCGTGGTCAACTGCGTCGAGTCCCGACGAATCGGGAGTGGGGGAGGGCACAGCGTCGCTGTACTTTAACACTGTGCCGATACAGCTGAATGTACTTTACGCTGAGCAAAGGACTTGGTAAAGGCGCGGCCGGCCCGGTTGACGATCCGGTACCGCAAATTGCGGACTGGGCGCTATTGAGCACGTCGGCAGTTTCGGTGACCTACGATGAGCGAGTGACGCGAGTCCGCATGGGCCCCGCAAATGATACCGGTGAGGGATTCCCTCGTTCCGTATGTGCCATTTGTGCTGACCCGCTGAAAGCGAACCGAGCCGCATATGGGGAGGCTGAGACCCATATGGCGCTGGTCGAGGTCGATGCGCGGATTCGTCGGGCTTTCGCAAGATTCGCAATCATTCACCGACGGTCGGAATGCGAGTGGCTGGTGACGTCGATCGCCACGCCCGTCGAGCAGGTCCGGTCTGCCCTGGATTCGGTCGCCGGAGGGCAATTGGTGCCGGTGAACGGGGCGCAGTGCTACATCAGCGTGGTGGCCGGGCTGGTGACGGACTCCAGCTCTGACGTACGCAATGAATCCGATTCGATGATCCGCGAGGCCGACGCCGCGCTGTCGACGGCCATCAACGACGGCCTGTCGGTGGTCGTCGGGGACCAGACGAAGGTCGACGGGATCGTCGCGCGCAAGGGATTGGCGACGCGGATCGCCCAGTCGGTCGACACCGACTTCCAGCCGTTCTACCAGCCGATCGTCTCCCTGCCGGATCGTCGCCTCGTCGGTCAGGAAATGGTCCTGCGGTGGCGCACCCGCGACGACGAGTGGGAGCTGCCCAACAATTTCATGTCGGTGGCCAACGACACCGGACGCATCCTGACCATCGGCAGCCGGATCATCTCCGACGCGATCTCCGAACACCTGTCCACTTGGGGCAGCTCGAAGACCATGCCGTTCTTGTCGGTGAACCTCTCCCGACCGCAGATGCTCGACCCCGGCATCGTCGACCAGATCTCGGCCGCGCTGGCCCGCAACGGGATGCCCGCGGACAAACTGTGGATCGAGGTGAGCGAGACCCAGATCATCGATCTGCGCGGTCAGGCGCTGACCACTCTGGAGGAACTCCGACGTCGTGGCTGCATCATCTGCATCGACGACCTGGGCGTCGGGTACTCCGCACTGAGCTACCTGTGGGAGTTGCCGGTCGGTGTGGTCAAGCTGGACCGCTCGCTGATCCGCGGTATGGCCGGTGACCAGTCACGGTTGGCATTCATGCGGGGTATCTGTCAGCTCGCCGCCACCGCCGGGGTGTCGGTCGTCGCCGAGGGCGTCGAGGATGCGTCGGTGCTGCCGCTGCTGGTCGACCTCGGTGTCGGCTATGCGCAGGGCTTCTACTTCGGCGCACCCGCCCCGGTCGGTGAGGTGACGCAATCCACCGCGCTCGCCGTCGGCGACCAGCCGCTTCGTTGACCGGGCGAGCTCGTGTGGGTCGAGCGGGTCTCGATACGGATCGCTCGCTATGGCGAGCTCACCTACTCGACCGGCATGAAAGCTCGACCGGCATGGAGAGCCCCCGACCAGGAACTCAGTAGTAGTACGGGAACCCGTCCCAGTCCGGAGCGCGCTTCTCCAGGAACGCGTCCCGGCCTTCGACGGCCTCGTCGGTCATGTACGCCAATCGGGTCGCCTCGCCGGCGAACACCTGTTGGCCCATCAACCCGTCGTCGGTGAGGTTGAAGGCGAACTTCAGCATGCGCTGCGCCGTCGGAGATTTGCCGTTGATGAGCCGCGCCCACTCGATCGCGGTCTTCTCCAGATCGGCATGCGGCACAACACGATTGACCGCGCCCATGGCGTGCATGGTCGCGGCGTCGTAGGCCTCGCCGAGGAAGAAGATCTCGCGGGCGAACTTCTGGCCGACCTGCTTGGCCAGATAGGCGCTGCCGTATCCGGCGTCGAAGGAGCCGACGTCGGCGTCGGTCTGCTTGAACCGCGCGTGCTCGGCGGAGGCGAGGGTGAGGTCGCAGACGACGTGCAGGGAATGTCCGCCACCGGCCGCCCAGCCGCCGACCACCGCGATGACCACCTTGGGCATGGTCCTGATCAGGCGTTGCACCTCGAGAATGTGCAGCCGGCCGCCCTCGGCCTTGACCCGCGCCTCGTCGACGCCACCGGCATCGGCGGCGGCTACGTCGGCGTCGTGGGCGGTCGCGTACTGGTATCCGCTGCGGCCACGGATGCGTTGATCGCCACCACTGCAGAAGGCCCAACCGCCGTCGCGCGGGCTCGGCCCGTTGCCGGTCAGCAGCACGGTCCCGACATCGGGTGAGCGTCGGGCGTGATCGAGGGTGCGATACAGCTCGTCGACGGTGTGCGGCCGGAACGCGTTGCGCACCTCCGGGCGGTCGAAGGCGATGCGCACGATGCCGTCGGCCCGGCTGGTCCCGACATGCCGGTGATAGGTGATGTCGGTCAGATCGTCGAAGCCTGGCACGGCCTTCCACTGGGTGGGATCAAAAGGCTGGCCGGGCTCCTCAGTGGCGCTCATGCAAGCGACCCTATCGCCGCGTCGACCCGTGCCGGCGTCGGGCAGGACCTTGGATAGAGCGGATGCTTGATTAAGGAAACAATATTCGCTATTGACAATCCAGCGTAGAAATGATCACCGTAAGGCAACTATTGGTATTTTCCCAGGAAAGTCTGTCACCATCAATGTGTGTCAATGTGGATCATCGTCGCGATAGCCGTCACCGTGTGGGTGACGTTTGCTGTCGTCGCGGCGCTTGTGGTCGGGCGCATGGTGCAATTGCGCGACGACTACGAGACGCCCGAGCAAGCCCTTTCCGGGGCTCGTCGCCGCCAACGGCCCTGAAGCCGTCGGCGGTGAGTCGTCGGCCTGGTACTTGGTCGGCCTGGTAGTTCGTCGGCCCTGTGGTCAAGTCGGCCACCCCTGTAGTTGGTCTGGCCCTGTAGTTCGTTCGCCCCGTGGTCGCGGGCCCTGGCGATCTCGGTCCTGCCCACGCGGTACCCATCGTCGACGTCGCGGTCGATAACGTGTCGGGATGAGCTCAACCAACCCAGCCGACCGCCCGGCCGACCCCGCAGCCCCGACGCCCGAGCCGGAACCGCATGAAGGCGGGTTCCGGGTCCGGATGGAGTGGAACACCGATCGGGGCGGTTCGCGTTATGGCGAGCTCAGCGAGCAGATTCGACGCCTGATGGACCTGGCGAGGTATGCGAGCCCGACGTCGGAACTCACCGACGAGCTGATCGCGGATCTCGAGTCGGTCAACGAGCGCCTGGCCGGTGTGCAGGTCGACGAATGGACCTCACCCGCCAGCACCCGGATCGACCTACCGTCGCGCGGCAACATCACCGTGCCCCCGTATGAGGTGATCAACGCCGGGCCCGACGGGGTCGAGGCGACGGTCACGTTCCGGCCCTTCCATCTCGGCGGAAATGACGCCGCGCACGGCGGTCAGGTGGCCGTCGCCTTCGACGATCTCGCGGGCATGGCGTCGGCGCTGGCCATTCGCGGCGTGTGCCGGACCGCCTATCTCACAGTGAGTTATCGGTCGCTGACGCCGTTGCGGACCCCGTTGACGTGTCGCACGTGGGTGCAGAATCTGGAAGGACGTAAGGCGTTCGTGAAGGGCACCCTGCACGATGGTGAACGCCTGTGCGCAGACCTAGATGCGCTGTTCATCGCACTCAAACCGGGTCAGCCGTAGGGGCGTTCGGCGTGTCGGCCGAGCGTTGGGGGGCGTGTCGCCGGTTCGGATGACCTCCCCGTGCCACTCTTCGGTTGCCGGATCCGATTCAAAGGCGTAAATTTTGGCATTGCCCTGGCAAGTTGCCGTGCGAGCGTTCGATTCGGGGGATTCGGACGGCGAGCAACCGGCACAATCCGGGTCGAGGGAATGCTTAGAACTCTGGGGGGAGTTACGTGACTGGAGGTCGTTCGGCCGCCAGACAAGCGCGGTTGGTATCCGGTGACGCAGACGTCGCATCGGGTCGCCCGTTTGTACTGGACGCATCGACACGTCAGACGTCGTCGTGGGTAGATCGCTACATCATCAGGCTCAAGGTGTCCGACGCCGCGATCACCATCGCCGCGGTGCTGGCCGCCCAGTGGCTGCGCTTCGGAACCGACAACTCCGTGGCATCGGCCGGTTCGTTGAATGTGCCGATGCTCGCGGTGTCGGTGGTGGTGATCTTCGGGCTGCTGGCCGCACTCAAGGTCTACGGCACCTACGACCGTCGCATCCTCGGCTCGGGCGCCAGCGAATACAGCCGCGTGATCTCGGCGAGCGTCATGGTTTTCGGCGTGTTCGCGATCGTGGCGCTGGCGGTGCAACTCGACATCTCGCGGGCATTCTTCGCCCTGGTCTTCCCGTTCGGCACGCTCGGTCTGCTCGCCTCCCGGTGGGGTTGGCGTAAGCGTCTGGCCCTGCAGTGGGAACGCGGGCAACATCTCGAACGCGTGCTGGTGGTCGGCGAGCGCGGCTCGGCCTCGCACATCATCGCGCGCCTGATGCACTCGCCGCTCGGGTTCGAGGTCATCGGCGTCTGCACGCCG
The DNA here is from genome assembly GCA_023461275.1 of Actinomycetes bacterium. Taxonomy (GTDB): domain Bacteria; phylum Actinomycetota; class Actinomycetes; order Mycobacteriales; family Mycobacteriaceae; genus Gordonia. Next base: position 23,665 of record JAEYMI010000052.1, on the reverse strand, counting down.
TCGGGTCCCGGCGGTACCGCGGACGCGCTGACCGTCGACAAGCACACGATCCCGATCTTCGGAGATTTCACCGACGTGACCCGCGCCGTGCAGGTCTCCGGTGCCACGACCGTCGCGATCACCTCCGCAGAGGCGCTCGGCCACGACATGATGCATCAGCTCTCCTGGGATCTCGACGCTCTCGACGTCGAGATGATGGTCGCGCCGAACGTCGCCGACACCGCGGGACCGCGCCTGATGGTGCGTCCGGTTTCCGGGCTGCCGCTGCTGCACATCGACAAGCCGCGCTACGAAGGCGCCAACCGGTTCCGCAAGGCCACACTCGACCGCATCGGTGCGGCCGCACTGCTGGCGATCAGTTCGCCGCTGCTGCTGATCATCGCGCTGGCGGTGAAGCTCGATTCGTCCGGCGGGGTCTTCTACCGCGCCGAGCGCGTCGGCATCAACAACGAGCCGTTCCGGATGTGGAAGTTCCGGTCGATGGTGGCCGACGCGGATTCCCTCAAGGCCGACCTGCTCGGCGTGAACGAGGGTGCCGGCGGGGTGCTGTTCAAGATGCGCGACGACCCGCGCGTCACCCGGGTCGGTGCGTTCATCCGCCGCTACAGCCTCGACGAGTTGCCGCAGCTGATCAACGTCGTGACCGGCTCGATGAGCCTGGTCGGCCCGCGGCCGCCGCTGCCCGAGGAAGTCGCCCAGTACGACGGGCGCGTCGCGCGTCGGATGCTGGTCAAGCCCGGCATGACCGGCCTGTGGCAGGTCTCCGGACGATCCGACCTGTCGTGGGAAGAGTCTGTGCGCCTTGATCTCTCGTATGTGGAGAACTGGTCGATCATGGGTGATCTGGTGATCCTGTGGCGCACCGTCAGAGCCGTCACCGACAAGTCGGGTGCCTACTGATGCCCGGGCCGGTCAACGGCCTGGTCTGCCGGCTGTGCGGCTCCGAACGGCTGCGCAGCGTCGTCGACCTGGGCGCCACCCCGCCGTGTGAGCTGTTCCTGACCGCCGATCAACTCGATCTGCCGGAGAACACCTACCCGCTGCATCTGCGGCTGTGTGAGGACTGCCTCCTGCTGCAGATCCCCGCGCTGATCACCCCGGAGGACACGTTCACCGAGTACGCGTACTTCTCGTCGTACTCCGACAGCTGGGTCAATCATGCCCGCACCTTCGTCGACGGTGCCGTCGAACGCCTTGGGCTGAACGAGGATTCGTTTGTCGTCGAGGTCGCCAGCAACGACGGCTACCTGCTGCAGCACGCGGTGGCACGTGGCATCCGCAGCCTCGGTATCGAGCCGTCGGTGAATGTCGGTGCCGCCGCCCGTGAGAAGGGCGTCCCGACCGAAACCGCGTTCCTCGATGAGGATCTCGCCGCGCGGGTGCGAGCCGAGCACGGCCCGGCCGATCTCGTCGTCGCCAACAATGTCTACGCCCACATTCCGGATCTGCTCGGGTTCACCCGGTCGCTGCGGGCCCTGCTGGCCGACGACGGCTGGCTGAGCATCGAGGTGCACCACGCGCGAAACCTGGTGCAGCTCGGGCAGTTCGACACGATCTACCACGAGCATTTCCAGTACTACACGGTGCTCTCGGCGTCGCGGGCATTGGCGACGGCCGGTCTGACGGTCGTCGACGTGGAACTGATCAGCACCCACGGCGGTTCGATCCGCGTGTGGGCACGCCCGGACGGCGCGGCCACCGAGATCAGCCCCCGGGTGGCCGAGGTTCTCGCCGACGAGGAAGCCGACGGATTGCATGACGTCGCAGGCTATCTCGGGCTGGGGCCGCGCACCGAGTCGGTGCGTCAGGAACTCCTTCGCTTCCTGTTGGACTGCAAGGCGCAGGGACTTCGCGTGGTCGGATACGGCGCGCCGGGCAAGGGCAACACCCTGCTCAACTACTGCGGGATCCGGACCGACCTGATGGAGTACACCGTCGACCGCAATCCCTACAAGCACGGTCGTTTCACGCCGGGCACGCGGATCCCGATTTACGAGCCCGAACAGATCGACAAAGATCGGCCCGACATCGTCGTCGTGCTGCCGTGGAACCTCGAGACCGAGATCACGGCACAGCTGGCACATGTATCCGATTGGGGCGGGCGGATTTTCTACCCGCTGCCCACCCTGCATGAGGCACGTCTGACCGCCTCGACCTCAGAGGAGATCGACCGATGAAAGTTGTCCTGTTCTGCGGTGGATACGGCATGCGGATGCGCAACGGCACCGACGACGCGCCCAAGCCGATGCAGATGGTCGGGCCGCGTCCGCTGATCTGGCATGTGATGCGTTACTACGCACACTTCGGGCACAAGGATTTCATCCTGTGCCTCGGCTACGGTGCCAGCCACATCAAGAACTACTTCCTGACCTACTCCGAGGCCGTCTCCAACGACTTCGTGATCCGCGACGGCAAGGTCGAACTGCTCGAGTCCGACATCAGCGACTGGTCGATCACGTTCGTGGACACCGGAATCGACTCGGCCATCGGTGAGCGGTTGCGCCGGGTGCGTCCGCACCTCGAGGGCGAGGAGTACTTCCTGGCCAACTACGCCGACGTGCTCACCGACGCCCCGATGGACACCGTCATCGAAAGCTTCATGGCCTCCGGTGCCGCGGCGTCGATGATGATCGTGCCGCCGCAGTCGTCGTTCCATTGCGTGGATATCGCCGAGGACGGAGCGATCAGCAACATCACCGCCGTCTCGAAGCTGCCGATCTGGGAGAACGGTGGGTTCTTCGTTCTCTCCCAGGAGATCTTCGACCTGCTGCCCGAGGGCGGCGATCTCGTCGAGGACGCGTGCGGCACACTCGCCGCGCAGGGCCGCCTCTACGGGTACAAGCACGACGGTTTCTGGAAGCCGGCCGATACCTTCAAGGAACGTGCCGAACTCGACGCCGGCTATCACCGTGGCGATCGGCCGTGGATGGTGTGGGAGAAGTCGAAGCCGAAAGTTCTTGCGGGCCAGTGATCAATCTGGAACCGGGCAGCCTGGACGAGATCGCGGTCCTGGGTGCTCATTGTGATGACATCGGAATCGGGATGGGCGCCACGCTGCTGAGCCTGACGCGGTCACGACCCGGCCTGCGGGTCAACGCGTTGGTGCTCAGCGGTGCCGGCACGGCCCGCGAAGCCGAGGAGCGCGCGGCACTCGAGGCGTTCTGTCCGGATGCCGAAGTGAGCGTGACCATCCTCGACATCCCCGACGGCCGTTCGCCGGTGTACTGGGAGAAGATCAAGGAAGCGTTGCACGAGTTCAGGATTCGCGTCGAACCCGACGTGGTGTTCGCGACCGGTCGCCACGACGCGCACCAGGATCATCGGACCCTGGCCGAGTTGGTGCCGACCGAGTTCCGCGATCATCTGGTCCTGGGCTACGAAATCCTCAAGTGGGAGACCGACACCCCGACGCCGACGGTGTTCGTCCCGGTCGGCGTCGACGCGGCCGCCGACAAGGTTGCGCTGCTGCACAAGTACTACCCGTCGCAGATCGGTAAGGACTGGTTCGACGACGAGTCGTTCCTGGGTCTGCTGCGCATCCGTGGCGTGCAGTGCAAGAGCCGGTACGCCGAGGCGTTCACGGTGGAGAAGATGCTCGTCACCCTGGGTGGGGGGTGCTCAGAGCGGAAGTAACCGGGGTGGACGCACCCCGGGTGGTAATGGCTTGAGCGGCAATGGTTTGGGCGAGAACAACATAAGTGGAGAGGAACGGCACAACTGATGCGCATCTTGCTGACCGGACACCAGGGCTATCTGGGCACCGTGATGGCGCCGATCCTGACCGAGGAAGGCCACGACGTCGTCGGCCTGGACAACGGCTACTTCGCCGACTGTGTGCTGGGTCCGCAACCGCAGGACCCGGTGGGGATCGCCACCGATCTGCGCGATGTGACCGTCGAACAGCTCGCCGGTTTCGACGCGGTCATCCACCTCGCGGCACTGTCCAACGATCCGCTCGGGTCGCTGGCCCCGGAGATCACCCACGACATCAACCACCACGCGTCGGTGCGGCTGGCGCGGCTGGCGAAAGAGGCCGGGGTCTCGCGATTCCTGTACGCGTCGACCTGCTCGGTGTATGGCGCGGCCGGTGACGGCCTGGTCACCGAGGATGCGCCGCTGCGTCCGCTGACGCCGTACGCGGAGAGCAAGGTGCGCGTCGAGGATGACACCGCGGCCCTCGCCGACGACGGGTTCACCCCGGTATTCCTGCGTAACGCAACAGCTTTCGGGTTCTCACCGCGCCTGCGTGCCGACATCGTGCTCAACAACCTCGTCGGGCACGCGGTCCTCACCGGCGATGTTCGGGTGCTGTCCGACGGCACACCGTGGCGTCCGCTGGTGCATGCCCAGGACATCGCGCGGGCGTTCGCGACGTGTCTGACGGCGCCGCGCGAGGTGATCAACTGCCGCGCCTTCAACGTCGGCACCGAGGACAACAACCTGACCGTCGCGCAGATCGCGGAGTCCGTGGTCGACGCGGTGCCCGGTTCGACGTTGCTCATCACCGGCGAGAGCGGTGCCGACCCGCGGTCGTATCGGGTCGACTTCGCCCGTGCGCGTGACGAACTCGGCTATACCGCGCAGTGGTCGATTCCCGACGGTGCGGCCGAACTGTATCGCGCGTACACCGATTACGGGTTGACCTCGGATGCCTTCTTCACCGAGTTCACCCGACTCCCGCGACTCGAGAAGCTGCGTGGCAGTGGCGTTCTCGACGAGTCGATGAGGAGGATCAGTGCACGGACGTGAGCAAGTCCTGCCAACTGCCGGCAGCGCCGTCCCGGGGGGAGACGACGGTGACCGGCAGGGGCCAGTCAATCGCGAGATCCGGGTCGTCATAGGCGACACCGATGTCTTCGCCGGGATCGTGGGGACGATCAATCCGGTAGCAGACGTCGGCGGTGGGGGTCAGCGCCTGAAAGCCGTGGAGAAACCCCGGCGGAATGTAGAGGTGATGAAACTGATTGTCGTCCAACACGAATGTCTGCGTGACACCGAAGGTCGGGGAGTCCTTTCGGATGTCAACCAGCACATCGTGCACAGCGCCCTGGGCGCAGCGAACGAGTTTCGCTTCGCCACGACCGGATCGTCCGTGCATGCCGCGGATGACGCCCTGCACCGACCGCGACTGCGAATCCTGGATGAACTCCGCGGCGGCGCCCGGTCGTCCGATCCAGTCGTCGAAGATGGTTGCGTCGAAGGTGCGGGTGAAGAGCCCGCGGTCGTCGCGAAAAGGTTGCGGGATCAACAGCGCCACATCGGCGAGGTCGGTTTTCTCGATACGCACGGGGACATGGTGGCATGAACACTTGTCGAGGGTGTGAGAGTAGCCACCTCGAGCGGGTACTCGATTTGGGCAGTGTGCCGGCGGCGGACTCGTTTCCGCTGGCCCACGAGCCGATCGAGAGCGGCGACGCGATCCATCCGCTGGTGATGAACATGTGCCGCACGTGCGGGCTGGCGCAGTTGGCCGAGGATGACACCGTTGGCGACGAGCCGCGTGGCATGGAGCCGATGGCGTTGCGGGATCAGGCCGAACTGGCCGTCTCGCAGGTCGCGCAGGCCGGCTGGTTGCGTGGCAGTACCGTCCGGGAGTTCGGCAGCCCACACGGTGGGACGTGGATTCCGTTCACCCGGACCTACGGTCTGCGTCCGGCGCGGCCCACCGACGCCACCGCCGACGTCGTGCTGGATTCGTTCGGCATCATGCACGAGGCCGACCAGAAGGCGGCGTTCGCCGAGCGTGCCGCGGCGACCGCGCCGGAGGGTGTGCTGCTCCTGCAGTTCCATTCGCTGGCCACGATCGTCGCGCAGAGTCAGTGGAACGCGTTGCGGCACGGACACTTCGCCTACTACTCGATGAAGTCGGTGATGGGCCTGCTCGCCGCGGCGGGGATGAGCGCGGTCACCGCGTGGCGCTACAACCTGTACGGGGGCACCGTGCTGGTGGCGGCGGTACATGGTGAGCATCAGGCGGACAACCGAATCCGCAGCATCCTCGAGGCCGAGGAGGAGTGGATCGAACCGTCGCGGGTGGCGTCATTGCAGACCGCGGCCGACCACGCCGCGTCGGGTCTGATCGCTTGGCTGCAGAGCGAGGCGGGCTGTGGCCGCAAGGTGTACGCCTACGGCGCGGCCTCGCGTGCGGTGGCGCTGTTCTACCGCGCCGGGGTCAACAGCTCGATGATCCGGGCGGTGGCCGATGCGGCGCCGGGGAAGAAGGGACGCCGGATGCCCGGCACCAACATCCCGATCATCTCACCGGACCAGCTGCTGATCGCCTCGCCGGACCGGGTGTTGCTGACGGTTCCCGACTTGTTGCGCGAGGTCCACGGACGGTTTCCGCAGCTCGAGGGACGCTGGTACGTCGACGGACCGAACCTGGGTGCGCCGCCGGTCGGCGACGATCTGCGGGTGGCGAGCAGTCCTGTTCGCGCGCATGCAGATTGAGGCGACTGTCACCTGGTTTCTGGCTCGGGCACGTGGTATTGATTAGGTAGCGATTTCAAGTCGGGGGACTTTCTACGAGATCGCACATTGCACATCAGATATGAAGATGTGTGGATAGTAGTTGCACATGGGGGGAATTCAAGTGGTCGACCAAGCGTCGGCCTCGAGCGAGATGGTGTCGCTCGGGGTCATCAAAGTCAGTCCGATCAGTCAGGAACGGACCGAGGACAGCATTATCGAGGCAGCACGGATGCGGCGCACGCAGCTGGTTGTGACCCCGAACATTGTGCAGCTCTGGCAATCTCGCAACACGACCGAACTCCGGGACGCCTACGTCCACGCCGACATCTGCCCGCCCGACGGGTGGCCGGTGGCCGCGCTCACCGGCGCGGTGTGCGGCCAGAAGGTGGCCCGGGTCACCGGCTCCGACCTGGTGATCACCATCTCGAAGAAGGCGCACAGCGCCCGTATTCCGGTGATGTACGTCGGTGGTGCGGGACGGTCCGCCGAGCGAGTGGCACGCAAGTACGACATGCCCACCCGTCGTATCAACCGCTACGAGCCCGCGCCGCCGCGCGAGGTCGCCACCGCTGAAGGTGTCGACGCCCTGGTGGCCCGAATCATGCGCAGCGGCACCAACATTGCGTTCATCGGGCTCGGTGTTCCCAAGCAGGAGATCGTGGCCAACCGGCTGGTCCGCGCCGGCTACCCGGGAGCGATCCTGTGCGTCGGCAGCGGCATCGAGTACGCGGCCGGCTACAAGACCCGCGCTCCGCTCGCGATGCAGAAGACCAACACCGAGTGGCTGCACCGCCTGGTGACCGAGCCGCGCAAGATGGCCACCAGGTACGTGCTCGCGTCCGGATACTTCGCCTACTTCTCCCTCGGCGTTGCGCTGACCAAGAAGAAGCAGGTGCGTGCCCTCGAACGCAGCAAGGTCGACATCGCCGCCTGATCGTTCGCTGATTTACCGCTGATCGAGTGCCCCGACCCGCAAGGTTCGGCGGCACTCGTTCTGCGTTGGGGGTCAATGGATCTCGATACGCTCCCGCTCGCTTCGCTCGGGGGTGCTACTCGATCGGCGTGTGATGCTGGTCGAGTGCCCCGAGGGGTGTATCGAGACCCCGGTGACCCCGACGTCGAACAGCTCAGTGCGGCGGCGAGTACGGCGTGCGGGGTGCCGCGGTGCGCCGGATCGCCGGGGTGACCGGGCGGCCCGAGAAGTACGGCAGCGCCGAGCCACCCTCAAGTGCCTTGCGGTAGTAGGGCATGACCGCGACGAACGCGTCGATGGTCTGCTCGACGTCGACCGCGGTGTGCGCGGCACTGTTGACCAGTGACTGGCCGAGCACCCCGCGTGAGATCAGGCCGCTCATGGTCAGCGTGCGGAACTCCTGCGACGGATTGCCGTCGGCGTCCTTGGTGATGAACACCAGACACGACGGCCGGCCGGTCACGTAGAGGTGGTCGGAGATGCCGTGATCGCGTGCGGCGGAGTTGATCCCGGACATCAGCAGCCGGCCCGAAGCCTCCATCGCGGCAACCGGATCCGACGTCCGATAGGTGTCGATGACGGCGCGCATCGCGGCGAGTGAGCCGGATTCGGGGCCGTGGGTGGTCGACATCAGGAACACCCGGTCACCGGTGGCACGCAGGCCGCCGGCCTCCATGATGTCGCGACGACCGGCCAGCGCCGAGATCGGAAATCCGTTGCCCAGCGCCTTGCCCCAGCACGAGAGATCGGGTGTGACCCCGTACACCGATTGGGCACCTGCGGCGGCCCAACGGAATCCGGTGATCATCTCGTCGAAGATGAGGATGGTCGAATGCTCGGTGCACAGGTCGCGGACGGCCTGCAGATAACCGGGTTCGGGTTCGGCGGTGCCGGTGGCCGCCTCCATGATCACCGCGGCGATGTCGTTGCCGCTCAGGACTTGTCGTAGTGCCTCGATGTCGTTGTACGGGAACGAGACCGATGGCGCAGCCCGGGTGCCGCCGTTCATCGCGGTGGTGCCGATGAACCAGTCGTCGACGGAGAAGAACGGCTGCTGACACATGGCGATGGTGGTGCGACCGGTGACCGATCGGGCCAGGCGGATCGCCGCGGTGGTGGCGTCGGAGCCGTTCTTGGCGAACTTCACCATGTCCGCGGTCGGTACCGTTCGCAGGAAGTCCTCGGCGGCGAGCAGTTCCATCCGCGATGGTCGGCTGAAGCTGTTGCCGTCGGAGATGGCCTCGGTGACCGCTCGAACCACGGGTTCGAAGGCGTGCCCGAGAGTCACCGCACGCAGGCCCGAGCCGTATTCGACGTAGCAGTTGCCGTCGAGATCCCAGACGCGAGAACCCAATCCGCGCTCGATCACCGGCGCCATGCCATCGGGGTACTGGTCTTCGCCGCGCGCGTAGGTGTGCGCGCCACCGGGCACCAGATCGTGCAGACGGGCCTGCGCCCGGATCGATCGGTCGAAGCCGTGGTTGGTCGCGGAATCGGTGGTCACCGAACCATCCGCAGCCGAACCCGGTACATCCACCGAGCCGTCGGTGCGGGCGGCGTGGGTGAGGCCCTGGGTGTGTGTCCCGATTGAGTGAGACCCGATTGCTTGCGCCCCAAGGGATTCTGACCTGTTGCACTCGGCGTCGTCGGAGTTGACGCCGTTGTCCTGCGGACGAATCAGTGACCACAGCTGGAAGTCGGTTCGTTGATCTTCTGCGCTCGCCCAGAACCGCATGGTGCCTTCGAGGGTGAAACCCATCCGGTTGATGGCGCGGGCCGCGCGCGGATTGTTCACCGCCACAGGGGCGCTGAGTCGCACGAGGTCGAGCCCGTGGAAGGCGAAGTCGGTGAGCGCGGCAAACGCCGAATCCCGTTCGTCGCGTCCCTTGTGGGCCTCGTCCATCCAAACGCTGACCTCGGCGCTGCGGCTGTCCTCGTGAATCCAGGGCAGGCTCATCTCACCGATGACGACGCCGTCATGGATGACGAGGTTGTACAGAGCGGTGTGGTGGCGGCGGGCACGTTCTGACTCCCGGATGAAGTCGACGAAATCACCGAGACTGTGACGTTCGCTCCAGCTGCGCTCCTGCACGTCCCAGAAGGGCTCGATCTGCTTCTGATTGCGCAGCCGTGCGGACCGCCAGCCGTCGAAGTCGGTGTACCTCGGGGCGCGCAGCTCCAGGTTGTGTCCGTTCATCTCCCACTCGGCCAGCACATCCGGGAGTGGGTGTCGTCGCGCATCGCGACTGCGTCGACGGAGTTCACGCAATCGACTTTGGGTGCGGCGCAAGGCCAATGAGACATCGTTGACGGTGTCAGAGTTGTTCAACATCAGCATCCTCTCGCGTCAGGACGACCGCAAGCGGGATCAGCAGCATCATCAGGCTGGAGATCTGCGCGAACCCGGATACGTCGAGAACGGTTGCGGTGATGGCGATCACCGCGAGTGAGGCGGTCACGCATGCGGCCAGATCGGTGGCCAGGCGATGACGCGCGCGGGCGGCCCGGATCGTCGCGGTCAGACCCGCGACGAGGCCGGTACCGAGAATGAGGCAGAAGGCGAGAAGCCCCAGCAGTCCGCCCTCGATGAGGCGGGTCAGGTATTCGTTGTCCAGCACCGGCTGTCGCATCAGATCGTAGGTGCCCGGGCCCTGACCGAACCACAGATGATCGGAGAGATGGGTGGCCACGTAGTTCACGCCGAAGCCCCGCGACTCCAGCGAACCATCCTGGGAGCCACCGGAAATCACCGCGGCAAGCCGGTTGAGGATCGGGACGTTGAAGGCGAGGGCGATCAGCACTCCGGCGAGCACCGCCCCGACCCCGATCATGGTCCGCTTGATCGGGGAGAACACCGCCAGGATCGCCGCGACCACGATGATGCCGACGACGGCCGACCGCGACACCGTGGACAGCGCCGCCAGAGTGATGATGCTGGTGGCGCCGGCCCAGAGCCACCAGCGTTCGCCGCGCTTGCGCGAGTAGAGCGTGACGGCCAGTCCGAGTGGGACAACAGCGGTCAGCACCGCGCTCAACTCCAGCGGGTGCCCGGCCGATCCCTGCGGGCGGACGACGCCGGCCCGGAACAGATCGGTGACCAGTACCGTGACATCTGCCTTGAGTAGCACCGGGATTCGGAACATCGGCGCCAGGTCTTGTCCGGTGGCGGTTTGTACCAGTGCGAACATCGCGCTCACCGTTGCACCGGCCACCAGGCCCCGCAGGATGAGCACCACCGCGCGAGGTGTTCGCACGATGGTCGTGACGAGCAGAAACGCGCCGACGAGCATGACCTGGATCAGCAACACCCGATCAGCACCGACGCACTCGTCGGCGGTCATACCGCGGGTGGCGGCCGCGGCGTAGGTGGCGAGGATGATGACGAAGCCGGTGACGATGGCGGCGGTCGGGCCGGCCGGCGGCGTCGACAACTGGCAGATGCCGAGGGCCACCAGGACCGCGATGATGCCGACGCCCGCCATGATGGTGAACTGCAGCGGCGTCAGACCGTGCGTGGCTCGCACGGTGAAGCTCTGCCGCATCGACAACAGTGCCGCGGCCATCAAGGCCAACGGAAAGGCCCACGTCGTTGGCCTCGTGATGGAGATCTGCCGGAGCTCGCGACCGAGTGTGTCGCGGGCCTCGGTGAGGACGGTCATCGTCGGCCGACGGTCGCCGTCGTGAACACCGAGGACTGGGCCATTCGCCGTCGATTGCGCTGATGCTCGGTGGTGGGCTTCTTCTCGCCGGCGGTACCGGCGCCGCCGAGCGGCAACGGCCGGGTCTCGGCTTCGGAATCGGAGCTGTCGTCGGACGACTCGGCCGCATCCTCGGGTTGCGCCTCGTCGTCGGACTGGGCTGCCTCGTCTGACCGGTCAGCGTCGTCGTCGACGAGATCGTCGGCCGGGGTGTCATCGTCGGCGTCGTCTGCCGCGTCGTACTCGTCGGCTGCCTCAGCCTCAGCCTCGGCCTCGTCGGCGTCATCCGTTTCGGTCAGGTCGGCGTCGGCCTCGACCTCGGAATCCGAAGTGTCCGTGGTCGATTCCACTGCCTGCTCGTCCGAGTCGTCGGTGTCATCGGATGCGGCGCTGTCGTCGACGTCGGCGCCCTCCGGCTCCGAGGACTCCTCGGCGATGGACTCGTCGACGGCGGACTCCGCGTCATCGGACTCGGCGAGATCGGATGCGGGGAGATCGGATTCGGCAGAGTCGGATTCATCGACCTCGGCACGATCGGACACGTCGTCAGCCGCAGTGGCATTGCTTTGCGCCTCGTCGATCTGATCGGCGCTGCTCTGCTCCTCGCTGCTCTTCTCGGTGTCGATCACCGTGGTCGATTCGGCTGCGGCCGAGGCGGTGTCGTCGTCGACGTCCGATTCGTCGATAACCGGGGCCGCAGCGGACGTCCCCGAAGTCGTTGTTCCAGAACCGGATACGACGTGGTTGACCGTGGTGGCGGTGTCGTCGGCGCTGGCGAGCTCGTCGTCGGTGAACGGGATCGGTGCGACGTGGCGATGGATGATCGGGGTACTCGCGGCCCGGCCGTTGCGGAGGTCGTCGGAGCCGCGGAAGAATGGCGTCGATCCGGTGGTCCGCTTCACCACCGACGGCCGGACCGCCGGGAGATCGTCTGTGTCGGTGCGGATCTCGGCGCGACTGCGTGCCTGATCGCTGTGCTCGTAGCCGTTGCGGAAGGCCTGCCCGGCGGTTTGCCGGCCGGCCTCGGGCGCCGAGTTTGTGGGCAGCGCGGTTGCGGGCGGTGCCGGTGCGGCCGTTGCGGGCGGTGTTGGTGCGGGCGGGACGATTTCAGACGTGTGGTTGGACCAGCCCGAGCTATCCGAGAAACTCGAGTTGTCCGAGAACCCCGAAGAACCGGCAAAGCCCGAGTTCGATGGTGTCGCATCGTATTCGGACCGCATTGCACGATCGTCGTCGTTTATGTGAGATGTCTCCGCGTCCCGCTTGGTAGGCCTCGGTGCGGGCGCGCCGGGCTTCGGCGTGCCGGGATCACGTTTGTTGCGCGTGCCGCGTGATCGCGAACGCAGCTGCAGCACACCGAGAATGGCGCCGATGATGGCCGCTGCCACAATGATTCCCAGAAGCGCCATCGAGACGATCGAACGCAGCGCCGACGATGTTGCCGGTTCGGGCGCGGTGGGGGGGACCACCACGACGATGTCGGCCAGCACCGGTCCGCGAACACCGGCCGCATCCTGCATCCGACGCAGGACTCTGGCCGAGTAGTCGATGAGCCGCTGTGTCATGTACTTTGCGGCGTCGCCGTTGTCGGCGGTGGCGGACAGGCGGACCTGGACGGTGTCACCGGCACCTGCGCTGGCACCGGTGGTCTTGACCGTTTCGGCCTCCATCGCGGTGACCGCGGGATCGATCGGGTTGAGGTCGCTTTCGGTTTGGGCGGAGTTCAGAGCGGTGGTCATCGCGAGCGCGAGCTGCACCATGTTGTTGTCCAGGTTGATGAACGGGTTCATCCTGGCGTCCTTGTTGCCCGCCCCTGGAGGCAGCATCATGATCACTGCCTCGGACTGATACTCCGTCTTGACCTGAGACATCCCGAACAGGCCACCGAGCACGCCGAACAAGACGAGGACTGCGATGGCAGCCGCGGTGGCACGTGGTCGTCCCCGCAATTCTCCAAACGGCACTAGATCCCCCCAATAGCCGGATGCGTCCGCCTCCCCCAGACGGATGCGCTACACGTGAGTGTAGATGAATGAGTGGATTACGTGCGATTCGTATACGAAATCCAGTTAGCTCACATCGTGGATCAGTCTGGCAAATTCACGGCTCATATCGGATGACGTCAGGCTTTCTCGAGCCACCTTAGCTGCATTTTCGCCCATCTCCACGGTGCGATCACGGTCCGCGAGCAGGGATTCGATGGCGTCGGCGAATGCCCTCGGGTCCCCGGGCGGCACCAGCAATCCGGTACGACCGTGCTCAACGTACTCGGCAACGCCGGGGTTGTCGGTCACCACCACCGGTCGGCCGCTGGCCATGGCCTCGAGGACGACAGTGAGTCCCGACCCGGTCAGCGTCGGCTTCAGTGCGATCGCCACCAGCGTCGACCGTCGATACAGATCGCGCATGCGGCCGTTCATCCGCTCGGTGTAGACCGTTGCCCAGTCGCCGGACGCCGAGACGGGCAGCCCGGTGGCCAGTTCGAGTCGCGTCGAGTACTTCGCCCGCGTCATTTCGACTGCGGTGATCAGCAACTCGTGATCGCGGAACGGATCTTCGCCTGCGCTGACGACCACCGGATCGTCGGCGGGGTCCGGAAGTGGTTGGTGTGCATAGAAATCAGTGTCGATGCCCAGCGGGATGTAGTGCACGCGTGAGCTGGGCACCGACCATTCGCCGGCGATGACGTCGACCATCGGAGCGCACTGGGTGAACAACGCGTCCGCGCGGGGCAGGCCGCGGCGGGCGAGCCAGCGCAGTCGGGCGTCGGCGGACGCTCGTCGAAGCCAGGCGACACCGGAGATCACCGGCGCGATCTTGCGATCGGGCAGGGCCATCGCCGGGAGGCCGGTGCGCTCGTCATAACAGAACACCGCATCGGTATGTGACGAACGCATCTGTCGCCAGTTTTCTGCGACGTGGCTCACTTCTATATCTGATGTCTGGGAGTGCAGTCGAGGTACCGCCAAGGCCCGCAGTTGTGGAAATCTTGTGCCCGGATGTGAGAAGGTGACATCGAGTTCATGCTGGCAAAGGCGATGAAGGCCGTACGGGGATGAGTCCGGCACTTCACCCATCTCATGTCGACGCTTCCACTCGGAGGTGTCGAGGGTGTGGGTGAGCGCGATGAACACTCGTCGCATACGGGAGATCTCCTATACTCAGCTTCAGGAGCGAGTGCGAGCATACTAGGGCGAAATGCCGGATTGGCGTGGGGGCGATATCCGGATCGTTCAAGCGATCCGCGTTACGGCGTGTAGGTAGCACCGCTTGCTGGGGGGAAAATGACGACTGAGGAACGCGCGGCATCCGTCGACGACGCCGAACCGCGCTCCAGAATCGCGTCGGCGACCGCACTTCAGATGGTCGCGCGGATCGGCGGTACGGCCGCGTCGTTGGTCACGGTCAGCCTCACCACCCGGCAATTGGGACCGGAATCCTACGGTCATCTGCAGGCCGCGATCATGTTCGTCGCATTGTGGCTGAGCCTGACCGAACTCGGCATCAACGCCGTGGTGGTGCGGCGTGTCACCAACGACGGCGCGCGGTCGGGTCTGGGCACCGACTACGAGAACCTCGCCCGCCTCGTCCGCGTCAATCTCGGTCTGTCGTCGGTGCTGTGCGTACCACTGACCGCGATCGCGATGATCACCGGCGTCGCCACCTACCGCAACCTCCCCGAAACCGCCGTGCTGGTGCTGATCATCACCGGCAGCTTGTCGTTGACGGCACTCGGAAATTCCTTCGACCCGGTGTTCATGGTGCGGGTGCGGTTCGGCGCGGTCGCCGCCGCCGACGTCCTCAGCCGGGTGGCCTCGATGGTGCTGACCATCATCCTGGTGGTCACCGACGCCTCGCTCTACTGGTTCGGCATCGTCCAATTGGTGCCGCCGGCAATCCAATTGGTGGTCAAGGCGGTCTCGGCCGGCAAAGTCATGTCGCTGCGGCCCGCATATTCCTACGCCATGTCGATCGACCTGATCCGCGAAAGCCTGCCGCAGACCGCGATCCTCGTGATCGGCGTCCTGTACTGGCGGATCGACGGCGTCATCCTGTCGTTGCTTTCGACGCCGGATCAGGTGGGTATTTATGCGCTGGCCTACACGCTGGCCTTCACCGCGTCGATGGTGCCGGAACTGTTCATGGCCAGTTCGCTGTCGACGTTCACCGAGTTGTTTGCGCGCAACCGCGACGAGTTCGTCGATTTCGTGCGCGGTGTGCTCGAGGTGCTCTATCTGATCGCGCTGCCACTGGTGGTGGTGGGGGCAGTGCTCAGCGGCGCGCTGATGACGCTGGTCGGCTCCGACCAGTTCTCCGGCGGGCACTCGGTGCTGGCGATGTTGTTCACCGCGGCGGCTGTCACCTTCATCAATGCCGCCATCTCCCAAGCCTTGTTCGCCGCGCACAAGCAGGTCTTCTTGATGCGGGTGAACCTGGTGAACCTCGCGGTGAACATCGTCCTCAACGTGGCCATCGTGCCGTTCTACGGTTCGCGCGGGGCGGCATTCGCGCTGGTGTGCACCGAAGTGCTCGGCCTGCTGATCGTGAACATCAAGATGGTGTCGATGTCGCTGCATGTCCAGCCGATCGTGTTCATCCTGCGATGTGTGCCGGCGTTGGTGGTCTCGGCTGGGATCGCGTGGGCGCTGGTCGGGGTTTCGGTGATCCTCGCCGGATTCGCGTCGATAGTCGGATACGTTGTCGCGCAGTTGATTTTCGGCCCGGCGCGAATGTCGTACTTCCGCACGATCATGTCACGCCAGACCGCGCCGTCGCTGCCGCACGGCATCGCCGAGGAGGAGGTGCCGACATGACCCGGTCATCTGAGGCCGGCTCGCCCGCGCCGCTCGACGTACTGATCGTCGCGTACCGCAACCCCGAGCTACTCCAGACGTGTCTGGAATCGGTCCGGCGCCGGCTTCCCGGTGAGCGGGTCCTGGTGTGGGACAACTCCGGTGACGACGACGGTGTGCGCGAGCTGGCTCCGCAGTACCCGGATGTGCTGTGGCAGTTGGGTTCTACAAACCTCGGTTTCGCTGCCGCGGTCAACCGGCTCGCCGACCTGACCGACGGACACGATTTCCTGCTGTTGAATCCGGACGCGGTGCTGCGCTGCGACCTCTCCGTCACCAGGTCGCTGCTGTCGCAACCCGACGTGGCCGCGGTCGCTCCGATGGTGTTGGATCCGAATGAGGGTGTCACGCATCGTAGTTGGGATGTGGCCCATCGCGAGGTCGGCGTCGTCGGGCGGTTGCTCGATCACGCGTGGTACTCGCCGAAGCTGCGGTCCCTGCCGGCCACGTCGCTCTATCCCGAGCAGCCCACCGAAGTCGGCGGCTACCTGACCGGCGCGTGTCTGGCCATCCGGGCCGACGCGTGGGCGCAGGTGGGAGCCTTCGACGAGGAGTTCTTCCTCTACGGCGAGGAAGAACAGTGGCAGCGGCGCGCACGGCAGGCCGGGCGTCGACTGTTGCTGGCCGACGAGGTCGGGGTCACCCACACCGGACACGGCACAGTGGCCGATGACGGTCCGGCGGCGCGCCGGTCGTCGGACCTGCTACAGGCCAACATCGCGCTCAATGTCGAACAGTCCCAAGGCAAACGGTTCGCCGACCTCTACATCGCCGGCTGCGGCGTCATCGACCGGGTGCAGCGGTCGGCACGCCGGGATCGCGCCGCGTATCGCCGGGCGGTGGCCGAGCGCCGGGCGTCGGTGGTGATCACCGTCAACCAGTTGGTGTACGGCGGCGCCGAACGCCAGCATGTGCTGCTGGCCACCGAACTCGATCGTCGCGGCTATCAGGTGACCATCGTGTGCATTCAGCGGTTCGGGCCGCTGATCGCCGAGATCCCGGCGTCGATCCGGGTGGTGCGCCAACCGTGGTGGGCGCCGATGCTCGATACCGGCGACGCGGTGGTCCTGATCAGTGGTGACACCAACACCGAGACCGGGTTCGCCACGTTGTGGCGCAACGCCAAACGCGGCCGAAAGTGGTTGGTAGGGGCGCACATCCCGCCTGAACCCGATCAGCCGACCTACTCCGCGCCGCTGGCCCGCGCGATGAGCCGGGCCGACGGTTTCATCGCGCTCTCGCCCGCGCACTGGGACGAGGCCACGCGTTTTCAGCATCTCAACGACCGCCACTTCATCGCGCCCAACGGCGTGCTGACGGCCGCGCAGCTGCAGGATTGCCCGCCGCGCAGCATCCCCGCGTCGGGGCCGTTGCGGTTGGTGATGCTCTCGCGGATCGTCGAACACAAGAATCCGCACCTGCTGGTCGAGGCGCTCGACGGGCTGCGGGACCTGCACTGGGAACTCGACATCTTCGGTGACGGACCCGACCGAGAGCGGCTGGAGGCGCTGACGCCACCGGATCTGCTGGACCGGATTCGTTGGCGCGGTTGGTCACCCGGACCCAAACATGCCTTCGCCGAGGCGGACCTGGTGTGCGTACCGAGCCGATCCGAGGCCTTCCCGCTGGTGATCGTGGAGGCGATGGCGCGTCGGCTGCCGGTGATCTCCACCGACGTCTGCGCGGTGGGCGACATGCTCGACGGCGGCAGCGCAGGCATCCTGGTGCCCGAGGCGAACGTCGAGCAGTGGCGAGCGGGCCTGACCTACGCGATGGCCGACCGGGAACGGCTGACCGCGTTGGGCGACAAGGGATATCAGCGATGCTCGGCGCTCTACACCGTCGACGCGATGGCCGATGCCTACGAGAACGCCATCGACGCCACGCTGAGTGCGCGGTGACGGCTGCCGCAATGCAGGACGGGTGGCCGTGAAGGTTCTCTGGTTGTCGCCGTGGATGCGCACACTGGCTCGGGTGCACTGCGAGATGCTGCGTGCCGCAGGTGGTCAGGTGATCCTGGTGACCTCGGATCAGCATCCCGAACCGGTCACGCCCACCGACTGGGAGGTGGTGCTCGACCCACGGTTCAAGACTGCCGCCACCTGGCCGCAATTCGCCCGCGCCGCAGCGCAACTGCGACGATTCGACGCCGACGTGGTGGTCACCGAACTGGTCCGCGACCCGCGCTGGATCGCGTTCGCCGGCCGCAAGCCGCGGATCGACGTCGTCCACGACGACCGCCCGCACGACGCGCACGAGCAGCGGCCCCGCGTCGAAGCCGCGGTGTTCGACCGATGGAACCGATCCGCGCAGGCCACGCTGTGTTTCAGTCAGCATGTCGCACAGGCACTTCCGGCAGATGTAGCACCGCCGGTGGCGATCCCGCTGTCCAGTGATGTCGTCGACCGGCCGGGTGCCGGGATCGACCTGAGCACCCCCGCACCGGCCGACGAGCGACGTGACTTCGTGATGATCGGCCGGCTCAACGCCTACAAGAACCTCGACGTCGTGTTGCGCGCGTGGGAGATTCACGTCGGATCGTCGGCCTACCGCGGCGACGTGCTGCGTCTGTACGGCAGCGCCGAGCGGCTACCGGATCTGCCGTCGACGGTGTGGTGGAACGGCGGCGCGTACCAGAACTCCGAACTGCTGCCGGTGCTGCGGCGCGCCAAGGGGTCGATCGCGCACTATCGGGTGGCCACCCAGAGCGGGGTGCAGGTGCTGTCGATGCAGGCAGGCGTGACGCCCATCGTCTCCACCGAAGGCGCCCTGCCGGAGTTCCAACCGCCCGGCGTCGAACCGATCGACAAGGACGACGCGGCGGGCCTCGCCGATGTGCTCGGATTACTGGCGGAACCGGAAACCGCGGCGCTGCATGGATATTCGGCGCGCAAGCATTACGACGCGCACTTCGCGCCCGAGGTGGTGGGTGCGCGGTTGCGTGAGGTGCTCACCAGCGTGGTGCCGCAGCCTCGCTGAGCTCGCGCCACAGATCGACCATGGTCCGGTGCCAGTTGTCGACGGAGAACTCGTCGGCGGTCGCGCGGGCGTTGGCGGCGATGCCGGCGCGGCGTTCGTCGTCGGTGGCCAGTGAACTGATCGCGGCGGCCAGCGCGGGCACGTCGCCGGGCGTCACCAGGATGCCGTTCACGCCGTCGACGATCACGTCGCCGATGGCTCCGACCGGCGAGGTGATCGGGGCGATCCCCGCCGCCATCGCCTCCAGCAGTGCCATCGGCAGGCCTTCGTCGTAACTGGGCAACAGCAGGACGTCGGCCGCGGCGAGGAGTGCGTCACGCTGATCGGGGTTGAGCCAGTCGCGGATGGTGACCACACCGTCGAGCTCGGCCGCGGCCTCCCGGGCGCGCTGCACCTCGCCGTCGCCGGCCAGCACGACGATCAGGCGCTCACGCACCTCCTGCGGCAGCGACGTGATCGCGGCAATGATGTCGAAGGTGCCCTTGCGCTCGCCGAGCCTGCCGAGCGCGACCATCACGACACCCTGGGCGGCGAATCGCTGCTCGCGAGGGGTCGGTAGCGCGGGAGCTGGGTTGTGCAGCACCGACACCCGGGCGGCGTCGAGCTCCAAGATGTCGCGGTACTCGTCGGCGAGATCGTTGCCGAGGATGAGCCACCGGTCGGCCGGTAACGCCCAACGAACCAGTGCGGCAGCAGGTTTGGGCAGTCCGCGGAACCACTCGCCGAAGTTGTAGGAGTGGCCGTGGATGACGGCCGGAATGCCACGTATCCGGGCGGCCAGGAGGGGGAAGGCCTTGCGGATGACGCTGCCGCCGTGCGCGAGGTGCACGTGCAGGACGTCGACGTCGCCGGTGAGGACCAGCCACGCGGCGCGCAGCATGCCCACCAGACCGGTCGCGGTGCGGTGCACGACGCCGGTGTCGGTGAAGGTGGGAATCATGGTGATGGTGGCGTCGGCGAGGGCGATGTCGCACATGGCGCTCATCACGGTCGCCATTCCACCTCGGCTGTTCGGTCCAGCGGGCGCCGGACCGACCACCACGATCCTCAGAGGTTCGATCCTCGGCGGACGGTCAACGTCCACTAGCCGAGCATTCCGGTGGCCTCGCCGGGCAGGAACTCGCCGCCGTAGCTTCTCGGCGCGGTGCCGCACGGTCCGTCGGACTGTCCGGGTTGCTTGATCCACAGGTTGTAGTCCTGGCCGTCGGCGTCCACCGGGCCGGGCAGCTTGCCGATCTTGCGGCCCGCTGGGTTACACCAGGTGTTGTCCCAGTTGGGATTTCCGTTACGGCTGGTGTCCACCACGTAGCGGGCGTGCACGCCGCCCTGGCGCAGCAGTTGCGCGCGAATCTGCATGGCGTAGGGCTTGATTCGCTCGGTAGGGGCGAAAGAGCTTGTGTTGACCGCGAATCCGACGTTTCCGTTCACCCCGGAGTCGAGCAGCAGGGTGGCCATCCGGGCCGGGCTGACCGAACCCGACGCGGTTCCGGCGTCGACGTAGATGCGCGACCGGTTGTGTTTGGAGAATCGGGTCACCGCGTAGCGGAGCAGGTCGAGTCGTTGTGCGGCCGGACTGAGGATGTTGCCCGCTTGGCGGTCGAGGAACCACAGGGCGTCGGGTTCGACGATGACGATGGTCCGGGTCCGCGGGCCGATCGCGGTGGAGATGGCGTCGACCCACTGCCGGTAGGAACCCGACGAGAGCGCGGTCAGCGGCGCGAGGCCGTCGTTGCGTCCGGGGATGTTGTAGAGCACCACCTGCAGGGTGCCGTCGACCCGCCGGGCGACGCCGACCGCGTCGCGGATGTTGCGGAGATCGTCGGAGAGGTTGCCGGTGACCCACAGCGCGTTCGGGCGGTCGGCGATGCGCCGCTTGATGGACGGCGTGAGCCGGTCGGTGGGGTGCTGGTCGACCCAGGTGGCGGCCGGTCCGGGGATGACGACGAGTTTGCCCGGGCCGAGGTCGGTGACCGCGAATCCGGGGGCCGCCCCGGCCGGTGCCGCGACGATTCCGGAGGCCGTCGTCGTGCAGACGAGCGCGATAACCGCGCCCATCAGCAGGCGGCCCGGAAACAGGCGTCCCGATTTACGACGATGTGCGGCGCGTCGACGGGTAGTCATGGGTCGATTATTTCAGTTCTGTGGCCTCGATGGTGAATCCGGCATCTCGAAGTCGCTCTGTGAGAACGTCACCCATCGCAGTGGCGGGTGTGAGGACGCCGGACCGGGCGGGCAGGCGGTCGCGGTCGAGGGCCAGAGCGAGGGCGCTTTCGCCGAGCATTACCGCGGTCGCCTTGTAGCCGGGATCGCCGGAGGCGCGCACCGTGGACCGGTAGCGGCGGCCGGTGGTGGTCACCGTGTAGGTGTCGAGGACGAAGTAGCCGCTATCGCGGGTCTTCTCGCTCGGTCCCTTTCCGGGGGCGGGCAGCACGCGGTCGAGGACCTTGCGGGTGGGGCGGAAGGTCATCGCGCCCAGGAACAGGCCGGTGCCGACGCCCACGAGCCCGGCGATCGCGGTGGACACCGCGGGCAGATGGCCGACGTTCATCGTCTCCGCGTAGTGGAACTTCTCGCCATAGGCGTTGTCCAACAACGCATTCGATCGTCGGACGATGCGCGTGTTGTGCGAGGCCATGAAGAACGGGGCCAGCGTGCCGCTCAGCGACGGATCGACCTTCTTGGCGCTGACGATGGCCATGTCGTTGGGTTCGGACGACATGCTCACCCTCGGTGTGTCACCCGGGCCGCCCGAAAGGGCCTGCGGGTTGAGCATGAGGCGTCGTTTCTGGGAGTCGCGGGCCTCGTCGGCGATGACGCGCATCGAGTCGATGGTGCCGCCGGAGACGCCGCCGCGGAACGAACGCACCACCAGCGTGGTGTCGGTGAGGTCGCCCGCGTCGTCGTCGCGGATTGTGGTGTACAGCGTATAGACGCCGAGATCGGAAGGGACCGAATCGAATCCGCAGGAATGCACGATGCGCGCGCCGGTGGCCACCGCGGTCTCGTGGGCCTTGTTGATGGAGTAGTGGACGAAGGGGACCTCGCCGGTGAGGTCGACGTAGTCGGTGCCGGCCGAGGCGGCCGCGACGACGAGAGATTCGCCGTACTTCAGGTACGGCCCGACGGTGGTGCAGACCACGCGGGTGCGCGCGACCATCGCGTCGAGCGAACTCGGGGAGTCGGCGTCGGCGATGATCAGCGGCCAGTCGTGCGCGCGGGCGGGGAGTCGACGGCGGGTGGCGGCCAGCTTGGTCTCCGACCGTCCGGCCAGCGCGATCCGGGTGCCGATGGGGGCGTGATCGGCGAGGTACTTGGCGGTCAGCTCGCCGACGAAGCCGGTGGCACCGTAGACGACGACGTCGAACTCGCGCCGGGCTGCGGCGGTGGTGTCGGGTGCGGCGGTCGTCTCGGCTGCGGTGGCCTCGGTGGCCTCGGCGGCGTCGGGCTCGGTGGCGTCGGGCTCGTGCGCGGTGGCCTCGGTGGTGCCGTCGGTGGCGTCCGTGCCGGTGATCTCGCTCATACCGTCGACTTTATCGTCACGTCGCAGGTGGGCTTGCCGGTCCGAGTCGTCGGGTGGCGGCGCGGGCCGCAAAAGGTGCCACGAACAGCATCAACAGCACCCGCAGGATCTGCGCGGCCACCACGAATGCGACGTTGGAGCCGGCTGCGGTGGCGGCGGCCAGCACCGCGTAGATCCCGCCCGGGGTGGTGGCCAGATAGCAGTCGAACATCGATTCGCCGGTCCACGCCGACAGCAGCACCCCGAGCAGTGCACATCCGACGCCGATGGCGAGGATCAGCGCCAGCGCCATCGGCAGCACGCGCCCGATGGCCCGGAGGCGCGGCATGGTGAAACCGAGCCCGGCCTGCCAGCCGATGATCGCGTACGCGATGTTCAGCACGATCGAGCTGACCGCGGCGTCGCCGGCGACCCCGGTGAGCTCGGCGATGGTGGACAACGCCAGCGGGCCGAGCAGTCCGGAAGCCGGCAGATGCAGCAGCCGGCCCAGCGGGATGCCGAGGCCCAGGCACACGGCCAGCAGCAGCAGGCCCCACGCCTGGTCGGCGGCTGACGGTGGTTCGACGACGGCCGTGCCGGACTTCGCGTCGAAGACCAGTGAGGCGACCAGCGGGATGCTGATGGTCACCAGCGCCACCCGCAGGTACTGGATGACCGCGACCATGCGTTCGTCGCCGCCGAACTCCCTGGTCAGCGCCACCAGGCCCGACGCCCCGCCGGCCACCAGTGCCAGCGACCCGGTGAGCGGATCGACGAGTTTGTGCAGCCCCAGCAGCGCTCCGCCGGCCACCGAGAGCGCGAGGGTGGCGATGCCGATGACGAGTACCGGGAACCACGACGACCCCAGCCCGGACAGCGTTTCCGGCTCGGCCATCGTCCCGATGAAGGTGCCGAGGATGCCCTGGGCGATGAGGAACGCCGGCCGGGGGACGACGGGGGAGTCATGGTCGGGGGCGTCGGGTTCGGGTTCGGGGCCGTCGGGTTCCGCGGCGTCGGGTTCGGGGCCGTTCGGTTCTTCCGCGTCGGTTTCGGTCGTCCGCGTCCTGCTCGGAATTAGTCAACCTGTCTGAGACAGGTTGGTTACTGGGGTTTTCTTGGTGGTCTTGTGGTTGATGCCGACGATCGCGGGAACGATCGGGGCCTGGGGGCGTCGATGCCGGTAGCGTTCGGG
>JAEYMI010000051.1 GCA_023461275.1 Actinomycetes bacterium | reverse complement strand
CCCACCCTAATGACACGTCGCCACGCTAGAGTTGTTGTCCGGGGGGCGACTTCAGCGTTCAGATACGGGCGACGTCAGTACGTCGCGCCCGGGGCGAACTCCTCGAGCATGTCGGTGACCAGCGCCGCGATCGGCGACCGCTCACTACGCGTCAGCGTCACATGGGCGAATAGTGGATGCCCCTTGAGCTTTTCGATAACCGCAGCGACACCGTCGTGCCGGCCGACTCGGAGGTTATCGCGTTGCGCCACGTCGTGGGTTAGCACAACTCGCGATCCGGTCCCCAATCGCGACAGCACGGTCAGCAGAACATTGCGTTCCAACGACTGGGCCTCATCGACGATAACGAACGAATCGTGCAGCGATCGACCGCGAATATGCGTGAGCGGCAGAACTTCGAGCATGCCTCGGCTCTGCACCTCCTCGATCACCTCCGGCGACGCAAGACCCTCGAGCGTGTCGAAGACGGCCTGAGCCCACGGCCCCATCTTCTCCGACTCACTGCCGGGCAGGTAGCCCAGTTGCTGACCGCCGACGGCGTAGAGCGGACGGAACACGACAACCTTGCGTTGGGTCCGGCGCTCCAGCACCGCCTCGAGCCCGGCGCACAACGCCAGGGCCGACTTACCGGTACCGGCCTTACCACCGAGTGAGACGATGCCGACGCTCTCGTCGAGCAGTAGATCGAGGGCGACCCGCTGCTCAGCCGAACGACCATGCAGCCCAAAGGCTTCGCGGTCGCCCCGAACCAACTGCACCCGCTTGTCGGCGGTGACCCGCCCGAGCGCGCTGGATCCGTTGCCGAGCAGGCGGATTCCGGTGTGGCACGGTAGTTCTCGCGCGGCATCGATGTCGGCGACACCCTCGGCGTAGAGCGTGTCCACCGAACCGGAATCCACATCGAGCTCGGTCATTCCCGACCAGCCCGAGACCACCACGTCCTGCGCGTGATACTCGTCGGCGGCCAGACCGACCGCACCTGCCTTGACGCGCAGCGGGGTGTCCTTGGACACCAGCGTCACGTCCTTGCCCTCGGCACGAAGGTTCAACGCACACGCGAGGATTCGGGAATCGTTGGTCTCGGTCCGGAATCCCGCCGGCAGCACGGCCGGATCGGTGTGGTTCAGCTCGACCTGCAGGGTGCCACCATCAGAACCGATCGGGATCGGCAGATCCAGCCGGCCGTGCTCGAGGCGCAGATCATCGAGCATCCGCAACGCCTCGCGGGCAAACCAGCCGAGTTCGTGATGGTGACGTTTGCCCTCGAGCTCACCGATGACCACCAGCGGAAGAACGACGTGGTGTTCGGCGAATCGTGTCACTGCCCAGGGATCAGACAGCAAGACGGAGGTATCGAGGACGTAGGTGCGTGTGGTCACGTGGGCTCCTACGTTTGCGCGGCACCCGCGCAAACCAGTTCTTCGATGACCGGCCGGTTCTTGTCCAGAGTCCTCGGCGTCAGCCGAGGTGGACGAGGACCGGGGCCGGCCCTCTCGCGCTGCTGGTGCAAACCACGAATCGAACCTCCCGGACGAACCGCTTCCCCGCGGCCCGTCAATGGTCAACGTACGCGCGCAGTGTCCGGAAGGCTCGCCGAGAAGGGCGTGTCGGCGTGAATTATTCGTTAACTGGCTGCCCGGGCCAGAATCCGTTGCCGAGCGGCTTCGGCCTCCTCGCCAAGCTCTTGGACGCTGCCGAGTTTGAGCTCGTCGGCGAGTTTCTTCGCGATCGCGTTACGGGTGGAGTCGGTCTCGTAGCCGGCAATCAGTGCACGTTCGGCGTCGAAATCGGCGACGTCGGCTCCGATCGTCTCCACGTGCGCAAGCGCCTTGTCCAAGGCGACGATGGTCGCTTCCTGGTCGGCGACCAGGCCGGCCGCGAGGAAGGCGGCGAAGGTGGTGGCCTGCAGGGCGTCGTCGGCGGCGATCTTGGTGAGGATCGTCGAGAAGGTCTCGTCGGTGACCGCGGCATTGAGCTTCTCGATGAATCCGACGCACTGGTTCTCGTGCACGGCCATCAGCGCAAGCACGTCGAGCGGACCGAGCTCGTCGACAGCGGCCTCGTTCTGCCGGTATCCGGCGGTCACGTGGATCCGACGACGGTTCTCCTGATCGACCGGATCGATTGCGCGCGTGACCACGAGGTAGTCGCGCAGAACCACGGCGTGGCGGTTGTCCTCGGCGGTCCACACGCCGACCAGCTGACGCCAGTCGGAGAAAGCCGGGAAGTACTTGGCGATGACGCGGTGATACGACGGCAGGTTGTCCTTGGTCAGCATCAACGCCAGCACACCGGCGCGAACCTCGTCGGACATGGTGGCCTGCGGCGGATCGAAGTCGTCGCCACCCAGGAAGGCGTAGTTGCGGCCGTCGTCCCACGGGACCCAGTCGTGCGGGTTCCACACCTCGGCGGCCTGGTTGTGTTCTTCGGCGATCTCGGGCAGCGCCTTTTCGAGCGCGATGATCAGCTCATCCTCGGTCAGTGCGTTCATCGGTGCCACGATAGTGATCTCCGCCTCCCCTTCTCTACTTAGTGAAGCCTTACAAAGCGTGCGTTCGTTCGGGTCGGGCGATCACGCCCGACTCATCAGCCCCCACTGCTCCAGCCCGTCGTACAGCGGAAAATCCAGGGCGAGCTTGGAGACACGTGCTCGCAGCGCCGAGACATCGGCGTCGGAGCCTCCGACCAGCGCAGTCGCGATGATGTCGGCGACCTCGGCGAACTCGGTGTCGCCGAATCCGCGGGTGGCCAGCGCCGGCGTACCGATCCGCAGACCCGAGGTCACCATCGGCGGGCGGGGGTCGAAGGGAACCGCGTTGCGGTTGACGGTGATCCCGACCTCGTGCAGTAGGTCTTCGGCCTGCTGGCCGTCGAGCGGGCTGTTGCGCAGGTCGACGAGGACCAGGTGGACATCGGTACCGCCGGTCAGTACCGACACCCCGGCCTTGGTGACGTCGGCGCCGTTGAGTCGCTCAGCCAGCACCTTGGCGCCCGACAGCGTGCGACGCTGACGATCGGCGAACTCCTCGGAACCGGCGATCTTGAGCGCAACGGCCTTGGCCGCGACCGCGTGCATCAACGGACCGCCCTGCTGCCCGGGGAACACCGCGGAGTTGAGCTTCTTGGCCCACTCCTGCTTGGCCAGGATCATGCCGGAGCGAGGCCCGCCGAGGGTCTTGTGCACGGTGGTCGACACCACGTCGGAGTAAGGCACCGGCGACGGGTGCAGCCCGGCGGCAACCAGCCCGGCGAAGTGCGCCATATCGGTCCACAGGTAGGCACCGACCTCGTCGGCGATGGACCGGAAGGCCTCGAAATCCAGCGTCCGCGGGTAGGCCGACCAGCCGGCGACGATCACCTTGGGCTGGACGTCGACGGCGATCTTGCGGACCTCGTCCATGTCGATACGGAAGTCCTCTTTGCTGACCCCGTAGAAATGGTTCTCATAGAGCTTACCCGAGAAGTTCAGGCGCATGCCATGGGTGAGGTGCCCGCCGTGCGCGAGGTCGAGGCCGAGCAGCTTCTCGCCCGGTTCCATCAGAGCCATCAGCACCGCGGCGTTGGCCTGGGCGCCCGAATGCGGCTGCACGTTGGCGAAATCCGCGCCGAAGAGCTCCTTGGCACGGTTGCGCGCAATGTCTTCGACGACGTCGACGTGCTCGCAGCCGCCGTAATACCGACGCCCCGGATATCCCTCGGCGTACTTGTTGGTGAGCACGCTGCCCTGCGCCTGCAAGACCGCCCGCGGCACAAAGTTCTCCGACGCGATCATCTCAAGGGTGTCGCGCTGGCGGCTCAGCTCGCCGTTCATCGCGGCTGCGACATCGGGATCGAGATCGGCCAGGGACATGGAGTTCAGGGACTCGGTCATGCGGCGATTCTAATTGCGCAGTTCCGCACGCAGCAGTGCCGGGGTCAGCGGCTCGTCGAGCAGCCTGCCGAAGCGGCGCAGTCGGTCGCTGCCGGGGTCGGCGTCGAGCCACTCACCGAGCAGGCGGTAGCCCTCGACATAGGTGCTGATGTAGGCCCGCCACAGCGGTGAGGTCAGAAAGCGCAGCATCTGCCGGGCGCGCTCGGGCGGGGCGAGCAACCAGTGCTGCAGGAAGTCGACGACGGTGTCGTGATCGGCGCCCCGATCATGCAGGAGCAGAGCCGCGTCCTGGCGCACCGAGAGCAGATTCGCCGACGCCTTGCCCACCGCGGCGGCACGGTCGGCGTCGAATCGCAGGCCGAGATCGGCATAGATCTCGGCCGCCCACACCGGCCAGTCCTTGCCGACGGCAGCGACCAGCGCGTGGTCGGCGAGCCCTTCGGCCATCAGACACTGCGGGGTGTTCACCAGGAAAATGGTCTGCTCCCGTTGTCCGGAGCCGACGAGGATCTCCTCCTTGCGGCAGTGCTCGGTGTGGTGTCCGGGGTAGGCCTCGTGCGCGATCAGGTGCGGCAACGACGACATGTACTGCGTCAGATCGGCGTTGATCGCGACCCGCGACTTGTACTCGCCGAGGTAGTAGTTGAATCCCGACCACGGCTTGTCGACGACGACGTCGAATTCGACGATCTCGTTGTCGGGCAACGGATAGGTCGCCCGGACCCGTTCACGCAACGCACCGCTGAACGCCCGCACGCATTCGTCGACGCGGTCGGCGGGGATCTCGTCGGCGCGACGATGCGCGGCGTAGGCCGCGACAAGTTCGTCATGAGTTGCGTCCGCGACCCCGAGTGCGTCGGCGATCTCTGCGTGCGCCTGCCGGTAGACACCCTCGTCGGCGAGTGCGATGTCGACGTCGAAGTAGGCCCGCACCTCCTCGATGAAGCCGATCGGTTCGCCGGCGAACTTGCGTGCCGAGCACTCTAGCGCCCGCAGGTGGGAGCCGATGAACTCGGCGCGCTCGGGCGGCAGATCGGCGGGGAGTTCCGACGCCAGGCCGCGTGCGCGGTCGGCGAGGGCGCGTGGGTCCGGCGCGGGTGCGTTGCCAACCTGTGCACGCAACGCCGGATCACCGGTGAAGGCGTCGACGAAGCCCTCCTCGATCCGGTCGAATGCCAGACCGAGACGGAGGTAGTCAGTGACCAGATCATCGGAGCGGTGTGCGGAGGACGGGGATGTTGACGTCACACCAGCACGTTACCCAGCCGCCGCCCCGAACACCGGGCACGAGAAGCCCGCCCTAAGGTGTAGGGATGGCGCGCCACCAGAGTGATCGCGATCCGAGTCTCTACCTGGAGCTCGACCGCAAACAGTGGCGGGAGCTACGCCACTCGATGCCGATGGTGCTCGACGAAGCCGAGCTAACCCAACTCAAGGGCCTTGGCGAGCAACTCGACCTCGACGAGGTCGCCGACGTCTACCTCCCCCTGTCGCGACTGATCCACCTCCAGGTCGCGGCCCGGCAGCGATTGTTCGCCGCGACGTCGACCTTCCTCGGTCACCGCCAGCCCGAGCGGCAGGTGCCGTTCGTGATCGGCATCGCCGGCAGCGTCGCGGTCGGCAAGTCGACCACCGCCCGCGTGCTGGCCGCGCTGCTCGCCCGGTGGGAGTCGCACCCGAAGGTCGATCTGGTCACCACCGACGGATTCCTGCTCCCCACTGCCGAGCTGGAACGCCAAGGTCTCATGCACCGCAAGGGATTTCCGGAATCCTATGACCGTCGGGCGTTGTTGCGGTTCGTCAGCGAGGTCAAGTCGGGTGCGCGGGAGGTGACCGCGCCCGTCTACTCCCACATCACTTACGACATCGTGCCCGACGTCGCACACTATGTACGCCAGCCCGACATCCTGATCCTGGAGGGGCTCAACGTCTTACAGACCGGCCCACGACTGATGGTGTCGGACCTGTTCGACTTCTCGATCTACGTCGACGCCAAGATCGACGACATCGAACGCTGGTACGTCTCACGGTTCCTGCAGATGCGCACCACGTCGTTCGCCGACCCCAATTCGCATTTCCACTACTACTCATCGTTGACCGACGAGCAGGCCACCATTGCCGCGCGCGACATCTGGACCTCGATCAACCGGCCCAACCTGATCGAGAACATTCTCCCGACCCGACCGAGGGCAACGCTGGTGCTCCGCAAAGACCCCGACCACACCATCAACCGGGTTCGGTTGCGCAAGTTGTGATTTTGCGCCTGCTCAGCGGGCGCGTTCGTCGAGTCCGGCCGGGAAGCCACCGGCCAGCGCGATGCGGTTCCACACATTGATCATCACGATCGATGCGAGAACCTGACCGAAGTCCTGCTCCCCCAACGCTTTCTGAGCCCGCTCGACGACGTCGGACGGTACACCGGCTTCACCGAGCCGGGTGACGTACTCGGTGAGTTCCAGTGCAGCCTGGTCGCGGACATCGAAGAGCGGCTCGTTCTCGCGCCATACCGCGATCATGCCGAGCCGCAACGGATCCATCCCCAGTTTCAACGCGTCGGAGATGTGCATGTGGAGGCAGTAGGCGCATCCGTTCAGCTGGGAGGCGCGGATCTTGATCAGTTCCACCAGTTCGGGTTTCAGACCGTGCGATGACGCACGTTGCAGCGCGATCAACGCTTTGTAGACAGCAGGATTCGACGCGGGCAGCCAGAATCGGACGCCGTCGGGGATCGACGTCGTACTCACTTCGCCACCTGCCGATCGCCGGCGGCGAGCCAATCGTCGAAGGTGATCGCGGCGCTGCGCAGTGTTGATCCAGAATTCGCACGCGGGAGCAGGCCACCGTTGCGCATCGCGGCCCCGCCGAACCTGATGCCCAGCACCCATTTCGGCTTCCCTTGTTGTCGGGCAATGGCTTTGGACATGTCGACGATGTCAAGGTCTGCCGGGCCGACCAATTCGACGTCGCGCGGTTGGTCGTCGAGTGCGGCGTCAACGATCATGGTGGCAGCATCAGCGGCCGCCAGCGGACGGCACAGCATGTGCGGTACGGCGGCCACCGGCCCAAAGCTGTTGCGCTGCAGAACCTGCCCGGCCAACTCGAACCACTGCGCCGACCGCACCACCACTAGACGATCGGCGTCGAGGTGCAGCGCGTACGCCGCCTCCTGCGCTGCCTTGCCCTGGTAATAACCGAATTTCGCGTTGACGGCCGGGTCTGCGGCGTTGAGGATCGACACGCACACCACCCGCTTGACGCCGGCCGCGTTCGCCGCCTCGGCGATGGTGCGGGCGACTGTGGCGAAGAAGTCGATGGCGGTCTTCGCACTGGTGGTCACCACGCTGGTGGCGTCGATGATCACGTCGGCACCGGCAACGGCATCGGCCACGCCTGCGCCGCTGTAGGCATCCACGCCCGACGACCTCTGCGCGGCAACTACTTCCGCACCTCTGCGTCTGAGATCCTCGGCAACTCTGGTACCGATCTCACCGCTCGCTCCGAACACAACTGCTTTCATGGACTCCTCCTTGATCAACTTCTACGCTACTGTCCAATTGCCCCAGAAAAGAGGTTCAATTGGCGAAGTGTTTCCTGGGCCAATAATCGGAGGTGAGCAGGATGACCGGCGACCCGTGGGCGGCGGTGGCGCAACGCCTCGGCGCCGATCTGTTCCTGGACCTGCAACCCGAACCCGGTACCGCATCCCGTGGCCGCAACGCCCAGCTGGGCAAACGTCTGGCCGACGCCCTGCGCAGCGCCATCGTCGACGGCCGGTTGACCGACGGCACACGCCTGCCACCGTATCGTTCACTGGCCGCCGACCTCGGTCTCGCGCGCGGAACCGTATCGGCGGTGTATCAGGAACTCATCGCCGAGGGATGGCTCACCGCTCGCCAAGGATCGGGTACTCGGGTCGCCGGTGGTACATCCGCCTCCGGCGAGGTCGCGCCCGAGTTAGCTGCGCGCATCACCATTCCCGAAGTGCAGCATGACTTTTCGTTGGGCCACCCGAATGCCGCACTGTTCCCTCGAGCCGCCTGGATCGCCTCGACTCGACGCGCAATCGGCGAAGCACCGGACTCTGCGTTCGCACCGACGCCGCCGAACGGCAACATGCGCCTCCGGCGAGTCCTCGCCGACTACCTGGCACGGGTACGCGGCGTGCGCACCCACCCGGACCACATCGTGCTGACCACATCGGTGCATTCGGCACTGGACCTGTTGGCGCGCACAGTCTTCGACGCGAACGTGGCCGTCGAATCCTATGGGCTGCCGATCTTTGCCGACGTGATCCTCGGTCGCGGGGTGGACGTGATGTCGGTGCCGGTGGACGACGCCGGGATCAGAGTCGACGCACTGTCGGCGGGGCCGTCGGCAGTCCTCGTCACCCCCAGCCACCAGTTTCCCAGCGGTGTCGCACTGGCCCCCGAACGGCGTTCGGCGCTCATCGAGTGGGCACGACGATCCGGCGCGTTCATCGTCGAAGACGACTACGACGGCGAACTGCGTTACGACCGGGAACCTGTCGGCGCCCTGCAGGCGTTGGCTCCGGATGCGGTCATCTATCTCGGCTCGGCCAGCAAGACGATATCGCCGTCGGTGCGTATCGGCTGGATCGTCCTGCCCGCCGCACTCGTGCCGAAGGTGATGTGGTCCAAAGGGATTCGTGAGCACGACGCCAGCATCGTCGATCAGCTCGTACTCGCGGATCTGATCGAGTCGGGCCAGTACGACAAGCACATCCGACGGAGTAGGGCGTTTTATCGCTCGCGACGCACGGCTCTGATCGATCGGCTCGCCGAAGCCGGCATCACCACGATGGGTATCGCCGCCGGATTGCATGCGGTGATCCCGATGCCGCCTGCGACCGAGGCCGCGATCCTGGCCGAGACATATCAGCGAGGCTTCGCCCTCGCCGGCCTCGACGCGATGCGCCGTCCCGACGCCGAACCCCTCCACGACGGTGACGGAGAACCGGTGGGCGGCATCGTCGTCGGATTCGGTACACCGTCGGCGTCGACGTTCGACCGGGATCTCGACGCACTCGTCGCACTGCTGCGAGACCACATGACCTGCTAGGCTTTCCGCGTCCGTGCAGCAACGTGAGGAGGTGGTACCCGTGAGCAATTCGACGTGGGTGCTCCTCTTCGAGGTCACGGTCGGGCGATAGGTCGTCAGGGAGCGCCGATACAACGCACTCCGAAAGGCACGACCATGCACTTCACTTCTGACCTGCACCTCTCTTCTGACCAGGGCCTCTCTTCTGACCAGGGCCACGATGACGGACTCGTCGAACGGCACTTCACCTTCCGGGACATTCCGGGAATCCTCTGGACTCCCGAGTCCGCCTCGGCAACAACGGTTCCACTGATCCTGCTGGGTCAGCAGGGCGGGTTGGAACAGATGTATCCGCGGCTTCTCCCGCGTGCCAAGGCTTGCGCCCGCGACGGATTCGCCACCGCCACGGTCGAACTCCCCGGCAGCGGAACTCGGCCACGGATTCCGGACTTCGAACAAGCTCGCACCGACCTCCGCGAGGTGGTGAGGGCAGGCGGAGTGCCGGACGACGACTTGATCGCGCGGCTGATTCTGCCGCTCGTGGACCTGGCAGTTCCGGAATGGCAGGCGACGCTGGATGCGCTGCTCGAACTTCCGGAACTTCGCGGACCGGTAGGGCTCTCCGGTGGGTTCATCTCGATCGGTGTGCGGATGGCACGAGTCGATCAGCGGATCGCAGCGGCCAACCTGTTCGCAGGTAGCTTCGTCCCCACGGCGATCATCGAAGAGGCCCGCGAGGTCACGATTCCTCTGCACGTTCTGCTTCAGTGGGACGACGCGGGCAATCACCGGCAGATGGCGCTCGACCTGTTCGACGCTTTCGGGTCGGCAGAAAAGACACTGGCCGCCAACATGGGCGGACACACCGGCGTCCCGCCTTGGGCGGCCGACGAAGTTGGAAGGTTCTTCACCAGGAACCTGAGTGCTCCGCGGAGCACTCAATCAACAGGAGGTGGGCGCTACTTCCCGAACCGCCGACTGCGCGCCGAGTAGTCACGTAGCGCACGTAGGAAATCGACCCGGCGGAACTCCGGCCAGTAGGCGTCGGTGAACCAGATCTCCGAATAGGCGCTCTGCCACAACAGGAATCCGCTCAGGCGCTGCTCGCCGGAGGTGCGGATCACCAGGTCAGGATCCGGCTGTCCCTTGGTGTAGAGGTTTTGGTCGATGGCGCCGACGGTGACCGCGTCGAGCATGTCCTGCGGGGTGTCGCCGGCTTCGATCCGCTCGGCGAGAAGAGATCTGACCGCGTCGACGATTTCCTGGCGCCCGCCGTAGCCGACCGCGACATTGACGTTCATCCCGGCCCGATCCCTGGTGCGCTCAGCTGCCGCTTTCAACCGCGCGGCCACCGCGACCGGCAACTGATCCAGCGACCCGACGATCCGGACCCGCCACTGCCCCTCCGGCAAGGCGATCTCGTCGACGATGTCGGGGACGATCTCCATCAAGGCGTCGAGTTCTTCCGAATCCCGACTCAGGTTCTCGGTCGACAGCAGATAGATGGTGACGGTCTCGATGCCGAGTTCGTGACACCAGCCGAGCATGTCGGCGATACGCTGCGCGCCGACCCGGTGCCCGTGGCTGACGTCTTCGAACCCCGCCTCGCGAGCCCACCGCCGGTTGCCGTCGCAGATGATCGCGACATGCGCGGGCAGCCGCGTGGTATCCATCAACTGGATGAGGCGACGTTCGTAGACGCTCAGCAGCGGCCAACGCAGGCGGTCAGGAAGCAGCTTCATCTCCCACCCCGTTCCGCACGCCGACACTGACCGTTCACCCGGCACACTTTACGCGCCCGCCTGAGAGGAAACTGACACCTCAAGCCGGTCCGGAACAACGCTAAGTTACGCTACCGTAGGTTCGTGACCCTCTCCACGACCCCGGTGATCGTCAAGCCACGTCTCCGTGGCGTCATTCACCACTACAGCGCCTACGTCGCCGCGATCGCCGGCGTCGCGCTGGTGATCGGCGCCGCAGTGCTCCGCGGCACCGGTGCAGCGCTCGCGTGTGCCGTCTACGCCATCACCATCGTCGGTCTGTTCTCGGTGAGCGCGGTCTATCACCGCATCCCCTGGCGCTCGGTACGCACGCAGCTACGGATGAAGCGCGCCGACCATTCGATGATCTTCCTGTTCATCGCGGGCACCTACACACCGTTCTGTGCGCTCGCCTTGCCGAAGCCGGTCGGCTGGTGGGTACTGGGAATCGTCTGGGCCGGCGCACTGAGTGGGATCGTGCTCAAGACGTCGTGGCCCGAGGCGCCGCGATGGCTGGGGACCTCGATCTACATCCTGTTGGGCTGGGTGATCATCGCGGTCAGTCCTGCACTCGTTGCCCACACCGGCATCACGGTGATCGTGCTGCTCTGCGTCGGTGGTGTTCTCTACAGCGGTGGCGGCATCCTGTTCGCCGCACGCTGGCCCAATCCGTGGCCGGACACCTTCGGCCATCACGAGATCTTTCACGCCTGCACCGCCGTCGCGGCGATCCTGCATTACATCGCGGTGTGGCTCGTCGTGACCGGTTGAGTTCACCCGGCGCTCATCGGGTTCTCACCCGCCAGACGGTGTCAGGTGGCATCGACGCCATATGAGTTTGGTCGGCTGGCGCCATGCCCAGCCCAGGACAGCGCGCCCCACGATTGAGTGCCATCCGACTGACCCCGGACAAAACACTGCGCGCCGGGATGAGCCGACGACAGTTCCTCACCTGGACCGGTGTGGCCGCCGGATTGGCCTGCACACCGGGTCTTTTCGCCTCCGACGCACAATCGTCACCGCGTCCCGGCAACGGCGACCGGTTGTTCACCCTCGGCGTCGCGTCGGGTGATCCACTGCCCGACGGGGTGGTGCTCTGGACCCGGCTGGCCGCCGATCCCCTGGCCCGCAGCGGCGGAATGGGAAGTGTGCCGGTGCCCGTCGAATGGCAACTCGCCACCGATGAGCGAATGACGCGGGTGATCCGACGTGGGGTCGCCGTGGCCGGCCCGGACAACGGGCACAGCGTGCACGTCGACGTCCGCGGGCTGACACCGGAAACCGAATACTTCTACCGTTTCCGGGCTTTCGGTGACATCTCCGACGTCGGGCGCACCCGCACCGCACCTCGATATGGAAGTCCGTTGTCGGCGTTGACCTTCGCGTTCGCGTCGTGTCAGTCGTGGGCCGACGGCCACTACCCCGCCTACGCCGATATGGCCGCACATGCACCCGACGTGGTGTTCCACCTCGGCGACTACATCTACGAAAAGCCCATCCCGCGCACCGGAGGTCATCGGCGCACGACTGTGATGCCGGCATCCGCCGCACACGAATGCCTGACCGTCGACGACTATCGGGATCGATACGCTCTCTACCGACTCGACCCGAATCTGCAACGCGCACACCGCGCCAGCCCGTTCATCACCATTTTCGACGACCACGAGGTGGACAACAACTGGGCCGCCGACATCCCGGAAGACGATCAGCCGATCCCACAGTTCCTGGCTCGGCGCGCACAGGCGATGCGCGCCTGGTGGGAGAACACTCCAGTGCGCACCACCCAGCAACCGCATGGGCTCGACATCCGAGCCTATCGCCGGTTCTCCTACGGCGACCTCGTCGAGTTCAACGTTCTGGACACGCGCACCTATCGCAGCGATCAGGTCAACGGGGACAACGACACCGCACAGAACGCCGCCACCGCCGACCCACGACGCACCATCACCGGTGCCATCCAGGAACGCTGGCTGCTCGATGGCCTCGCCGCGAGCCGCGCGCGATGGAATGTGTTGGCGCACCAGACAACCATCGCCGATCTCGCCCGGGAAAAGAACGGTGAGCGGGCGGTCAGCATGGACGGCTGGAGCGGCTACGAGGCGTCACGGGCCCGGATTCTCGACGGTGCACGCGAACGCCGGGTGTCGAACCTGGTGTCCGTCGTCGGCGACATCCACCGCAACGTCGTGTCCGAACTCCGCTCAACCTACACTCGCGAATCACCGGTCGTCGGAGTCGAATTGGCGGGTACCTCCATCGCCTCCGGCGCCGACGGTGAGGACAGCGACAGCAGCGACCGGCAACTCAAAGCCGCCTCACCGCACGTCCGATTCGGTAACGCCCAACGTGGCTATGTCCTGAACCGGTTGTCCCCCAACGGCTGGAACGCCGAGTTCCGGGTGTCGTCGACGGTCGCTGATCCCAACGCACCGCTGCATCGTCGAGCCCTGATCACCATCCCGAACGGAACACCGGCCATCGACGTGGTGTGACACGCAGCCGCGGTGACAACGCGGTGCCCGTCAGCCGGCCAGCCGCACCTCGTCGTCGCGCAGGTCTGCCGGGAGGTCGTCGTGTGCGGACCCCAGACCGAGATGGTCACGCAGCGTGACCCCTTCGTACTCCCGGCGGAACAGGCCCCGTCGTTGCAGTTCTGGTACCACGTAGTCGACGAAATCGTTGAAACTGCCCGGTGTTTGGGCGCTGGACACGATGAAGCCGTCGGCCTCCCCACCCTGGAACGACTCTTCGATCTGGTCGGCCACATCCGACGCGGTTCCGACGAACTGGGGTAGCAGAACGCCTTGCGCGTACAGCTTGCCGATGTCACGCAACGTCAGACTGTCTCGCTGGGATAGCCTGCGTGCAACATCGAAGAGACCCTGGGTGCCACCCACCTGCACGTCTTCCACCGGTGCGTCGAGGTCGTACTGCGAGAAGTCGTGGTCGGTGTGCACGGACAGAGTGATGAGCCCGGAAATCGGATCGGCGAGTTCGTTGTGGAACTGCTGCTTCTCCCGCGCGATCGACTCGGTCTCACCGACGAACGGAATGAATGACGGAAACACCTTGATGTGATCGGGATTTCGCCCGAAGTTGACTGCCCGGGACTTCACATCGTCGTAGTAGGCGCGCCGCCCCTCAGGAGTGGGGTCGATCTCGAAGATCGCCTCTGCCCACCTCGCAGCGAAGTTCTTGCCCCTGTCCGACGACCCGGCCTGGATGAAGACCGGACGATGCTGCGGTGAACGCGGCTGATTCAGCGGCCCACGGGTTCGGTAGTGCGAGCCGGTGTGGTCGACCGTGTGGATCTTGTCGGGGTCGGCCCAGACCCCGCTCGTCTTGTCCGCGGTGACCGCATCGACATCCCAACTGCTCCACAGTTTGAGTGCCGTCGTCACGAATTCTTCAGCGCGGGAGTAACGTTCGTCGTGCTCGACGTGGGTGTCGTAACCGAAGTTCTGTGCTTCGGCCTGCGACAGCGATGTGAC
This sequence comes from Actinomycetes bacterium, assembly GCA_023461275.1. GTDB lineage: Bacteria > Actinomycetota > Actinomycetes > Mycobacteriales > Mycobacteriaceae > Gordonia. Next base: position 25,594 of record JAEYMI010000051.1, on the reverse strand, counting down.
GATATTCCACGCGATACGTCCCTTGGTGAGGTGGTCGAGAGAGCCGAAGACGCGAGCCAGTTCGTAGGGATGGAAGTAGGTGGTCGACTTGGTGACCGCGATACCGAGCCTGCTGGTGACGGCCGCGATACTCGCCGCAACCAGGCTGGGATCCAGGGTGGCCGCGGCTTGGGTGCCCCGACGGAACGGTTCGGACTGATCACCACCGAAGCGGACCGGTGCCGCGAGAAGGTCGGCGAAGAAGGCGAAGTCAAACTTCCCACGTTCCAGGATCCGGCCGACGCGGTGATAGTGGTCAGGACCGAAATAGTCTGTCTCCGAACCTGGATGACGCCATGCCGCGTGCGAGTGGGTAACCGGTGAAGCTATCAGGAACCCACCGAGGTGGAGTTGTCGCGTCGTCATCGTGTGCCTTCCGAAGGGGTGTGGCCGCATACCGTCCGCGGCTCTGGTGCTCCCGGCAAGTCAAGTCGACGATGCACCCGACGCACGACCGTTGTACTCGCGGTGAACAGAATCCTCCGCTTGCGGCAGCATGGCGCTGCTCACGGCAGCGGGAACCGACATCGTCACCGGTTTCCGGACATCCTGGGGAACATGAGTGATGACAAGCACCCACTACCGCTTCGTAAGCGGACCTCGGAAAGCCTTCTCAATCAACGCATCCTGATGCTCGATTCGGCGCTCGATGACGAAATCGGCAGCCAGTTGTGCGCGCAATTGGTGATGCTCTCGGCCGACGATCCCACCACCGACATCAGCCTCTGGATCAATTCCCCGGGTGGATCGGTTCCCGCGATGCTCGCCATCATGGACACCATGCGCCTGATCCCCAACGACGTGGTGACGGTCAACCTCGGAATGGCCTACAGCGCTGGACAATTCCTGTTGTGCAACGGCACCCGCGGCAAGCGGTTCATTCTGCCGCACGCCAAAGTGCTGCTGCACCAGGGATCGGCGGGCATCGGCGGCTACGCACCCGACATCGAGGTCCAAGCCGATGACCTCCGCCACGTCCGCGATACGGTCCTGGGCATCATCGCCGAACAGACCGGCCAACCGAAAGAACGAATCTTCGACGACTCGTTGCGCGATCATGTATTCACTGCCACCGAGTCGGTGGACTACGGATTCGTCGATCACATCGTTTCCGATACTTCTCAATTACGGCCCCGCGCAGCGGCTTCCACCGGATTCGGAGTGGTCCGCGGATGAGCACCTACACGATTCCCAATGTCATCACCCGCACTCCTCAGGGTGAGCGGGTGATGGACGTCTACAGCCGGCTACTCGATGATCGAATCCTCTACCTGGGCACCGAACTCGATGATGGCGTCGCCAACGCGTTGATCGCCCAGATCCTGCACCTCGATTCCGACAACCCCGAAGCGCCCATCGAGCTGTACATCAATTCGCCGGGTGGATCGGTGACGGCGACCTTCGCGCTCTACGACACCATGCAGTATTGCCATGCGCCGATCGCCACCACCTGTGTGGGGCAGGCATTGTCGTCGACCGCGTTGCTGCTCGCCGCCGGTTCTCCCGGTCGACGCTCGGTGCTCCCACACGCACGGGTCCTGTTGCACCAGCCGTCGGGTCAAGGACGCGGCACCATTCCTGACCTCATCTTGGCCGCCGAGGAGATTCTGCGTATTCGTGAGGAGATCGAAGCGGCGTTGAGCCATCACACCGGCCAGGACCTGTCGACGTTGCGTCGTGACACCGACCGCGATCGGGTGTTACGCGCGCACGAGATCGTCGAGTATGGCCTGGCCGATCAGATCATCGACGTACGGACCCGCCCGTCGTAGACGTCAGGCGGCCAGCGCGACCGGCCCCCGGAAGCGCATCGCGGGCGCCCGGAACGGCACCACCACAGCCGACCGCGACAGCTCGTCCGCGGCCTCGCGGGTGAGGTCGAGCAACGTGATGTCGAGTGCACCGGCCACCGCGGCCAACACCTCCGACGACGCATCCTTGCGGCCACGTTCGAGTTCGGAGAGGTACTGACTGGACACCCCCGCCCGTGCAGCGGTTTCGATCAGCCGCTCGCCCCGATCGTGGCGCCGACGACGAAGGACACGTCCGGTCACCTCACGCCAGAGCGGCTCGGGGTGCGAGTGCGTTGCCATGCCCACGATGCTATGTCGCGAATGACGCTCGGGTCGTCGGCTCTGCTCTGGGCAGAAACGTCGGGGCAGAAAGGTCAGCTACGTGCGAGCGCCGCCAGCACGGTCGCGCTGGCTTCCCATCCCATGCACTTGTCGGTCACCGACTGGCCGTAGGTCAGCGGGCGGGCATCGGTGGACTGCGCGCCGGGCTCGAGGAAGCTCTCCAGCATGACCCCGGAGATCCCGGCGTCGCGGCCCTCGAGCCGTGCCACGCGAATGGTCTCGGCGATCTCCTCGGCGACCTGCGCCTGCCGGACGTGATCCTTGCCGGAGTTGGCATGGCTGCAGTCGATCATGACCCGTTGCGGCAGTTGCGCTTTGGCCAGCACGGCGAGCGCACCACGTACCGACTCGTCGTCGAAGTTGGGTCCGCCGGTGCCACCGCGCAGGATCACGTGGCAGTCCTCGTTACCCGCCGACTCGACCAGCGCGCCGTGCCCGAAGTCGTCGACACCGAAGAAAACATGCTGTGCCGCAGCGGCTTTCACGCCGTCGACGGCGACCTGGATGTTGCCGTCGGTGCCGTTCTTGAATCCGACCGGCATCGACAGGCCCGACGCCAACTGGCGATGCACCTGCGACTCGGTGGTCCGCGCACCGATCGCACCCCACGCGACGGCGTCGGCGATGTACTGCGGGCTGGTCGGCTCCAGGAACTCACATCCCACCGGCAGCCCGAGGTCGATGATGTCGAGCAGCAACGAGCGCGCTGTGCGCAGGCCGCGCTCGACGTCGAAGGTGTTGTCCATGCCCGGATCGTTGATCAGACCCTTCCACCCGACAGTGGTGCGGGGCTTCTCGAAGTAGACGCGCATCACGATCTTGAGCCGGTCGGAGTACGTCTGCGCCAGCGGTGCGAGTCGTCGGGCGTAGTCCAGCGCAGCGATCGGATCGTGCACCGAGCACGGTCCGACGACCACGATCAGTCGGTCGTCGCGGCCGGCGAGGATGTCGGCGATCTCGTCGCGGTCTGCTTGCACCGCGAGCGCACGACGCGCGGTGAGCGGGAGTTCGCTGCGGATGCTGTCCGGCGACGGGATCGCTCGGAAAGCAGTGATCCGTCTGTCACTGGTGGAAGTGGCGGACAGGTCGGGGGTGGTGGTCACTTCGGTGTGCCTTTCAGGTAGCGCCCGTGTGGTTGCGGGGCCCTGCTCAACGATTCAGAACCCCTGAAAACGACGAAAGCAGCGACCTGATGGTCACTGCTCGGGCTCCGGGTTCTGGTGTGCGAACGCGCGAATCAGCGCTTCATCGCAGGCTCACCCGGAGCCTCGATAAAACGCCAATAGGCGCGTGCGTTGCCGATCACGAGAGACAGGTTACACGACGTGGTTGGATCAACGTTCATGTGGGACCTTCGCCGCCTCAGCGCGGTCATCGCGGCGGTGATCTGTGTGGCAACCGGCGTCATGCTCGGACCGGGTGTGACATCTGCAGCACCGGGGCCGACGCCGGCCGTCGCCAACTATGTGGCTCTCGGGGATTCCCGGGCGCTGTCGCCGACGTGGTTCTCACCGCTCAATGGATGCGGTGCCACCGACGGCGCATACCCTGTCGCGCTGGCCGGACTGCTACATGCCCGTTCGACGGTGAACCGGGCGTGCGTCAACGCCACCGCGGCCAACGTCGTCGATACCCGACAGCTGACCACGCATGGTTATGTGCCACCGCAGGTCGACGCGCTGCGCCCCACCACCGACCTCGTGACCATCTCCATCGGCGGAAACGACATGGGCTGGTGGGAAGCGATTTCCGCATGCTTCAGCAACATTCCGGGTAAGGACGTCCGGTGCCGCAATGACCCGGCGATCCGATCACGCATCGACGCCCGGCTGGCCGTCGTCTCGGGCCGAATCGAACGTGTCCTCGACGCCGTCGAGAAGCGCGCACCGAATGCGACCGCGGTGGTCGTCGGGCACGGCGGATACTTCGGCACCACCGGTTGCGCGCAGGCGAATGCCTCGTCGGCCGATCTCGCCTTCATCAATTCGACGCTGTTCGGCGGACTCAATGGCGAATTGCGCACTGCGGCGCAGCGCCACCACGCCCGCTACATCGACGTCATGGCCGGCGCCGTCGGACACGATGTCTGCGCCGGCCGTCAGGCGTGGTTCCAGGGAAATCGGCCCGACTCGAGCTACCAGGTTCGCCACCCCAACGCCCGCGGCGGCAAGGGCATCGCCGAACTCATCGCCCGGCAGCTGCGCGGGTGATCGTCGAATCGATCACGGATGCCCGCGGTCGATGAGCTGACTGAGCACGATGATCGACTCCGACCGGTCCACCGGCCCGGCCTGACGGATGCGTTCGAGCGCGGTTTCCAGATGATGGACGTCGCGAGCCATCACCCGCAGAATGGCGTCGGCCTGCCCGGTGATGGTGGCCGCCGAGACGATCTCCGGGATCGGTTCCCAGGCCGCCTTCAGATCTTCCGGCGAGATGTTGCCGCGGCAGAACACCTGGACATACGCCTCGGTGGTCCACTGCATCGCTTCGGCGTCGATGATGGTGGTGAATCCGCGGATCACCCCCTCATCGAGGAGCCGGTCGACGCGACGCTTGACCGCGGGCGCCGACAATCCCACCTCGTCACCGATCTGGGCGTAGGTTGCCCGGGCATCCCGCGTCAGGCAGGCGAGCACCCGTTCGTCGAGATCGTCGATGCGCCGCAACAGATCACCGCCTTGCCATAAATTGGGGACTATTCATTGCGCATATGCACAATAACCGACGATTGATTGCGCCGCAGGGTGAAGTTAACCTCGATCCATGACGCTGACCAGCACCGATTTCGCGCGCTCGACGCACCGCATTCCCCGCACCCGCACCTACGCGATGACGCCACCCACGCACTACACCGTCAACTACGCGATCAATCCGTGGATGGACCCGACTGTGCCCGTCGACACAGATCTTGCCCTGCGTCAGTGGCAAGCGCTACGCGAGGTGTATGCCGAGCTCGGTCACGAGGTGCACCTGGTTCCCCCTCAGCCAGGGCTGCCCGACATGGTCTATGCCGCCAACGGCGGCCTGATCGCCGGTGGCACCACGGTGGCGGCCCGGTTCGCCTTCCCCGAACGCGGCCCTGAAGGCGACCACTACGCCGACTGGTTCCACGCCGCAGGATTCGGGCCCGTACACCGCACCGACGGCATCCAGGAAGGCGAGGGCGATTTCCTGGTCATCGGTGACCGCATCCTGGCCGGCACCGGATTCCGCACCCACCCCGACACCCACGCCGAGGTCTCGGCGCTGACCGGGCTGCCGGTGATCACCCTCGACCTCGTCGATCCGCGGTTCTATCACCTCGACACCGCACTCGGCGTCCTCGACGACCACACCATCGCCTACTACCCGCCGGCGTTCTCCCCCGCGTCGCAGCACGTGCTCGCCGAGCTCTACCCCGACGCCATCATCGCCACCGAGGCAGACGCACTGGTGCTGGGTCTCAACCTCGTTTCCGACGGTCGACACGTGGTGATGACCGACCGCGCACCTCATCTCGAGACGGCGCTGCGGACAGCGGGATTCGAGCCGATCACCGTCGACCTTTCCGAGCTACTCAAGGGAGGTGGCGGCATCAAATGCTGCACACTTGAGGTACGGGGGTCGACCGACCGACGCGACGATGCGTCGGAGAAACCGGAGGTCGCGGTGCGCACCATCGCCGAACCACATGTGGCTCATAACTATTCGCCGCTACCGGTCACCGCGGCCACCGCCGAGGGCGCCTGGATCACCGACGTCGGCGGCCGACGCTACCTCGACTGCCTCGGCGCATACTCCGCGGTGAACTTCGGCCACCGCAACCCACGAATCACCGCCGCGGCCACCGAGCAACTCGGCCGGGTCACGTTGACCAGCCGCGCATTCCACTCCGACCGTCTCGAACCCTTCTGCGCGGCCCTGGCCACGCTGTGCGGCAAAGACATGGTGCTGCCGATGAACACCGGCGCCGAGGCCGTTGAGTCGGCGCTCAAGGTGGCCCGCAAGTGGGGCTACGACGTGAAGGGCGTGCCCGCGGGCCAGGCGTCGATCATCGTGGCCGGCGGCAACTTCCACGGGCGCACCATCAGCATCGTCAGCTTCAGCGACGACGACGAAGCGCGCGACGGCTTCGGTCCCTTCACCCCGGGCTTCGTCCGTGTTCCCTACGGTGACGCGGCAGCGTTGGAAGCCGCCATCGACGACACCACCGTCGCGGTGCTCGTCGAACCGATCCAGGGTGAGGCCGGCATCGTCGTGCCGCCGGCGGACTACCTGCCCCGCGTACGCGAGGTGTGCACCGCCAACAACGTGCTGATGATCGCCGACGAAATCCAGTCCGGGCTCGGCCGCACCGGGAAAACCCTTGCGGTACAACACTGGAACGTCGAACCCGACGTCTACACCCTCGGCAAGGCACTCGGCGGCGGCATCCTTCCGGTGTCGGCGGTGGTCGCCAACTCCGACATCCTCGGTGTTCTGCATCCCGGCCAGCACGGGTCCACCTTCGGCGGCAACCCGCTGGCCGCCGCGGTCGGGCACACCGTTGTCGAGATGCTCGCCGAAGGCACCTGGCAGGCACGCGCCGCCGAGCTCGGGGAGCACCTGCACCGACGCCTGCGCGAACTGATCGGCGACGGCGTGATCGCGGTACGAGGGCTCGGCCTGTGGGCCGGCATCGACGTCGATCCGGCGCTGGGCACCGGCAAGGAGGTCTGCCTGCGACTGGCCGAACTCGGCGTGCTCGCCAAGGACACCCACGGGGCCACGCTGCGCCTGGCTCCCCCGCTGGTGATAACCCACGACGAAATCGATTGGGCGGTCGATCGACTCGCAGAGGCGTTGTAATCGCTACGCTTCTCCCATGACCGCCCGCGAACACCATCGAGTCCTGCTGATCCGACACGGTCAGACCGAGTGGTCGTTGACCGACCGGCACACCGGCCGCACCGACATCGCGTTGACGCCCAAGGGCGAGCAGGATGCCACCGATCTCCAGGGCGTCACCGAACGCCTCGGCCTGCACGACCCGTACGTGTTCGCCTCACCCCGCACCCGGGCGCTGCGGACTGCCAAACTGGCCGGCCTGCATGTCGATTCCGTCGACGAACTGTTCGCCGAATGGGACTACGGCGACTATGAGGGGCTCACCCGGACCCAGATCCACGCCGACGGCGACCCGGACTGGGCGATCTGGACCTCTGGCGCACCGAACGGCGAGTCGGTCGAGGACATGACGCGCCGGGTCGACGCAGCCGTGGATCGCGTCGAAGAACGTTGTGCCATCAGCGATGTGGTGATCGTCTCGCACGGTCACTTCTCCCGGTCGTTCATCTGCCGGTACCTGGGCTGGCCGATCGCCAACGGCGCCGACATCGACCTGCGGCCGGCCGGCGCCGCTCTGCTCATCGAGGTGGGCACCGACCGTCGACTGGCATCACTGCTGGGGCCGGAGGGGGCGGCGGCGTCTCGGTTCGCGGTCTGAGGGCCGATCGGTCTCAGCGAGACCCACGCCGCTCCCGCATGGCGCGGTCGGCCTCGGCGAGCAACTCCTTGAGCACAGCGTCGGATCGCGGTTCCCGGACAGCCCAGCCGACCGTGACCGGCTGTGCCATGTCGGACAGGGCAGACTCGATGCGGGTTTGCGCGGGCGCTATCGACGCGCCATCGGCGACCGTCACGACCACCGCGAACTCGTCGCCGCCCATCCGCGCGGCGACGTCGAGGCCGGTGAGCACCCCCGACAACGTGTCGCCCACCACCGCGAGAGCCTCGTCGCCCACCGAGTGACCGTGGACGTCGTTGACCTGCTTGAGGCCGTCGACGTCGATGAATCCCAGCAGCAACCATTCGTCGGCGTCGTCGGCACGTTCAGTGAGTGCTTGTTCGCGCGCGAAGAAACCACGGCGGTTCAGCAGCCCGGTCAACGCATCGACCTCGGCCAACTGCCTGATGGTCTCGTTGGCCACCTGCAGCCGACGTTCGGTCCGCCGCCACGCCAACGCGATGATCAAGGCGGCCAGATCCGCTTTGAACAGCTGGACCGCGACCATGCCCGTCGTCGCCGCCTGCGGATAGACGATCGCGAAGGACACGGCGGTCACGTTGATGATTGCGATCAACGCCACGGCCGTCCACGGATATGGCACCAGCGCGCCGATGCACACGATCACCAGCAACGTCCCGATCGCCGGATACGCGACGTGGGTGAAAGCGATGTAGCTGATCGGATTCGCCGCAACGATGACGGCGGTGACCGACACCAGAATCCGGGCGTTCTGCGCGGTCACCAGGTCGGGCCGACGCCACAGGAAGAACGCGCCGACGCTGAGGACGGCGGCGGTGACGACCGCGATGATCGATGGGATGAACGACCCCGGATCCGGGACGAGTACCAGCTGCGTGATACCGACACCCCAGAAGAGCAGCGCGCCCAACGCGACCGTGATCACCAGTCGGTCGTCGACGAGCTCGTCGGGTTTCACACTCCGCCACGTCACGTGGTCGGCGTTCAACGGAGAACCACCTCATCGTCCAGTTCTGTCACCGGGAGCGAGCATACGGTCCCGCGGCAGACGTAGGCGGCGTCTTTGCCATTTACCGGACCGCGCGCGACCAGCAACGGCGCGGAGTCACGCTCACCGGCGACGACGACCGCTCCGCCGGGCGCCGACGTGCGCACCTGCGCGATGAGGTCGTGCGTACTGTCGGCGGTCTCGGCGACGACGATCTGTATCGGCCCGGCCAGCTTGGCGTGGGCCACCGCCAGCCAATGTCCCGCCGACCGCGGCGCCCTCGCCAGCACCAGCGCGCACCGCCCGAGGGTGGCGTCGAGAAGATCGGCGTAACGCGACGCATCCTGTGCCGGTGCCATCGTCGAGGCGATCAGCAACGCCTCGGCCATCAACGAGGCCCCCGACGGGGTGGCACCGTCGACCGGGTCACGCGGGCGTGCCACGAGTCCCTCACCTGCCGCGTCGAACCAGCTCCCGGGTTCGTCGGGGTCGGCGAAGGTTCCGATCGCGGCGTCCAGGATCGTCAATGCCGTTGTGACCCAATGATTGTCGCCGGTCGCCTGGGCCAGGGTGAGCAGGGCGGTCACCAATGCGGCGTGGTCGTCGAGCGCACCGGCCGGCAGGCCGACGACACCACCCAACGAGACGCGGCGCACTCGCCCGTCGACGATATGGTCACTGACCAGCGACGATGCGCACTGTCGGGCGAGCTCGATCCACTCCGTGCGATGCAGTCCTGCACCGGCCTCGGCGAGCGCGGTCACCGTCATTGCGTTCCAGGCGGTCACCACCTTGTCGTCGCGGGCCGGTTGCGGCCGCTCGGCACGTACGGCCATCAGCCGCTCGCGGACCGAGGCGAGTCGTTGCGGGTCGTCGGGTTCGGTGAGCAACTGCAACGTCGATGTGCCGTGCTCGAAGGTTCCCGCATCCGTCACCGTGAAAACCTCAGCGGCCCAACGTCCGTCATCCTCACCCAGCGCGTCGGCCAGCTGCTGCCGAGTCCACACGTAGGTCAGCCCCTCGACCCCGTCGGTGTCGGCGTCCAGCGACGACGCGAACCCGTCGCCGACCCGCAGATCGTTGACCAGGAAGTCGACGATCCCCTCGGTGACCCGGATCGCCAACGGGTCCCCGGTACGTCGGGCCAGGTGCGCGTAGACGCGCAGAAGTTGGGCGTTGTCGTACAGCATCTTCTCGAAATGCGGTACGACCCAGTCATTGTCGACGGCGTAGCGGGCGAAGCCGCCGGCAAGCTGGTCGTGGATTCCGCCCCGCGCCATCGCCTCGCAAGTCCGTGTCGCGGCGTCGAGGGCAGCCTGATCACCGACGTATTCGTTCGCCCGGAGCAGACCTTCCAGCAACGCCGACGGCGGGAACTTCGGCGCCCCACCGAACCCGCCCGACACCGGGTCCTCTTCGGCGAGAACGGATTCGACGGCTGTCGCCAGTAGCGCGTCGTCGACCGGTTCGGCGGGCAGCGCATGGGAGGCCGCACCGAGGTGCTCACCGAGCTTGGCCCCGACCGCGAGCACCTCCTCGCGGCGCTGCGTCCACGCTTGCGTCACCGCCATGAGGATCTGGGTGAACGACGGCATCCCGGAACGGGCCTGTGGTGGAAAGTAGGTGCCGCAGTAGAAGGGTTCGCCCTGCGGGGTGAGGAAACATGTCATCGGCCAGCCACCCTGGCCGGTCATCGCGACGGTGGCGTTCATGTAGATGGCGTCGATGTCGGGACGTTCCTCGCGATCGACCTTGATGCAGACGAAGTTGTCGTTCATCACCGCGGCCGTGGCGGGATCGTCGAACGACTCATGAGCCATCACATGACACCAGTGGCACGCGGCGTAGCCGACCGAGAGAAGAATCGGAACATCGCGTTCGGCGGCCCAGGCCAGTGCCTCGTCGGTCCATTCCTGCCAGTGCACCGGGTTACCGGCGTGCTGGCGTAGATACGGACTCGCCGATGCGCCGAGTCCGTTGCGGGCCAACCGATCAGGTGTCAGCGGAACGCCGTTCACCGGACTCGCTCTCCACGGCGGTGCCGGCGGAATCGGCGTCGGCGGCAGCAGTGTCACGGTCGGCAGCAGTGTCTCGGTCGGTGTCGCTCACCGAGTCGGTGCCGTCATCGAAGGCCTGATCCGGCTCGGGATGCTCGGCATCGAAGGTCTTCGGGAGCTTCTTGAGCTGTGAGTTCATCGAACGGATCAGCAGCGCCGTCGCGACCAGCAGGACGATGATGATCAGCAGGCCCAGCGGGGAGGCCTTGCCGAATTCGGGCCCCTGCGGTTGTTCGGCAAGGACCTCGATGACCAGGCTGTGCGGTGTCACGGTTGCTCGATTCCGGCGAACAGGTCCGTCTCCGGCAGAGCGGTTCGCACTCGCGTGTCGGCGAGTTCGAACTCCTCTGTCGGCCACAGACGCTGCTGCCATTCCAGCGGTACGGCGAAGAACACGCCGTTGGGATCGATCTGCGTAGCGTGGGCTCGCAGGGCGTCGTCACGTTGCGGGAAGTACTTGGCGCATTCCACCTGGGTGGTGACGCGGCCCATCAGATCTCCGCGGCTCGGGTCCCATTTGGACAGCCATTCGGCGAACGGACTCTCCTGCCCGGCACGCTCGAACTCTTCGGAGAACAGCACCATCCGGTCGCGGATGAATCCATGTGTGTAGTACAGCTTCGAGACCGTCCACGGTTCCCCGGTTCCCGGGAAGGCGTCGGGATCACCGGCCTGCTGGTAGGCGGCCACCGACACCTCGTGGCAGCGGATGTGATCGGGGTGGGGGTACCCGCCGTGCTCGTCATAGGTGATCATCACGTGCGGTCGGAACTCGCGGACCACCCGGACGAGCGCCTCGGTGGCCTCCTCGATGGGGATCGTCGCGAAAGAACCCTCGGGCAGCGGCGGCAGCGGATCACCTTCGGGCAGGCCGGAGTCGACGAAACCCAGCCACGTCTGCTGCACACCGAGCGCAGCGGCGGCCTTGGCCATCTCTTCGCGACGGACCGCGGGCATCTGTTCCTTGATGCCCGGCCGGTCCATCGCCGGATTCAGGATGTCGCCTCGCTCGCCGCCGGTCAGCGTGACAATCAGAACCTCATTGCCCTCGGCGGCATACTTGGCGCTGGTGCCCGCACCCTTGCTCGACTCGTCGTCGGGGTGAGCGTGAACCGCCATCAGACGCAGACCGCCGACAGCCGGTTCATTCGTGCGGGGTTGGGTCACGCTTCCTCACCTTCGGATCGGTATTGCTCCCATGGTAGGTATTGACGCGTGAACAGTTCAGACGGGGGTTCTGACCAGCCGACGAGCGGTCCGCGCGCCACCTACCCGGTGCCGCAGTCGTCGCGCAGCCGTCGACGCGGGTTCTTTGTGACCGCGACGCTGGCCTTGGCGGCAGCCATCGCGGTTTCGGTATTCACCTACGTCAAGTTCGGGACGCCCGACGTCACCGGCGAGGCCAGCGGCTACGAGCTCCTCGGCCCGACGGCGGTGGCCGTGCAGTACACCGTCACCCGCAGCGATCCGTCCCGGCCCGCGGCGTGCGTGGTGCGCGGCCGGTCCAAGGCGGGCGACGAGGTGGGGCGTCGGGAAATCCTGATCCCACCGAGCGCGGACAAGCAGGTCGGGGTGCGCACCGAGGTCACGACGTCGAATCCGCCGGTGATCGGTGAGGTCTTCGGGTGCACGATGTCGGTGCCGCCCTACCTGCGTGCAGCGGCCGCGTCGTGACCGAGCAGCCGCAGCGCCGGGATCGGGCGGTCTTCGCCTCGATCACCAGCCCGTACTACCCGATGTTGATGGCAGCGTTTGTCGGCGTCATGCTGATCAGCAACATCACCGGCACCAAGGGTGTCGTCCTCTTCGACGACTGGTTGCACGTCAACCTCGGGCCGATTCAGATGAACGGACTCGTCACCGACGGCGCCTTCTACCTGTTCCCACTCGCCTACGTTCTCGGCGACGTGATCAGCGAGGTCTACGGCTTCAAGGCGATGCGCCGGGCGATCATCACCGGGTTTGTGGTGTTGCTCATCGCGTCGATCTGTTTCTGGCTGACCATCGAACTTCCCGCGGCCGATTTCTACACCGGCCAGGAGGCCTTCCGCACTGTTGCCGGTGTCGTCCCGCAGTTTCTGCTCGCCGGACTGGCCGGATACGTGGTCGGCGAATTCCTGAATTCATTCGTTCTGGTGAAAATGAAGCAACGCGCCGGCGAGAAGCGACTGTGGGCTCGGCTCATCGGGTCGACGGTCGTCGGCGAGTTCGCCGACACCCTGGTGTTCTGTTCCATCGCCGCAACGGCATTGGGCATCTCCACCTGGGGCGATTTCATCAACTACACGGCCATCGGGTTCATCTGGAAGACCCTCGTCGAGATCCTCATTATGCCGGTCACCTATGCCGTCGTCGGCTGGTTGAAACGGGCCGAACCGAGCTATCAGCAGGCACTTCGTGATGCGGATGAGACCAACGCGAATGTGCTTTGACTCTCACTGACTGGTATCGTGATCGGACACACGGCTCCGCACAGGGGTCGTGTTGCTGCATTTAGAGCAGTCCATATGCCTCGCGAGCGGAACAGATGCTCGCGGAGCGCGGACGACACATAAGGAGTACCCGATGACCGACACACAGGTGACCTGGCTGACCCAGGAGTCGCACGACCGTCTCAAGGTCGAGCTGGACTCCCTCATCGCCAACCGCCCGGTCATTGCTGCGGAGATCAACGAGCGGCGCGAAGAGGGCGACCTCAAGGAGAACGGTGGCTACCACGCGGCCCGCGAAGAGCAGGGCCAGCAGGAAGCACGTATCCGACAGCTGCAGGATCTGCTGAACACGGCTAAGGTCGGCGAAGCACCTACGCAGTCCGGCGTCGCGTTGCCCGGCTCGGTGGTCACCGTCTACTACGACGGCGACGAATCCGACAAGGAAACCTTCTTGATCGCCACCCGTGAGGAGAGCTCACAGGGGTCCGGCAAGCTGGAGACGTACTCGCCGAGTTCACCGCTGGGTGCCGCACTCATCGACGCCAAGGTCGGCGAGACACGCGAATACACCGTCCCAAGTGGTGCCGTCGTCAAGGTGACACTGGTCAGCGCCGAGCCGTATCACGGCTGAGCGGGCCTGCCGACGAGCGGCTGTGAGGAGTTCACGTGCGAACATCAACCCTTCGACTGTCCATCACACTGCTGCTCGTCACACTGGCAGCGACACTTCTCGGCCCCCTCGTCGCGAGGTCTGACGCCAACGCCGCACCCGGCGACGAGTACGTCAACATGGGCGACAGCTACGCCGCGGGAACGGGCATGCTGCCCTGGGCGCCGGGCAAGAGCGTGCAGTGCTGGCAGTCGCCCAACAACTTCGCGCATCTGATCGCCGCGCGCACCGGCTACCGACTCAACGACGTCAGCTGCGGCGCGGCATCGACCCCACACTTCTTCATCTCGCAGCATCCCGGCGTACCACCGCAGCTCAGTGCCCTGAGCCCGCGCACCAAGCTGGTCACCGTGATGATTGGCGGCAACAATCAGAACGCCTTCCTGAACACGTTCTTCGGGTGCAGCAACCTGGGCGTCACCAGCGCCCTACAAGGTGCGCCGTGCCGGCAGAGCAACGGTGATCGGGTGATCCGGTCGATCAGGACCAACACGTACCGCGACGTCGTCGGCGCACTGCAGGCGGTCAAGACCCGCGCCCCCAACGCACGCGTCGCGCTCATCAACTACCCCTGGATCACTCCGCCGCGCGTTCAGTCGTGTGCCAATCTGCCGATCACGCCCGTTGACATCGCGTACACGCACACCGTGCAGGTCGCGCTCAACGACACCGTGCGTCGCGCCGCCGACACCGCCAAGGTCCAGTTCATCGACGTCGCGACACCGTCGATCGGCCACGACGCCTGCACCCCGCCCGGCGTTCGCTGGGTGGAGCCGCTGCTGCCGTCCACCGAGCCGTACCCGCTGCACCCGACCGCTCTCGGCCACGCCATGATGTCGGGCATCGTGCAGCGGTCGCTCGGGATCTGAGTTCGGGCCAGGACGGTTCTTCCGCGTCGGTTTCGATCGTCCGCCTCCAGCAGGTGGCGGAACGTCGAACTCGACTCGGAAGAACCAAGGGTGCCTCAGTACATCCGGCGAATGCGGTCCGGCGGCAGCGGCACCGCTGGGTGCCCCACGGCCCCACAGCAATTCCACAGGCCGCGCCCAGACCCTCTCTAAGCTGGGCCTTCATGCTGAACGCATGAGAAAAAACACACAACCCCACGACGTCGCCCTGGTGGTCCTCGACGACGACAACGCGGTCCTCGACTACGCACAGGACATGTTCAGCCATGATCAGCCCCTGGGCGTGGTGAGCACCCGGTATTCGACGGTCATGCCGTTCATGCTCGGCAACAACGGCCACACCGTCGCACTCGTCGCCGACGTCGACGACACCAACCAGCTCGCCGAGGCGATCGTCATCGTCGAGAAGCGCCTCGGGCACGTCGGATCGGTGATCCGGTACCGGACCGACCTTCCCGCCGGCGCGACACATCAGGCACCGTCAGCGGCGTAGCTGCGCTCCCGCACGTTGTGAGTCACCGACGACAGCGTGGCCGCCTCGCTGATACATCACGTCGGCTTCGCGGCGATGTGTCACGCGCCGCGCACCAGCGGCAGCCCAGCAACACTCGTTACCACGAGGTCGGCGAACTCACGTGTCGCCGAGTCCATGGCGGTGATCTCCTCGCGCGCCGCCCCGAAAGCGTCAACCACCGAGCCTCGCAGGCCTTCAAGGAATTCCGCTGCTCGATCGGAATCAATGCGCAGTTGCGCAGCCGCAGCGAGACACTGCCTTTCTCCGATCGCGTCAAATCTGTATTCCTTACCAATCCGCATCGCAGAATATGTTGGTACCCCGGCTGACCGGTACGGCGCAAAGGTGGCCAGGTCATACAGAGGAGCCAAGGCCACAGCGGACCCGTCGAGCATCACCGAATAGTTCTTGATGTGAGCATCGGTCCCTTGGATCACGGTGTTGAACATCAACCCCTGATAGAAAGCCCAGGCGGTCGCCGACCTGTCGGCCTGACGCGGTAGACCTCGGAACAGTTGTGCGACATCTCCTACCCCCGGACCACCGTCATGCCGCTGATACTTCTTCTCCGGTGAGACCGCGAGCGACTGCCCGAGGTCTTCCTGGTGGAGCCGCCGCCATTCACCGTTGACGAATCGCCGGTCATACCGCGCGACAACGAACGTTGGAATATCGCCGAAGACACGCAGTTCACTGTCTGCCACCGGCAACCCCAGAACGGCAGCGGCACGCATGGTCATGTGTTCCACCACGTCGAGGCGTCGAAAATCGCCGACGACCGGCTTGAGGATATGCGTCGTGGGCGTAGCACCGATGGGTACGGCCCACCGGTTGTCCGGAGTGCGCACCAGAGCCGTCTTCGGTTGTGCCCCGGCCAGACTGAATCGCCCGAGTAGTTCCGCGGGCGCACGGCCATCGCGGTACTCGTCGATCACAGCCCGCAATTGAGCGGCCACCTCGGCCTCGCTCAGCGATTGCGACCGACCCCGATCAGATTCCGCGTCCGTAGGTTGAACATCCTCGGGAACGATCTGCAACGCGCCCGCCACATCGGCGCCGGTATGTCTCAGGATCGCAAAGGGATTAGCGGCACTGACCCCGAACCGTCGCGCGATGGCCGCTCGCGCAGCAGGATTGTCGGTAATCAGACCGTCGAGGAAAGGAAGCACCACCCGCTTGCGATGCTCAACCACACCCAACGGCATCGACAGCGACAGTGCAGTGGCGTCGGCGCGTTGCCGATACGCCGCGTCGTAGATGAAGCGAAGATCACCAGAATCTGCAAGATGCAATGTGCCGCAACGCAAGCCGTCCATGTAGACCGCGAGCAGGTCAGCCATGCGGCTCACCTACTGCGGCAGGATCGGAGACGACGTCAAAAGCGAACCCGAGCGTCGCGAACACGTCCATCACCAACGACATATCGACCGATGGTTTGCCGTTCTCGAAGTTGATCAGCCATCGTTTCGACACCCCAGCACGCTGCGCGAGCGCAGCCTGTGACAGGCCTGCGTCCTCGCGAAGGTTGCGAAGCATGATGCCTGCCTCGCGCGGCGTTCGAAACACAGGTGGAGACCTTCCTTGAGTGTACGTACGTTCACCATAGCCGAGTATGCACGTTCGTGCACCACAATCGGGCGTGCACGTACATTCACCGAACGGCTACACGTAGAGCCACCCGCCTACCGGGCAACACGCTGCAATACTGCGAGGGCATCGTCGACGGTGATGGGTTGCTCAGCAGTGACGGCGCGGAAGAACAGTCCCTCAACCGCCGAAACGAAGGCTAGTCGGTCGATGGGGCCAGCGGTAAACCTAGCTGCGAGGTCGTCGAGGGAGCTTATCCATCGACCGAGTTCGTGGCGCAAATCCTCACGGCGGCTTGCCATCAGATAAACCTCATACTCGGCCACCAGGTCCTCGCGGAATTCCATCGTGCCGGCCGAGATGTATTCAGCCAGTTTCCTCAGCGATGCGTCGGGATCTGCGGGCAGCGCGTGTAGCGCGGCGACATAGCGGTCATTCACCGAGACCAGTGCCGCGATCAACAACGCGTCGATGTTCTCAAAGTGGTAAGTGACCGCGCTCGGCGGCACGCCCGCCTCGACGGCAACCGCACGCTGCGTCACCGAGGCCACCCCTGATCTGCCGATCAGAGTCATCGCGGCATTCACGATCTGAGCTTTCTTCGCCAGGCCCTTACGGACGCGGCCATCTTCGATGGATTCGTGACTGTCGAAGTCATCGAAATCCCTACGCACTCAAGCCCCCTGACTCCGCCATCGCCATGTGGGCTTTCACCCTAGTCGCCCGCGATATAAGGGTGGCGGTTGCAGTGATCAAACAACTGGAGCAAATGATCCGTTTTATTCGCGGTGCGCGCAAGGATTCAGTTTCGCCGACGTGAGTCCCAGGATGACCGAGGTCGTTCAGCTCACCCCAGCGAAGCGGCCCTCAGCGTCCCGCCCAAGCCTCCGAGGAACACTCGATTGATCGTGAACCCCCACTCCCCCGAACCCCCGCCTGCATTGACTACCGAAGACCTGCACCGCGTCCTGTCACCGAACCTCGGTGATGCGCGCACATTGCCCGCGCAGGCGTACCTGTCCGAAGACGTATTCGATTGGGAGCAAAAGCATTACTTTGACGGAGGCTGGGTTGCCGTCGCACGTTCATCGTTGATTCCCAGTCCCGGTGATCACACGGCGATCGACGTCGGCGGACGCGGCGTGCTGCTGTCGCGCGATCGCCACGGGATTGCGCACGCGTTTCGCAACGCGTGCCCGCACCGCGGCCACGAACTGCTCCCGGTCGGGGCCGCGAACAACAAGTCCGGCATCCGATGTCCTTACCACTCTTGGGTTTTCGGGCTGGACGGATGTCTGCTGAAGGCCACCCATTTCGATGACACCACCACGTTCGACACCGAAGCCTGGCCATTGCCCGGACTACGCGCCGTCGAATGGGCCGGTTGGGTGTTCATCAATGCCGACGCCAATGCCCCTGACTTCACCGACTTTCTCGGCGATCTGCCCGAAATTCTCGCACCGTGGTTGACTGTCGATTGGGTCGAAGGCGATTCGAAAACCTATCAGTACCAAACCAATTGGAAACTGGTCGCCGAGAACTACCTGGAGTGCTACCACTGCCCGAGCATCCATCCCGAACTGTGCCGGGTCGCTGAACCCGACGAATTCGTCGGCTACGACGAACGTCCCCGCTATTGGGTCGGCGGTCCGATGGCCCTTCGGTCCGACGCGGACACCATGTCGTTGTCCGGACGCGGCGGACGCCATCTCGTGCCAGGCCTGGACGTCGACGATCTGCGCCGTGTGCACTACATCGCCTTGCCGTCGAACCTGTTGATCAGTGCCCACCCGGATTATCTGATGTTTCACCGCCTCATCGCACACTCGGCCACCGAGGTGACCGTCGAATGTTCCTGGCATTTCCCGAAAGATGCTGTTGCCGAACCGGATTTCGATCCATCCTTCGCAGCTGACTTCTGGGACGTGACCAACATCCAGGATTTCGAGGCCTGCGCCTCGGTCACCCGCGGAATGCGCACCGGCGGCTTTGCACCAGGCGTCTTCGACGTCCGCGAAGACGGCGTGCGTTCTTTCCAAGGCCAGATCGCCCAGTTCTACCTCACCGGCCAATGGCACCACGTCATGGCAAGCCAACTCGGAGCCGGGCTCAAATCCACTTCACGACAGGGAAGTTCATAAGATGAGTGTCATCGTCGACAAGACTGAACGCCGGACCATCGACTACGTCCCGAAATCCGAACGACATGGTCGCCTCATCGATCAGTCGACCATCTGGTTCGCCGGCAGCGGAGAGGTGCTCAGCTTCGCCACCGGCATCATCGGAATCACCATCGGGCTCAACCTCGCGTGGACGCTGATCGGTATGGCGCTCGGAATGGCACTGTCCACCGGGCTGGTGTCCGCGCACGCCAGCCAGGGCCCGCATCTGGGGCTGCCCCAGATGGTGCAGTCGCGGCCACAGTTCGGTCGCTATGGCGCACTGCTCATCTGGACTGTCGCAATCTTGCTCTATTGGGGCTTCATTGTGTCCTGCTTCAACTTCCTCGAAGCCACCGCCGTACAAATCGTGCATGTGCACACCTACTGGTGGATACTGCCGGCGGTCGTCATCTCGGCGATCCTGGCCATCTACGGTTACGACCTTCTGCACGCCAGCCAGCGGTACATTTCCTACATCCTGGTGGTGCTGCTCGTTGTCTTCTTCGTCGGCACATTCGCCCGGGGCGGCTTCCCCTACCAAAGCCTCAACCTCATCGGAACCTTCGATACCGCGAAATTCCTTGTCGTCGTATCGACTTCCTTCGCCTACGCTCTGACCTGGGCGGTGTTCGTTTCTGACTATTCGCGTTATCTGCCCGAGGAAACGAGCCACCGATCGTTGATCGCGTGGACGAGCGCCGGGGTGTGGGGCGGTTGTTTCTTCATGGCCGCCGTGGGATCAGTTGCCGCCGTGCTCTTCCCGACTGCCGAGATGATCCCCGCCGTACAGGAGGCCGCCGACCGCGTCCTGCCCGGATTCGGGGCCGTCCTGATCGCCTTCGGCACCATCGCGTTGATCTCCTACATCGGAATGTGCATCTACGGCGGGGCACTCACGCTCATCAGTGCTGTCGACGCTTTCCGACCCACCGTGCCCACGCGGTCAGTCCGGGCCCTGGTGATGATCGTCTTCACAGCCACTGCCGCCTACGTCGGTCACACACTGCCAGAAGCATTTCTCAGCACCGGGTTCGCGATCGCGCTGACCGTGTTCGGCCTGTTCCTCGCCCCCTGGACCGCGATCAATCTCGTTGACTATTTCGTGATCCGGAAGGCCAAGTACTCGGTCACCGAAATCTTCAATCCCGCAGGCATTTACGGCCGATGGAACTGGCGGGGGTTACTGGCGTACGGGGTCGGGTTCGTCGTCATGCTGCCCTTCGCCATCATCGGCAACTATCACGGATCCATCGCCAACCTCCTTGGCGGCGTCGACATCTCGCTATTCGTCGGCATCCCGCTGGCCGGACTTACGTACTGGCTACTCGCACGCAATGTCGATCTCACCCGGGAACGCGCCATCATCGCCGCAGAGGCATCACTGCTCGATCCCGACCCTGGGAAATCGGAGTCAGACCCGACACCCGCGCTCCGCTGAACGCCGGTGCCGCCGACGCGCTGCCGAGTCGTCATATGCGAACCTCCCGATCGTTATGCAGCTTGGCCGAAACAAGGCGATATCCTTAATGCTGTTCGGTTACGCTGAAGTCGACGCGTTTCTGCATTCGGCCGTTCAGAGCAGCATCGAGGACTGGATCTCAAACGGAGTCGGGCCCCTGGAGGTTCGAATTCCAGTCGGTCAGTCACTCGCGGACCTCAAGGAACGTGCTCTGGATTTTGTGGCGCAAGCGATCGAATGGCCGGAGGCCAGTCTCCGCGCATGCATTAGCACTGGTCGATAACAGTCCCCGACCGCGAGAGATTTGCCCGTCGAGGCCAGTGCGGCTATGTGCCATGTCCCATCGCTATGACCTCACGAGACCCAAGTACGATTGATGGCAGCAAGAATGCAGAAGTCGAATCCTGACGCTGCTGACGCGTTCCGCGACTGTTTAGTACAGGCACACCGTGAGACAAGCCCCTTGACTGGTCCAGTCGTTGTGAAGTCTATCCCCGCCCGGGTTCCAATCAGGGACGGGGACGCCAAGCAGAGTCCGAAGCCAGCGGACCATTCGGCGAAAGAACCGGAATACCCAGCGCCCGAGCCGATTGCGCCATTCGATCGTCGTAGGTCACGATCGCGGTCAGATCGTCGCCCAACTCGAGTGCACTGGCGATATGCAACGCGTCCAAGCTTCGGAGTACGACCGGATCGAGTCGACCTGCCATGTCAAACGTCGCAGAACCCACGGTGAGCAGGACGAGCGTGTCGAGCACTGCTCGCGCGGCGACCGCACGATCAGGATCTACCCGACGCACAGCACGAAGTAGTTCGGTACGCGCAACGTCCGAGGACACCGACACCGAGGATTCGTCACGCAGCCACGCCCGCAAAGCATCTGTATGTTCTTCAGCGACAACTAACTTCACCAACGCCGAAGTATCCACATAGAACGCCATCGGTCAGAAACGTTCGTCGTCTCGCATTCGCGCGAGCTCACCCGAGATATCTGGCCCAGGCTCAGGTGCGGGCAAATCTCGAATATCGCGTACCGGTCCTCGCGCGGTACCGGCCGCGAGCCGACGTAGGAGCACCGATTCAGGAATCGCGGTCAGCTGCGCGACCGGACGTCCCCGATCGGTGATCGTCACGGTTTCCCCGGCAGCGGCCCGGGAGACAACCGCGGAAGCGTTCTGCTTGAGCGCACGAATACCCACTTCTGCCATGTGCTTCATTGTAGTACATCCACTCATCCGTCCAGGTCGGCAAAAAACGGCCGACGAAAAGTGCTATACCCGAACCATGATTCGACGACGTTCGGTGAACAGAGTCGGGGGATTCCTGGTGGACGCTGCGGTGGCCGCGTCCGCCGTGTTGATGTCCACCGGGTTGATGTCCACCGGGTTGATGTCCGCCGGTCCCGCACACGCTGCGCCGACCGACCCCGCATCGCTGCCGTACGTCAACCTCGGCGACAGCTACTCGGCCGGGTCGGGCGTCGCACCGACAGCGCCCGGCTCCTATCCCCTGTGCTCCCAGTCGCTCAACAACTTCGCCCATGTACTGGCCCGCCGCAACGGCTTTCGCCTCACCGACGTCAGCTGCGGCGGCGCCAGCACCGACGACTTCTTCGGCTCACAGTATCCCGGGGTTCCGCCCCAACTCGACGCCCTGACCCCCGCAACCCGTCTGGTGACGGTGATGATCGGCGGCAACGACGGCAGCGTCTTCGCCGGCACCATCGCCAAATGCGTGGCGGCAGCGGCGATCTCCGGGTTGAACGGTACGCCGTGCAAGAACCAGTACGGATCGTCGATCGTTCGGCAGCTCCGCACCGAGACCTACCCGAACGTGGTCCGCACCCTCACCGCGGTGCGCGCCAAAGCCCCCGGCGCGAGAGTGTTCATCGTCAGCTATCCGTGGCTCATGCCCGCCACTGCACGCAACTGTCCCGGTTTCCCCATCGCACCCGGCGACGCGGTGTACACCTACGACATCCAGACCACCCTCAACGACGTGGTCAAGCAGGCCGCCGAGGCCACCGGCGTCCGCTACGTCGACGTGACGTCGGCATCGGCTGGACACGACGCCTGCGCTCCGGTCGGCACCCGCTGGGTGGAACCCCTGGTCGGATCGAGGCATCCGGTTCCTGTGCATCCCAACGCACTTGGCCAACGCGAGATCGCCTCGATCCTCGAGCGAAACCTCTCAGGCGGCGTCGAGAACTGACACCGCTTCAGCAACCTCATCGCGGTCACGCTCCACAACCCGAATCAGACCACCCTGCAACGCATTTCCCATCCGGTCGAGCAGCTCGACAATAGGGTGCATGCCAGGATCGACGTCGTGTCGCACACCGTGATAGATGTCGATGCAGGAGATCTCGGTGAGCGTCGATGCTTTCCACCCCTCACCGCGCAGCGGTTGCAGTCCTCGGGCAGTGGTCAACGGTGCCACCACCAGTCGGGTGTCGCAGCCATGGCGCACCGTCGGTGCGGTGAACCAGAGCACCCCGTCGACGTCGACTTCGGGCAGGCCCGGCCCGTTGGACGGCAGTGACTCCTGCGCTCGGACCGTCGACGCCTCGAACAGCATGAGCCCGCTGGTGCCGAGTGCGGGTAGTCCGCGTCGGTCGGTCGCCGAACCGTCGACGTCGGCAATCGATGCGAGAGCCGATGCGGGTACCCACATCGGCGTAGCCGTCGACGCCGTCTCCGCCGCTGCCATCGAATGCCGCAGTAGTCCACGCAACAGACGCAGTAGCTCGCACCGGTCCGGGAACTCGGCCACGTCGGCGGCGTCCACGATCTCGAGATATGCCATCCATTCCACCGACAGCGCGCGATACGCCTCGGCCAATTCCTGACGTATCGCATGGCCGTGGGCCATGTCCCACGGCTGCGGAACAGGCCGCGGGCGGCGCTGCCGGCTGCGGTTTTTCGGTGGTGTGCGGTGATGTCGTCGTCCCATGACCAGCAGCGTAAGTCCGATCCGAGCACCCGTCGGAAAACTATCCACAGGCCCACGCACGCCGACGTAAGCCACACGTAAGCGGCGTGGTGCACCATGATCGCCATGACAACCACCAACCCGAGCCCAGGCACCGATCCGGCCATCGAGGCGCACGGCCTGGTCAAGCACTTCGGATCAACCCGCGCCGTCAACGGCGTGGATCTGGTCGTACCGACCGGGTCCGTCTACGGCGTCCTCGGCCCCAACGGCGCGGGCAAGACCACCACGGTCAGCATGCTCGCCACCCTGTTACGACCCGACGCCGGATCAGCGAAAGTCTTCGGCTACGACGTCATCGACGACGCTGTTGCAGTCCGGTCCCTCGTCGGGGTCACCGGGCAGTACGCATCGGTCGACGAGGATCTGACCGCCACCCAGAACCTGATGCTTTTCGCACGGCTGCTTGGCTTTTCACGTGCGGCCGCACGTTCGCGTGCCGACGAACTGCTCGGCGAGTTCGCACTCACCGAGGCCGCCAATCGTCCGTTGAAGAACTTCTCCGGCGGTATGCGCCGACGACTCGACCTCGCCGCCAGCCTCATCGACACCCCTCCCCTACTGTTCCTCGACGAGCCGACAACCGGCCTCGACCCACGCACCCGCGCACAGATGTGGGACACCATCCGCAACCTGGTCAAGCAGGGCTCCACCGTGCTGCTGACCACCCAGTACCTCGACGAGGCCGACCAACTCGCCGACCGCATCGCGGTCATCGACCACGGCAAGGTCATCGCCGACGGCACCGCCGACGAACTCAAACAGTCGGTGGGCGCCAGCACATTACAGCTCACCCCGGTCGACAAGGCCGACGCGGCGAAAGTGTCCGAGATCGTCGAACGCGTCCTCGGCGAAGCCCCGGTACTAAGCCCGGAGGCCGCACGCATCTCGGTCGGTCTCCAGAAGCCAGACCTCGTCCCGGACGTCCTCATCGCGCTCCGCGCCGAGGGCATCTCGATCGATGAGATCAACGTCCAGAAACCCAGCCTCGACGAAGTGTTCCTCACCATCACCGGCAAACCCGCCGACGACGAGACCACCTCCGACGAACCCGAGAGCGAGCTCGCCCGATGACCACCACCGCCGCATCCACCGCCGCATCCACCGCCATCACCACCACACGCGCACGGCCGCAAGCGAAGACATCGGTCACCCTGGCCGAAACCGTGCGTCAGTCGTTCAGCATGGCCTACCGCGGAGTCCTCAAGATCCGCCACAATCCCGAACAACTCTTCGACGTCACCCTGCAACCGATCATCTTCACCCTGATGTTCACCTACCTCTTCGGTGGCGCGATCAGCGGCAACGTGAAAGCGTATCTGCCGGTGATCATTCCGGGCATCCTGGTGCAGACCGTCATCACCACCTCGATCGTCACCGGCACCCAGCTGCGCGAGGACATGGACAAAGGTGTCTTCGATCGATTCCGGTCCCTGCCGATCGCGCGGATCAGCCCGCTGGCCGGTGCACTGATGGCCGACATGATCCGCTACCTGATCGCGACCACGCTGACCATCGTGATGGGCGTGATCATGGGATGGCGGCCCAGCGCCTGGGGCGCCGTCGCCGCGGCCGCGTTAGTGATCGTGTGCAGCTTCGCGATCTCCTGGATCTTCGCCCTGATGGGGTGTGTGATGAGCAAAGCCTCTGCCGTGCAGGGTATCTCGATGTTGATCCTGTTCCCGCTGACCTTCATGTCCAATGCCTTCGTCCCGGTGGATACGATGCCCGGCTGGCTGCAGGGGTTCGTCAAGGTGAATCCGATCAGCCACATCGTGACCGCTGTTCGAGATCTCACCAGCACCGGCCATGCGAGCATCCACGTCGTGTGGGCACTCGTGGGGTCAGCGGTCATCGTCGCGATCTTCGCGCCACTCGCCGTGCGGGCCTATATGCGTAACGCCTAGGTCGGCTAATCGATCACCAAGGAAGCCATGATGCGCTGCACCTCGTCGTTGACCTCACGACGATTCATGGACGCGATATCGCCTGTCACAGAATCCCATTCATGGACAGTCAACTGCGACAGTTCTCGCATCGACCTCAGAACAGCAACGCAGCTCGGGTAATCCCACCGGGCACGCATCCGGTCGGCGAGCCGAAGGAGTCACCCCCCCACGCCCCCGCGCACCCGGCGGGCGCC
>JAEYMI010000050.1 GCA_023461275.1 Actinomycetes bacterium | reverse complement strand
GCCCCGCCCCGCGCCCCCCCCCACTGCGGCGCGTTCGGTGGCCCCTGCCGGAACCGAGATCGTGGCCGTCACCAATCCGATGGGTCCGGCTTCGATCGAAAGTCACTACGACGAAGCGTTGGCCGCCCCGGGCATCCTGCGCATCATCACCGACATGGAGGCAACCGAACCCGCCGACGGCTACCTGATCGCATGCTTCGGTGACCCCGGCCTCGACGCCGCGCGTGAGGTGGCATCAGCGCCGGTCATCGGTATCGCCGAGGCCGGATTTCACCTCGCGTCGATGCTGGGCCGAGGCTTCTCGGTGGTCACCACGCTCTCACGCACCATCGGCCGCGCCGCCGACCTCGTCGGGCACTACGGTTTCTCCCGACAATGCCTCGGGGTGCATGCCTGCGAGATCCCGGTGCTCGAACTCGAGTCCAACCCCGCCACCGCCGACATCTTGGAAAAGGCGTGCCGGGAGGCGTTGCACACCGACGGCTCCGACACCATCGTGCTGGGCTGCGCCGGCATGGCCGATCTGGCCTCCCGGATGAGCGAGGAACTCGGCGCTCCGGTCATCGACGGCGTCGCCGCCGGTGTGGGACTGCTCACCACTATGGCCGCGATGAACCTGCGCACCGGCACCGCATCCGGCGAGTTCGCCAGGCCGACGCCCAAGCCCTACACCGGGCTGTTGTCGTCATTCGGCGAGCCCACGGACTGAGCAGCGTCAACGTCGACGACACGCGCGTCCGTGTCCTGATGTGAGGTCGTGTCCAAGGACCCTCACCTGAGTCTCAGGTCGACCAGTATTCTGAAGAGCGGTGTCCCCGCAGGACAGACACTGTCCCCGAGAGAATGTGAGTACCTGTGGCTCAGCAACGCCGCACACCCGTCGTCGATCCGCGTGTGGCAGAGCGCCGACGCTCGCTGTACATAAAGATCGCAGCCGCAGTGGTCCTGATCGCCGTCGCGGTCGGTATCGGCACCTGGGCGGTGTTGTCCAACAAGTCGAGCACCGGTGGTTCCGCGGCGGTCTCGGTCGCCACCGACAACGCCTATCGGATCACCACCGCACCCGCCGGCAGTGATCCGGTCAAGCTGACGATCATCGAGGACTTCCAGTGTCCGGCGTGCCGTCAGTTCGAGCAGCAGTTCGGTCCGGTCATCGCCGAACTGCGCCAGAACCCCAAGGTCGCCGTCGACTACATGCCGATCGCCTTCCTCGACCGCATGTCGACCACCGACTACTCCAGCCGCTCGGCGAACGCATCGGCCTGCGTCGCGGAATCGACCGCGAAGAACGGCGACTGGACCACGTGGCTGAAGTTCCACGATTCGCTCTACGCCAATCAGCCCGAAGAGGGCGGTGCCGGCCTCTCCGACGATGAGCTCAACAATCTGGCCAAGCAGGCCGGCGCGCAGAACATCAAGCAGTGCATCACCGACCGCCAGTTCGGCGGGTTCGTCGAGGAGACCACCAAGAAGGCCAACGCCACCGGCACCCCGACCGTCCGTATCAACGGCCAGGACGTTCAGCTCTCCACCCCTGAAGCGCTGCGCGACGCCGTGTTGAACGCCGTACCCAACCCGCAGTAGTTCCACGCAGTGGTTCGCTACTGCCCAGCCCGATCCGAGGACTCACCATGAGCACCACAACCGACGACGTCACCCACGACACCCCGGACGACGGTGGCGTATCGGAGGCGAGCTCACCCCGCGGGCTCAGTGCTGTCGTGCCGGTGCGGCGGCCGGTCGCACTGACGGTCCTCATCACGGGCATCATCGGGTTCATCGCGTCGTCGACGCTGGCGATCGAGAAGATCGAGCTGCTGGCCAATCCGAGCTACCAGCCGTCGTGCAGCATCAACCCGGTCATCTCGTGCGGGTCGGTCATGAAGAGTTGGCAGGCAGGGCTTTTCGGCTTCCCGAACCCGCTGATCGGTATCGCGGCCTTCGCGGTGATCATCGTGACCGGCGTTCTCGCGGTCGCGAATATCTCGCTGCCGCGGTGGTATTGGCTCGGACAGACCATCGGAGCGCTGCTCGGCTTCGTCTTCGTCAACTTCCTGGCCTACTCGGCGCTCTACAAGATCCATGCGCTCTGCCCCTACTGCATGGTGGTGTGGACGATCACGCCGATCATCGCGATCCTCTCCGCCGGAAGGGTTCTCGACGCCACCAAACGCGGTCGCGAGATCACCTCATGGCTCTGGTTCCTGCTGCCGGTCTGGTACGCGGTGGTCATCGTCGCCATCGGCGTCGAGTTCTGGGACTACTGGTCGACGCTGATCTGAGCCGCCCCTCTGCGGGTTGAGTAGCCTCCGAGCCCAGCCCCCTGCGGGTTGAGTAGCCTCCGAGCGCAGCGAGGAAGCGTATCGAAACCACGCCCACCCGCGCGTAACGTGGCTCTCATGACCTCGCTCACCGACCCCGACATCCGTGCCTTTCTCGAATCCGGCACCAAGACCGGCCATCTGGGCTACCTCGCCTCCGACGGTCGGCCGCTGGCCGCGCCGGTCTGGTTCGTCGTCGACGGCGACCGGATCGCGTTCAACACGGGCGCGACGACAGCGAAAGGCCGTGCGATAGCCCGTGATCCGCGCGTCGTCATGACCGTCGATCTCGCCGAACCGCCGTATGCGTTCGTCCAGATCCAGGGCCGCGCGGTCACGTCCGACGATCTGCCGGAGGTACGTCGGATCGCCACGCTGTGCGGCGGACGCTACATGGGCGCCGACCGCGCTGAAGAGTTCGGAGCCCGCAACGGCGTCCCCGGTGAACTCGCGGTGTGGATCGAGCCGACGAAGATCATCGCCACACTCGACGCCACGGCGTGACACCCACCTGGTGGCCGGGTGCCGGCCTGCTGATCGAGTGCCCACCCTGCTGGGCGAGGGGTGTATCGAGACCTCGCGCCGGGCTGGCGCACAGAAACACCACTTCTCGTCAGAAACACTGCGCGCGCGGAGTGTTTCTGACGAGAAGCGGGGTTTCTGCCTAGCTGCCTGATACTGGTCGACTAGTGATCTCGATACACCGCCTCGCTGCGCTCGTCGGCACTCGATCAGCGATAGGTGGCACCCGATCAGGCTGCAGGACAACCGATCAGCACAGGATCAGTTGATCGCCGATCCGGCAGGCCATCATCATCGTCGTCGCGTGCGGGCCGCTGCGTCCGTCGCTGGGCAGGATCGAGCCGTCGACGATCCGCAGCCCGCGCGTGCCGTATACCCCGCCGAGCCAGTCGGTCCGCACGCCCATCGGCATGGTTCCCCACGCGTGCTGCGAGGTCGCGACCACCGGCTCCACCGTGACTGAACCCGAGTCAACCAGACCCGCGAAATCGGCCGAGTACAGCATCTCGATAACCGACTCGACCACTGCCGACATCCTTTCGGCCACAACGGTATCGAGAGGTTCCAGTTCGACGTGCAGCCGATCGTCGACTATGCGCAGCAAGCCGCCGGCCGCCGGATCCATCCCGGCCACCCCGATTGTCTGTGACGTGGCGGGCATCCCGCCGATCAACGACGCGAAATCGTCTCCATAGCAGCGGATTTCGAATCCATCGGCGGTGTGCACCACGGTCGGTAGAACCGCAACCGCAGATCGGGGCGACACCGCGCGATACGACACGAGCACCTCCCGGTGTTCACGTATCCGAAGCTCCGGCTCGGGTACCAGGGCATCGAGGGTCGACGACGCGAGCAGCGTCGCGGTGCCCAGCGTGCCCGCGCACAGGATGACCTCGTCGCAGTGCACCGCGTCCGACCCGATCCGCACTCCGGTGACGTCGCGTCCCGACGTCAGCAGCGCGTCGACGGTGCTCGCGGTCAGCACTGTCAGGTTCGGTCGCGAGATAGCCTGCCGCAGATAGGCTTCCGCGGCGGTCATGCGCAAGGGCCCGACCCGATTGGACCGCACCCGGTTGACCCCGACAATCGGCCACGGCTGTGCCGGCTCTCGCACCGGAAGTTCACGCGCCCAATGGTTTTCATACGCAAGGCAGATGTCATCGAGTTCGTCGTCGGCGAAGGGTGAGACACTCATGGTGCCCCCGCCGGGTCCGGCCCCACCGTCGAGTTCGTCGTATGCGGCCTCGACGTCGGCGATCGACCACCCCGACAGCCAGCCGTCGAAGTCCTCCCGATGCCATCGCAAGAAGTAGCCGCCGTTGACGATCGAGGATCCACCGAGCCCACGCCCGCGGATCACCGACAGCCCGGCGGTCTCGGGATAATGATCGGCGAACTGCGCACCCGACCCGATCGGCAGACGCCGCAAGGCCCGGACATCGTCGTCGGGCCACCAACCCGAACCCTGCTCGACGAGCAGCACCCGACGCTCGCGATCACGTGAGAGTCGTTCGGCCAACACACATCCGGCGCTACCCGCGCCGACGATGACCACATCCGCCAACGCCGGCACGAGGACGGGATCGGCCATCGGGTCGCCAAACGTCAGGACGTCAGCACCGGGCGCAACGCGCTCAGATCGTGCTGCCGAACCGCGCCCTCCCAGAGCCCGGTGCCGTAGGCGAGGTCGTCGAGTCGTCGCATCAGCATGTACGACACCGGGCCCATCGCCGGTCGCGCCGACGGCTCGGCCATCACGCTGCGTATCCAGGCGACCAACCCTTCGGCGACCGCCAGTTCGATGACCAGCCGCCGGAATCTCGCCGAGATGATGGCCAGCAGCACCGCCACCGGCCAGTAGTGCCGGCACGCCGCGCCGCCGGCCTGCAACAATCCGAATCCCAGAGCGCGACCGGTCATCTGCGTGGCCACCAGTGGCGCGTCGGGCAGGTCGCCGAGCCGGGCACGCAGTCGTACGGCTATCTGACCGAGCAGCACCACGGCGATCGCCATGCCGATCTTGGTCCGGGTCAACAACGCGACGACAGCCGCGGCCATCGGAATCGACATCACCACCGGCGCCGCGAATCCCCCGTGCCGATCAGCCAGGAACGACGCACCGGTACCGTAATACCTCCGGCGATCCAGGACCGCTTTGAGGCTGCTGCGATGATCGTGGGCCACCTCGGCGACCGGGTCGTAGCGGATTCGCCAGCCGTCCTTATGCATCCGCCAACAGAGATCGACGTCCTCGGCCACCCGCAACGTCTCGTCGAATCCACTGAAAGCACTGCGGCGCAGCACCATTGCCGCACTCGGAACGTATGGTACGCGCGTACCGGGAACCACCGAGGCCTCTTCGGGGCCCATGTCCAGCGACGAGTGGCCGTTCTCGTAACGCTCGACCAGCGAGGTGTCCGACGCCGCGCGGCTGTGCCCGACGATGCGTGGCGCGACCACGGCGACCGTCGGGTCGGAGAAGTGCCCGAGCAGCATGGTCAGCCAGTCGGCCGGCGGGATCACGTCGGAATCGAGGAAGGCCACGAAGTCGGTGGTGGCCAACGCCGCGCCGGCGTTGCGTGCCGCGGACGGTCCACGGTTCTCCTCGAACCGCACCAGCCGGACGTCGGGTCCGGTGACGCGGATGGGAACCTGCGACCCGTCGTCGACGACGATGGCGGCGATCCCGTCGACCGCGGCGAGCAGCCGGTCGACGCCACTCTGATTGTCCTTGACCGGGATCACCACGGTGACGTCCTCGACGCCGGGACCGAACATGGGCCGCGGATTGGCGAGTCCGGCGTCGAGCAGTCGGCGTGCGAGCGTGCGAGTTGACTTGTCGCACACTTCGATTCGACCTTCGGCCGAGGTCATTCCGAGGGCCGCGTCCGAGAGTCGCATCATCCGGGTGGGTGAACCGCCGACCAGATAGCGCAGATCGCCGTCGCGGGCGCAGCGCAGATCGATCTGCACCTGGAAACCATTGGGGAGCCACTGGGGTGAGGTACCCACCCCCGCGCCGGTGTCCACCGTCGCCGTATCGGAAGTCATGTCAACCGCCCCATGTCGTCCACCGACCACTTCGTCATTGCCGCCACCAAGGTCTCGACCATCGCGTGCGTCAGTTTGCGTCCGAGCTCGTCGTCGGCGTCGGTCGGGTCGCCGAGGATGCCATTGGGACTGACCGCCTTCACCCCACCGGCACGCAGCGTCGGCAACAGGGTGTCGATGGGAGCCGAGTTGCCGGTGGCGACTTCGTCGCGGCGCACGTCGTCGGGCGAAAGATGCAGTAGCACAGAGGTTTCCGTACGCCCTGCGTGTGCGTCGGCGGCGGGTGAGCCACAGGGGAACCAGGCGACATCGCGGCCTTCGTACCGCAGCAGCCGCACTGCGGCGAGCACGGCGCGGGCGTTGCCACCGTGGCCGTTGACGAAGACCACTCGGCTCGCCCACCGGCACGCGCTGCGACCGTATTCCACCAGCACCAGCTTGAGCGCCTCGAGGCCGATCGACACCGTTCCGGGGAATCCCTCGTGCTCTCCGCTCGCGCCGTAGCTGAGCGTCGGGGCGAGCAGGGTCTGCGCCGACGGTCCGTTGACCGAGTCGGGACGCTCCCCCACCGACAGTTCCCCGACCGACAACCCCTCGACGGCGGCCGCGGCCACCGCGGTCGCGATTCGGCTGTCGGTGTCCAACGGAAGGTGCGGGCCGTGCTGCTCCACCGCGCCCAGCGGCACAACGAGAGTGACGGAACGATCGGCGAGCTGGGGCCAGCACAGTCGACCCAGGACCGCCGAGGACATCATCTGGTCAACTCTAGCGACGTGAATTCAATGTGGTAACCGCCTCACGACAATTCATACGACTTCCGCCGGAATTCGACCCCCAGAACCGAGCGATCGATCGGTTGTGGCATCCTGAATGCCGAGAAGTGACCGCCGACACACGTCGGCTGATCCCAGTGGAGGGCACCACCATGACCGCCGACGCTACGCACAACAGTGGAAAGAGCGGTCCGCTCACCGCGATACGAGTGGTCGAGTTCGCTGGTATCGGGCCCGGACCGCACGCGGCGATGATGCTGGCCGATCTCGGCGCCGACGTCATCCGGGTCCAGCGACCCGGATCACTGCCCGCCGACGGTCTCGCCGCCGATGCACTACTGCGTGGCCGACGGGTCGTCGAGGCCAACCTGAAAGACCCAGCTGACCGCGACACCATCCTCGGACTGATCGCCAAGGCCGACGTCATCCTCGAGGGTTTCCGGCCGGGCGTCATGGAACGCCTGGGGTTTGGACCCGACGACGTCGAGGCCGTCAATCCTCGACTGGTGTACGGCCGCATGACCGGGTGGGGCCAGGACGGCCCGCGCGCCGATCGCGCCGGCCACGACATCAACTACATCTCCCTGACCGGCATGCTGCATGCCATCGGGCGCGCGGGCGAACGGCCGGTGCCCCCGCTCAACCTCGCCGGCGACTTCGGCGGCGGATCGATGTTCCTGGTGATGGGTGTGCTCGCCGCGTTGCTGGAACGGCAGACTTCAGGTCGCGGACAGGTCGTCGACGCAGCCATGGTCGACGGCGCTTCGGTTCTGGGACAAATGATCTGGGCGTTCCGCGGGACCGGCTTGTGGAGCGACGAGCGGGGCGTGAACATGCTCGACACCGGCGCGCCGTATTACGAGGTGTACGAGACCTCAGACGGCAAGTACATGGCCGTCGGCGCCATCGAGCCACAGTTCTACGCGCAGCTACTCGCCGGACTGGGACTGTCCGACGCCGACCTGCCCGGACAGAACGACGTCGCGAATTGGCCGCGGCTCAGGCAGATCTTCACCGACACCTTCGCCTCGCGCACCCGCGACGAGTGGACCAAGGTCTTCGACGGCACCGATGCGTGCACCTCGCCAGTACTCTCGTTCGCCGAGGCGCCGTCGGATCCGCACATGGCGGCGCGCGCCAATCTGGTGGAGATCGACGGTGTGACCCAGGCCCAGGTGGCGCCGCGCTTCTCTCGTACCGCGACCGACACACCCGAGCCACCGTCACGTGTGGCCACCGACCCCGCCACGATCTGGGCGGACTGACCGCACGCCGCTCGCATCGACGGCGCCCTACTCAACGTCGACAGCGCCCTCCCTCTCGTCGACGGCGCCCTCCGCAACGTCGACAGCGCCCAAGATGATGGTGGAGTAGCCACCGAGCGAAGCGAGGCGGCGTATCGAGACCGTTAGTCCCGAAAGTCGTTGCAGTGGAGTTCGATACGCTCGCTCACCTAGCGGCTCGCGGGCTACCCGATCAGCGCGAGAGGGCGCTCTCGACACGAGGGAGGGCGCCGTCGACGATGCGGAGGGCGCTCTCGATGTGCGCGAGGGCGCTGTCGACGTCTTATTCAGCGCGAGCGGAACCGGCTGCCGTACGCACTTTGGGGTATGCGCACGACAGCCGGCTGTCTTGTGGTCGGGCCGTCTCGCGGCCGGAGACAGCCCGCCGGGAATCAGGCGTGTCCGAAGGACCGCTCGAAGCCGTCCGGGATGATCAGGTCGTCTCGGGACAGTTCGTGAACGCTCTTGCGCCCCAAGCCCATCAGTACGCCGTCGAGGCCCATGCGCATCAGGTCGAGGACGTTCTCGACGCCGGCCTGGCCGTTGGCGCCCAGACCCCACAGGTAGGCGCGACCGATCATCACCGCGCGGGCTCCGAAGGCCAGCGCCTTGGCGACGTCGCTGCCGCGTCGGATGCCGCCGTCGAAGATCACCTCGATGTCATGTCCGACGGCGTCGGCGATCGGGCCGAGCACCCGGATGGCGCCCGGGGTGCCGTCGAGGTTGTTGCCACCGTGGTTGGACACCGACAGTGCGGTGGCGCCGATGTCGACGGCGCGTCGGGCGTCGTCGAGACGGGTGATGCCCTTGACCATGAACGGCCCGCCCCACTGCTCGCGCAGCCACTGCAGGTCTTCCCAGGTGGGCGGCGGGGTATTCATCCAGTCGTAGTAAGCGCCGAAGAAGGTCGGACCGGCGGTTGCCACGGTCGGCGGCAGGTTGGGAGCAGTGAGGTCGGGGATGATGACCTTGCCGCCGCGCACCCAATCCATCGCATACCGCGGTTTGACCGCGATCTCGGGAGCCAGCCGCAGCAGCGCCTTGAAATCGACCTTCTCCGGGATCTCCGGGCTACCCCAGTCGCGGCCGATGTTGAACACCCAGTCGGTGGTGACGATCAGCCCTTTGGCACCGGCGGCGCGGGCACGCTCCACGCGTGAGAGGATCTCATCTCTCGTTCCCAGCCAATAGATTTGGAAGAAGATCTTGTCGTTGACCTCGGTCACCTCCTCGATGGGGTGACTGGCGAAACTCGACAGCCCCATCGCGGTTCCGCGCGCGGCGGCCGCACGCGCCACGGCAACCTCACCGTCGGGGTCGACGGCCTGCACACCCGTCGGGGTGATCATCACCGGAAACGACAGTTCCTGGCCCATCACCGTCGTCGTCATCTCCCGGTCGGGTTGCACCCCCACCACGTGCGGGGCGAAGCCGATCTCCTTGAACGCCTCGGTGTTGTCGGTGACGGTGATCCCGGCCTGCGTGCCGGCGACCAGCGACGAGTACACCGATTTCGGGAGACGCTTCTTGGCCCGACGTTGGGCTTCGGCGACGGTTTCGAACCACGGGTTGCGGGCCCACGGATTGATGGACATCTGTCTTTCCTTATCTACCTGGTGGGATGAAATCCCCTGTCAGGATTGAACTGTCAGGATTGAACTGATCAGGGGGTGAAACCCGCGAGCGGATTCTCGTTGCAGCTCTTCGACGGTGGCGCACCGATCGGCAGCAGGGCGCCGTCGGAACCACGGGTCATCAGCGTCAGCGGTGTGCCGCGCGAATGGTCTTTGTTCGCAGTCGGTTTGGAGCGTTCGCCGGCGAGCAGTTGCTCACCGAATCCCTGCACGCATTCCGGGTCGGGTCCGGCCAGGGGCAGTCCGGTGAAGAACTTCGCGGCCATGCACCCACCGCGGCAGGCGTCGAAGTGCGCGCACTTGGTGCAGGCACCGGCGTTCTGCGGTTCACGCAGTTCGGTGAACAACTCCGACTTCTGCCAGATGTGCTGGAATCCGCCGTCGGAGAGAATGTTTCCGGCGAGGAAGTTCTCGTGGATGGCGAACGGGCAGGCGTAGACATCGCCGACCGGGTCGATCAGACACACCACGCGGCCGGCGCCGCACAGGTTCAGGCCGGGCAACCCGCCGCTGCCACCGGCACCGCCGAAGGCCGACAGGTGGAAGAACGAATCACCCGTCAGCACCCGATCACCATGTGCGACAAGCCAATCGTAAAGATCACGCTGCTGCTCGGGCAGTGGGTGCAGATCATCCCAGACGTCGGCGCCGCGACCCGACGGACGCAACCGGGTGATTCGCAAGGTGGCGTTGTAGCGGTCGGCGAGGGCTTTGAACTCGTCGAGTTGGGCCACGTTCTGCCGGGTCATCACCACGCTGATCTTGGCGTCGCGGAAGCCGGCCTCGGACAGGTTCTCCAGGGCGCGGACCGCCATGTCGAACGAGCCGGGGCCGCGCACGGCGTCGTTGACCTCGGCGGTGGCACCGTCGAGCGAGATCTGCACGTCGACGTAATCCGACGCGGCGAGCCGTTCGGCGACCTTCTTGTCGATCCGTAATCCGTTGGTGGAGAACTTGACTCCCACCTGGTGGCTGGTGGCGTAATCCACCAGCTCCCAGAAGTCCGGGCGCACCGTCGGCTCGCCGCCACCGATGTTCACGTAGAACACCTGCATCCGCTGCAGCTCGTCGATGATTGCCTTGCACTGGTCGGTGGACAGCTCACGCGGGTCGCGTTTGCCCGACGACGACAGGCAGTGCACGCACGCCAGATTGCAGGCGTAGGTCAGTTCCCAGGTCAGGCAGATCGGGGCGTCCAGGCCCTTCTCGAACTGATCGACGAGGCGTCCGACCTGCACCGGCGCGTCGACCTTCGCAGGTCGCGGGTCGATGAGTTCGGTTGCCGTGGGTGGCATTTCGACGGTGGTCATGTGGTGGACTCCTTGGGCGGCAAAAGCTGGTGGGACGGCGCGAGGGCCGGCGCCGATGATGACCTGGCCGGTGGCAATCTGGCCGGTCGAGGTCTATTCGTCGCGGGCGATGATCATCCCGGACCGGGCCAGCGCATCCAGTGCCTGCACGTACTGGTGGCGCGAACCGGACCCGAGGTCGGCTGCGGCCAGGGCGGCTTCACCGCTGGCGTGCTCGCCCAGCGACTGCACCAGCGCGACGACGGTGAGGTTCTTGAGGAACGAGAGCTTGCGGGTGCCGAAGTGGTAGAGCAGCGCACCGAATGGTTCGGGCCGCAGCGCCACCGAGGGGTTGAGCTTCCAGGCGCGCTGCGCGTCGAAGGCCGGGAGTGTGGCGGTCGGGGTGGGGGCTGTCGGGGTAGGGCCGGGGGGGGGGGGGGGGGGGCCCCCCCCCCCCCCCCCCCCGGGGGGGGGGG
>JAEYMI010000049.1 GCA_023461275.1 Actinomycetes bacterium | reverse complement strand
TGGACCACCACGCGTCGCACGGCCTGCGCTACATCACCAACCCGCCCGGTAACGCGGTCCGCGTGCACCAGCACCTCAAGATCGGTGACGGGGACGTCAACTGGGACGAGTTCTTCGGGACACTCGGAGACATCGGCTTCTACGACCGCGACGATGCCGTCATGGTCTCCAGTGTCTTCGCCGAAGACGAGAACGCGCGTGAGGTCTCGCGCTACCAACTGGCGACCATGGGTGAGTACGTCACCAAGTATCGGAGCTGATCTGCTGTGCTGAAACAACTTCCGGTGCCGCGCACCGGTGATCCGCGTGATGCACCCTCCTTGCGGTGGGGCATCCTCGGTCCCGGGTGGATCGCCGAGCGATTCGTCGCGGCGCTGGCCCGTCACACCACCCAACGCGTCACCGCCGTCGGATCACGCGACGATCTGCGCGCGCAGCAGTTCGCCGATCGCTTCGACATCCCGGTGGCGCACGGGAGTTATCAAGCGCTGCTGAATGATCCGACGGTCGATGTCGTCTATGTCAGCACTCCGCACCCCGCACATCATCGCTGTGCTGTCGAT
This sequence comes from Actinomycetes bacterium, assembly GCA_023461275.1. GTDB lineage: Bacteria > Actinomycetota > Actinomycetes > Mycobacteriales > Mycobacteriaceae > Gordonia. The sequence continues at coordinate 4,643 of JAEYMI010000049.1, read as the reverse complement.
GCCATCGCGGCGGGAAAGCATGTCCTGGTGGAGAAGCCCCTGGCATTGAACGCAGTGCAGGGCCGCGAGATCGCCGAGGCAGCGGCAGCGGCGAGGGTCTTCGCGGGGGAGGCGATGTGGACCAGATTTCTGCCGAAGTTCGACGTCATCCGCCAGATCCTCGATGACGGGATGCTCGGACCGGTGCGGACGGTGATCGCCGATCACGGCGAGTACTTCACACCTGATCATCGGATCTTCGATCCTGCACTGGCGGGTGGTCCGCTCCTGGATCTCGGGACCTATCCGATCGCTTTCGCGAACTGGGTCCTTGGCCGGGTCGACTCGGTGGCCGCGGTTGGTCAGTCGGTACCTACGGGAAGGTCGGGAACGCCAGAGATCAACGGTCAGATCTCGGCGGTCTTCGGTCACGCCCGCGGCGCACAGTCACTGGCGAACACCACGATCCTCGCCGATACCCCCACCACTGCGGTGGTCGCCGGGGTCGACGGGACCATGGTGCTGCCGGGGCCGTTTTATCAACCGGGCTCGTTCTCGGTGCGCCTGCGCGCCGGGTCGACGTTTGTTCACGACGAGACAGCGGTCGGGCATTCGGATGCCTTGCACTTCTGTCCGGTGGATGCGGCCCGCGACATCGTTTCGGGAGCGGTTACCTCCAGCATTCACCCGCTGTCCGACGCCATCGAGACCATCGAGGTCATGGACCGGGTACGCGCTGCGCTCGGCATCACCTTTGTCGACGAAGCGCCGGCGACCTGATTCGTGGCCTTAACCGGACGTCGAACGCCGACGTTGATTCGCGCGGGAATTTGTCGGCGGACGGTGCGCGTTTATCCTTGCTGATAATGCCCACACCGTCTCCGAACCCCGTCTACCTCGACCACGCTGCCTCGACCGCGATGCTGCCGCAGGCCGTCGAGGCGATGACCGCTGTGTTCACGCGGCCGGGTAACGCGTCGTCGCTGCACGGTTCGGGACGCTGGGCGCGTCGCCTGCTCGAAGAAGCCCGCGAACGAATCGCCGCAGCAGTCGGGGCCCGTCCGTCGGAGGTGCTGTTCACCAGCGGGGGGACCGAGGCCGACAACCTGGCGGTGAAGGGTATCTACTGGGCCCGTCACCGGGCCGATGAGCGTCGTCGACGAATCATCGTCTCGGCTGTCGAGCATCACGCTGTACTCGATCCGGCGGAGTGGCTCTGCAAGAACGGCACGGACGGGGCGGAGTTGGTTGTCCTACCGGTCGACGCCGACGGTGTGGTGTCGCCTGCCGATCTGCGCGCCGAGCTCGAAGCCCACGCCGAACAGACCGCGCTGATCTCGGTGATGTGGGCCAACAACGAGGTAGGGACGATCCAGCCGATCGCCGAACTCGCCGCCATCGGCGCCGAGTTCGGTGTGCCGGTGCATTCCGACGCGGTCCAGGCCGTCGGGCACATCCCGGTCGACTTCACTGCGAGCGGTCTGAGTGCGATGAGCATCGCCGCACACAAGTTCGGCGGTCCACAAGGTATCGGAGTGTTGCTGCTCGGCCGCGACGTCGAATGCGTCCCGCTGCTGCACGGTGGCGGCCACGAGCGCGATATTCGTTCTGGCACACAGGATGTCGCCGGTGCCGTCGGAATGTCGGTGGCCTTGAAGGTCGCGGTTGACGAACTGGACGATTCGATCGCATCGGTGAGTGCACTGCGTGACCGACTCTTCGACATCCTGCTCGCCATTCCGGAAACCTCGGCCAACGGCCCGATGGGGGATGCGCGCCTGCCCGGCAACGTCCACGTGTCCTTCGACGGCTGCGAGGGCGACTCGTTGCTGATGCTGCTCGACGCCAACGGCGTCGAATGCTCCACCGGATCGGCGTGCACCGCCGGCGTCGCGCAGGCCAGCCACGTGCTGCTCGCCATGGGACTCGACGTGGCATCCGCGCGCGGTTCGCTGCGATTCTCTCTGGCGCCATCCACCACCGACGCCGACATCGACGCCGTCGCCGCCATCATCGGCGAGGTCGTCGACCGTGCACGGACGGCCGGACTAGTCTCGACGGGTTCGGGGGGCCGGTAGATGCGCGTATTGGCAGCAATGAGCGGCGGCGTCGACTCCGCGGTCGCCGCGGCCCGCGCGGTCGATGCGGGCCACGACGTCGTCGGGGTACACCTGGCGCTGTCGACGGCACCCGGCGCGCTGCGCACCGGTTCGCGGGGCTGCTGCTCCCGTGAGGACGCCTCCGACGCACGCCGCGCCGCCGACGTCCTCGGCATCCCGTTCTACGTGTGGGACTTCGCCGACCGGTTCAAAGAAGACGTGATCGACGAGTTCGTCGACGCCTACGCCGCCGGGCAGACGCCCAATCCGTGCCTGACCTGCAACGAGAAGATCAAGTTCGCGGCCTTGGCAAGCAAAGCCGTCGCGCTGGGCTTCGACGCGCTCGCGACGGGCCACTACGCACGCCTGGTCGACGGTGAACTCCGCCGTGCCGTCGACGAGGACAAGGACCAGTCCTACGTTCTGGCGGTCTTGACCCGTGAGCAGCTCGATCGCGCACTTTTCCCGGTGGGGGACACCCCGAAGCCGGAGATCCGCGCCGAGGCGGCGCGCCGCGGACTCGCCGTGGCCGACAAGCCCGACTCGCACGACATCTGCTTCATTCCCACCGGCGACACCCGTGCGTTCCTCGGCGCCCGGATCGGTATCCGGCCCGGCGCGCTCGTCGACGCCGGCACGGGGGAGCGGCTCGGTGACCACGACGGTGTCCACGGCTTCACCATCGGTCAGCGCAAGGGCCTGGGCCTGGAGAATCCGGCGTCCGATGGCAAGCCCCGCTACGTCACCGACATCGACCCCGCGAGCGGTACCGTCACCGTCGGTTCGGCGGCAGACCTGCAGGTCTGGCACATCCGGGCGACGCGTCCGGTGTGGACGTCGGGTGTCACCCCGGATGGGCCCCTCGACTGCACGGTGCAGGTGCGTGCCCATGGCGGATTGGCTCCCGCGGTGGCCACCGCCGTCGACGTCGACGGTGAGCAGGCCATCGACATCGCCCTGCGGGAGCCGCTGACCGGTGTCGCGCGCGGTCAGGCCGCGGTGCTGTACCTGCCCGACGCGCAGCGCGGCGACCAGGTGGTGGGCTGCGGGCGGATCAGTGAGACCTCCTCTGAGCCGGCGTCGGACGCTGATTCAGGACCGGACGCCTCGCTTCGGGCTCACGCCACCACCCGCGCGTGAGCGCTCTGCCGACCGGCATCGGTACCGGCGTCGGCTCGATGCCCGGCACCGATCCGCGTGAGTCCGCCGCGGTGGTCACCGGCGAACTCGATCTCGGGTTCCTTCCCGAACTCCCCGCACGTGGCCTCGGTGCCGACATGATCGGCCGGATGGCAGCACTACTCGTCGATCTGCCACTCGACACCACACCGCACGGCTACCGGCTCTCGGCGCGCACGTCATCGTTGTCCCGGCGGGCCCGCGACTACCTCAGTGCGGACCTCGACGCGGTCGAAGAGCTTTGGGACACAGCGGGTTTCATCGGAGCCGGCCGTAGCTTCAAGGTCGCCGTGTGCGGTCCGTTCACGCTGGCGGCGTCGGTGGAACTGGCCAACGGACACAAAGCGATCCGGGATCGGGGCGCATGGTCGGACATTGTGGCGTCGACCGCGGAGGGGCTAGGCACCCACGTCGCTGACGTCACCCGACGACTCGGCGCCGACGTCGTCGTACAGATCGACGAGCCGATGATCGGTTCGGTGATCGACGGAACCGTTCGTCCACTGACCCGTTTCGACACGATTCCCGCAGTTCCTGTTGCCGAGGTGGCCGACGCTCTGCGTGAACTGTTCGAGGTCGTGGCGCGGCCGGCGATTCTGCACAACTGCGGCACACCGCGCTGGGATCTGGCGCAGCGATTGCCCGGGGTCGCTCTCGGCGTGGACGTCACCGAGCTGTCCGGCGCGGCCGATCTCGATGGGATCGGCGCCCTCGTCGACCGTGGCGACGTCCTGGTCGCCGGAGCGGTACGAGCCGATCGCGCGGATCGATCGGTACGCGCGGAAACCGTCGCGACATCCTTGGCGGCGCTGACCGACCGGATCGGATTGAATCGGAAAGTGTTGTCGGAGAACGTCATCGTCACGCCCACCTGCGGGCTCGCCGGTGCGACGCCGTCGTGGGCGACCACGGCACTCGGGATCTGCGCGGCCGCCGGGCAACTCCTCGCGACCGATCCCGACGCGCTGTAGACCCACGCGTCGGCAATGAGCCGACGCCGTCGGGTGGGCACTACAGATCCCGACCATCAGGAGTTCCCGACGATCAGGGGTCCCGACGATCAGGGGTCCCGACGATCAGGCGGGTTGGTAGAGGATGAATCCGGCTTGGAGTAGTCGTTGGTGGCGACTGTTCTCGTCGGCGGTCCACGGTGGGCGTGTCCGATGCCGATTGTCTGGCGGTCGGGAATTTGCCGGTCGGGTGTCTGGTGGTCGGCGGTGGATCTCGGTTCGGATTGCGCGTAGGTAGCGGTGGAAGGCGGGTACGACGTCGGGTAGGCGGTTGATCTGTTCGGGGTTGGGTTGTTGTCCGGGGTGGGTGTTTAGTCGCCACGCGATGCGCCCGGCGTCGGGTCCTTCGCGGATGACGCGGGTGGTGAAATCTCCG